>JAPYUI010000501.1 GCA_029936175.1 Kiritimatiellia bacterium
AAGTGGAAAGCCGTAATGCCCGGACGTGGCAGCTCGACGCCCATCATCTGGGGCGACAACATTTTCATAACCTCCGGCATCGGCAAAGGAACCGAGGGCCAGGATGGCGCCCTCTGTTACGACCGGAACGGCACCCTGCGCTGGCAGGTCGAACTCGGCAAGCAACGCCCCGGCAAGCATAAAAACGGGAGCGGCAGCAATCCATCCGTTGTCACGGATGGCAACCTGCTTTTCACCTACTACAAGAGCGGGACCCTCGCGGCGCTGGATTTCAGTGGAAAAATAAAGTGGAAGACGAACCTCCAAAAATCATACGGGGAGGACTCCCTGTGGTGGGACCTGGGTACCTCGCCCGTGCTCGCGGGTGGGAATGTCATCGTCGCGGTGATGCACGAAGGGAACTCGTACGTGGTTGCCTTCAAGCAGGAGGACGGCTCCGTCGCCTGGAAAGTCGATCGCAATTTCGCCTGCGAGAAGGAAACCCACCAGAGTTACTCCACGCCGACCGTGCTCGGCGACAAACTGATCATTTGGGGTGCGGATCATATCACCGGTCACAAGGTGGGTGACGGCAGCACCATCTGGACCTCCGGCGGACTCAACCCGGAGAACAAGGCGTACTGGCGAATGATCGCCTCCCAGTCGATTTCCGACGGGGTCTGTGTCGTGCCCTATGGTCGTGCCGGGTACCTGGCCGGGGTCAAGATCGGGGGCACGGGTGACATCACCACGGCCAATCGCCTGTGGACCAAGAACGGCATCGGTTCCGATGTGCCGACACCGGTCACCGTAAACGGCAAGGTCTACCACCTGAGTGACAAGGGCCAGATCACCCTGCTGGACATCCAGACCGGCAACGTCACGGGAGAATTTCAAATCCAAAAGGGCCGCGGCAAGTTCTACGCCTCGCCGACCCTGGCCAACGGGCACCTCTATTGCTTACGGGAAGAAGGCGGTGTATACGTGGTTGAAGTCACCCCCTCGGGTATGCGGCTGGTCTCACAGGCCACCTTTGACGACCGTTTCGCCGCCGCCCCGGTACTGGTGGACGACCACCTCTTTCTCCGCGGGGTGAAAAACCTCTACTGCTTCGGCAAATAGCCCGCA
>JAPYUI010000502.1 GCA_029936175.1 Kiritimatiellia bacterium
TGTTACCGTCGTGCCCCTCTCGCTCCCGGCCCTGGTCGGGAATGAAGCATCCGCCCTGCTCAAGCTGAAGATCGAGACAACAGGGCAACGGGATCCGATTTCGTTGACCGGCTTGCACGCCGCCCTTGCCGACATCACGGATCGGTCCGACCTCGTGTCCCTCCAGGTGCGACACGGGGCCGGGGAAGGTCGATTTCTTTCCAGCAGGCTGGTTGCATCGCTGGATGTGGAACAGGTCGGGAGCAAGCCCTTGGTTTTTTCCTGCCCTGCCGATGCCTGCCGCCTGGCGGAAGGCATTAACTACGTCTGGATTTCCTGCCGTCTCAACAAGAAAGCCAACATCGACCATCGGGTGGGGGTTACGTGCCAGGAAATCACGTTCTCAAATGCCCAAACGATCAAGCCCGGTCCTGCGTCGTCCATCCAGCGAATAGGTGTTGCCGTGCGGAACGGCGGTGACGATGGCGTAAGGACCTATCGCATCCCCGGCCTGGCGACGACGAACAAGGGCACCTTGATCGGTGTATACGATGCCCGGTGGCGAGGTGGCGGAGATCTCCCGGGTGATATCGACGTTGGCATGTCCCGGTCGACCGATGGCGGGCGAACCTGGGAACCGATGAAGATCATCATGGACATGGGGAATGACCCGGGGTGGAAATACGACGGGATCGGCGATCCGGCCGTGCTCGTTGACCGAAACACCGGCGCGATCTGGGTCGCGGCAACGTGGAGTCACGGCAACCGCTCGTGGCGGGGCTCCGGGCCGGGATTGAAACCGGAAGAAACCGGCCAGTTGATGCTTGTGCGCAGTGACGACGATGGCGTCACGTGGTCCAGGCCAATCAACATTACGGAGCAGGTGAAGCGGCCGGAGTGGTGTTTTATCCTGCAGGGGCCGGGGAAAGGTATCACGATGCGTAACGGGACGATCGTGTTTCCTGCGCAGTATCAGGATTCACCCGAAAAGAAACGACTCCCGCACTCCACCATCATCTACTCGAAGGACCACGGGAAGACATGGCGGGTCGGCACGGGAGCCTTTGACGACACCACGGAGTCCCAGGTGGTCGAGATTGAACCCGGTGTGCTGATGCTCAACTGCCG
>JAPYUI010000503.1 GCA_029936175.1 Kiritimatiellia bacterium
TTACGGCCAGAAAGAAATCAAAACCCCGCGCCTCGACCAGATGGCCGCTGAAGGCTTGCGCTTTACCGACCACTACGCCGGCCATACCGTTTGTCGGCCCTCGCGACTGGTCTTCCTCACCGGGAAGCACACCGGCCACACGGCTATCGCGGGGAACAACCATCATGTCCTGCCCGACGGGGCGGTAACGGTGACCTCCCTGCTCAAGCAGGCCGGTTACACGACCGGGGGGGCCGGGAAATGGGCCCTCGGGCACAACGACTCCACCGGGCATCCCAACCGGCAGGGCTTTGATTTCTTTTACGGGTGGCTGGATCAGGGTGACGCCCACGACTATTACCCGGAGGTCCTCTATCGCAATACAGAAGCCGAGCGCCTCCCCGGAAACGTGAACAGCGGCAAGCGAAACGTGTCGTCGAAGAAAGTGACCTACGCGCACACGCGGGTAAGCGAGGAGGCGCTCAGCTTCATTCGGCGCAACGCGGACAAGCCCTTCTACCTGAATCTTACCTGGACGATCCCGCACACCAACAACGAGGCCGGGCGGGTGGAGAAGGATGGGCAGGAAGTACCGGGTTACGGAATCTATCAAGCCCGGGAGCAATGGCCCAACCCGGAAAAGGGCTTCGCCGCCATGGTCACCCTCATGGACGAGGACACGGGCAGGATCATTGACCTGCTCAAGGAGCTCGGAATCGAGAAGAACACCCTGGTCGTGTTCACCTCCGACAACGGGCCCCACCAGGAAGGCGGACACCGGGTCGATTTCTTCGACTCGAATGGCCCCCTCAAGGCATACAAGCGCTCCCTGCACGAGGGCGGCATCCGCGTGCCCATGATCGCCTGGTGGCCGGGCACGGTGCAACCCGGCGTGAGCGATCACGTCAGCGCCTTCTGGGACTGGCTGCCCACCGCCTGTGAACTTGCGGGGATCGCCCCCCCGGGTGACCTCGACGGGATCTCCTTCGCACCGATCCTGCGGGGCGACCGGGACGGGCAGAAACAGCATGCTTATCTCTTCTGGCGATGGAGCCGTTTCCGGGCCGTCCGCATGGGGCAATGGAAAGGCGTGGCGACCGACAAGGTGCTCGCCCTGTACGAC
>JAPYUI010000041.1:0-4669 GCA_029936175.1 Kiritimatiellia bacterium
ATCCCGGAAGGTAGAAAGCCGCTATCCCGGAAGGTAGAAAGCCGCTATCCCGGAAGGTAGAAAGCCGCTATCCCGGAACCACTCGTTAAAACGCCTTGCCGGCGAGCGGACCGTCACCGGTCATGATGTCACGGACACCCAGATGACCGAGAAACAAGGCAACTTTCAGGAAATCCCAGTCGAGTTTGACGGCGAGCTCATCCATGGCCGTTTTAACCTCGTTCGGTATGCGAACGCTTAACTTGGTATACGGTCCCGGGATACCGGCTTCGCATTCCCCGGGTGCTTCGTCGGCTTCTATCATGGCCGAAAATTTAGGCAGGTAGCGTTCGGCGAACTGGGTGTAGAGAGCAGCCGGATTTGCATGTCGACCCAGTCGCTTGGCGATTTTACCCAGGAGGATATAATCATCCTTGGTGATTTGAATGTCATATTTACCGGCGGGTCTTCGATCAATACTCACACTCATGGCTAAATTCCTTTTAAATCATAGCCGCTTTGTTATCAAGTTCTTTTTGCCCTGCTGAAGGGGATGCTGTAAGAACAGGGCCTATGAAACGCTGTCGAGTGGAGGTACAGGTGTCGGGTCTGGCCCGCAACATCCATGCGCTGCGGGATGCCTTGAAACCCTCGACGGAAATTATTTTCGTGGTGAAGTCCAACGCCTATGGACATGGGCTGGGGCCCGTGGTTGCCGAGGCTGCTGCGCAAGGTATTCGCTGGTTCGCGGTGGCGTACCTGCACGAAGCCTTGGAGGTGCGGCGGCATGCGCCCGATGCGGGGATTCTCTTATTGGGCGCTATCGAGGCGGGCGATGTGTCGCAGGCCCTGGCCCATCGCATCACCCCGGTCGTCATGAGTCTCCGGCAGGGGCTCATGCTTGCTGAGGCCGCACGGGCCTCGCGTATCGTGTTGCCGGTTCATGTGAAGATCGACACGGGAATGGGTCGACTGGGTCTTAGCACCGATAACCTGAACCGGAAGATTCAAAGGCTCTCCTCGGAAGAAGGGCTTCATCTGGAAGGCCTGTGCAGTCACTTTGCTACCGTTGAACCACGTCGACCGGAGTTGGCCCGGACGCAATACGAACGCTTCATGGCGGCGGTAGATGTTGCGGAAGCGGCCTGCGGGAGGCGCTTGATGCGGCACCTGTCCAGCAGTCGTGCGATCCAGTTTCATGAAGAATGGGATTTGGATGCCATCCGGCCAGGCATTCTTCTCTACGGCTACGGCAGCAGCGAGCTGGGCATGCGCATCCGCACGCGGCCCTGGCTGACCTGGAAGGCCTACCTGATGCAGGTCAAGACCGTGGCCGCCGGCGTGCCCGTGGGTTATTATTCTTCGTATCGTACTGAGTGCGAAACCGACATAGGGACGATCAGCGTAGGGTACGCGGATGGTTTTCTCCGCTCCCTCAGCAACAGGGGGTTTGTGTTGGTGCGCGGCACCCGTCGTCCCGTCGTTGGACGCATCAGCATGAACTGGGTGACCCTGGACCTCGGGCCGAACAGTGGAATCCTTGAAGGAGAGGAGGTCGTCATCATCGGTCGACAGGGCGGTGATGAATTATGGGCCGATGAAATTGCGGGCTGGGCGGGAACCATTGCCTACGAGACGTTGACCGCCATCAGCCAGGATGTCGAACGTGCATACGGGTAGCTGCCTTCCACGACCACGAGACCGCGCCGGGGGGATTGCTTGCGCAGTTGTTTAGCGCCGAAACCACAGGTGGGCCGTCGCGGAAATCGTGCAGACCCCGACCCCGACCCCGGCGACGACCAGGGCGATAATGCCCTTCATATCACTGGTTGGATCGAATTCCACCACCTCGGTGAAATAGTAGTACAGGGCGCCGCCCCCCGCGGCGAATAGAAAGGCAATCCACCAGAGCCAGGCCCGTGGCCGGTACTTGGGGTTGTGGTATTTGCTCTTCGTATAGTCGATTTGTTTATGCGTTTTAGCCATCTCGCGTCATCAGCCATCCAAGGTGTCACCAGGGGATTGTGGCTTCACAGGTGTGGGCCGGAATCCAACCGCGATCCTTCCCGGACCGGATCTTCACCCAGCGCTCACCTTGCTCAAGCATGGTGGCCAGGGAGCCCTCGGGCAAGCTGAAATGTGCGACACTTCCGGCATGTGGAGCGAAAAGGGCTTCAACTTGGTCGGCGAGTACGACCACTTCGCGTTTCCGTTCGATTTGTGCGCTGAGTATGAGGCCAGATCCGAATACGATGATCAGGCAGCCGAGGCTCACCCAGATGTGTTTCAGTCCTGCAGCGTTTCTGCCTGTCCATAACCAGGCACTCAGCGCAAGCATACAGGCCCACCAGGCAGCGACCAGGCCGATGAGCCAGGTCCCTTGTGAAACCAGCTGGATCGGTACCTGCCAAATAGGCGTTTTGGGTATCACGGCGCCCGTCTGCTTCTGGGCGAATTGGATATTCGCCTCGACCGCAGAGTCCATGGGCGCGAGGCGTTTGGCCCGGCGGTAATTTAAAATAGCCCGGCCCACATCGCCGGTGCGAAAAAAGGCATTGCCCAGGTTGTGAAACAGTTCAGGCGCATAATATCCTGACTGTAGAATCGCCTGGTATTGCTGGATGGCCTGTTCGAATTCCTGCGCCTCGTAGTGCTGCTTGCCTTCGATGAAATGGGACTGGGCTTGATCCAGGCTCAATCCCGCGGAAACACCTGTGGCGATCAGGAGACCAGCGAGCAGTGGTCGAAGGAGACCGCTCATCGCAACTTCACCTTTTCGCAGGCTTTTAGCGCGGCGGTTAACCTTTCGAGGTCCTTCTCCAGTTCGCGGGTGTCCACCCCGGAAAGCCCGACGGGGCTAAAGCGACGCGTCTCGTAGGATTCGTAATGCACCTGCAACTGATCCAGTAGGGCGGTATGATGTGCTGCGTCGACTTTTTCGCGCAGTTTTGCCGGGGTGACTTCACCGGCTCCCAGGTTCAAGCGGTTGGCAAGATAGCCGGTCAAGGCCTCGGAGGCCGCCTCGTAGTATCCTGCGGCATCGTGCTCCTTGATCGCTTGCTGGGCTTGTTTGATCGCCGTACGTGCGACCTTCGGAGCCTCGATCTTGCGTGCTTTGTCCACGTCGGTGCGCAACCGCTCGCGCCTCCGGCCCAGCACCAGGCAGTACAGGGCGAGCAGGGAGGGAAGGGCCTGTGCGCCCAGAACGGCGGGTGAACTCAGCCACCTGGCCTGGTCGATGCGCTGCCAGTGCTTTGGAAGTGGCTTGAGGTGTTCGATGTACTCACCGAGCATGAGCTTGTCGTTCGCGGTATGAAGCATGGGGCCCACCATGCGCGCTACCTGGTTGGAGGCGGCGGTAATGGTCATGGGAAAAGGTCCGCGCGTGACTTCCTCATAGCGGGCGGTTTCGGGGTTGAAGTAGCTGAAGATGAGTGCTGGAAGTTCCGTGACATCCGGATTGCGGGGGATCACAACCTGTTCATAGATACGCTGACCGGCATCCTTGCTCTCGGTGAGTTTGTCATCCATCAGCTTTACGTCGTACACCTTGAAATTGGACTCATCCTCGATCAGTGGCGGGCGGGCTGTATCCAGATTGCCCTTGCCCTTAAGTACCATGCGGATGGTTACCGGGTCACCCTCGTTCAGTTCGAGGGGTTGTACCTCCGCAGTAAAGATAAACGTGCCCACCGCTCCCCGGTACGAGTCGGGCCGACCGATCTCCGGTGGGGCTTGAATCGTGACGCTCACCGGTTGGGTGACCAGCTCCAGGGATTTCTGTTCACCGAAAAAGGAAAACTGGCTACTGACCAGGATTTCGAGCCGGACGGTCGGCCTCAACTCAAAGGTACCGGCTGAAATCGCCTTGGCTTTGCTCCGGAAACGGGAAACGCTGTACCGATGGCCCTGGATCATTTCCGGCGCGCTACGCAGGCTTCGCCAGCCACCGAAATTGATCCCGGGAACCTCGAGTCCGACCAGGTCGATCTCGCCACTCAGTCGGAGTGAGCGGTAGTAAATGGTCACGTCCACATCAAAGAATTCATGGGTGTACACGTTGGTGTTGCTCAGGGTCATGCGGGCAAAAATAAGGTCGGAATCCTTAATCTCCAATCCGGTCCTCTCGCCGACGCCCACAACTTTCAAGGGACGCGCAGGGAGTTCCACCACTTCGCGGCCATGCCGGTAGGTGAAGGGGCCGACCGTGAACGACCCCTGTTTTCGCGGCATCAATTGGTACATGTAGGTGTAGGAAAGTTTGCCGTTGATGCTGGTTCGCTGGGAGCGCAGGGTGCGCACATCGAAATCGGCAATATGTTCCATCATGCGCGGCGGGGTCGGATTGAAATTTCCATAAATCTTGAGCGTTGCTATGGCAGATTCGTTCTGCCGGATTACCGGGGGTTCCACCGCGAACTCCACCTCCAGCCCGAAGGTGCTGGTCACCGAGAGGAAGCTGAGGAGGACCCAGCCCTTGGGAAAGCGGGGTCGCATGTCAGTAGGGCTTTTCCACGGGGTAGTTGGGCGGACTTCCGTACCGCATCCGGAATCGAGCGCGATCGGCCTTCTCCTTTTCCCGCAAGGCATCCAGTAACATGTCCGCTTCTTCCGGGGTCATCTTTTGTTCTTCACCCGGCTGGCCCTCCTCGGGTTGGTCTTGATTCTGTGGGTCCTCTTCCCCGTTCTG
>JAPYUI010000041.1:4769-12724 GCA_029936175.1 Kiritimatiellia bacterium
AGCAGGGCCTCATGACGAAGGTAGGCGAGTTCGAGATTTGTTTTCGCGTCTCGCCCATCAGCGTTCAACTCCAGCGATTGCTCGAACATTCCCATCGCGGTGCTCACCTGCATGATCGCCTCGTCGAGCTGGTCCGCTTCCTCGGTGGCCCTGGACTGTTCAAACAGGCTCAGCCCGCGATTGTAAAAGGCATCCGAACGTACATATGCGTCTTCATGGTTGAGGGCATGTCCGTACAGCGCTGTTGCATCCTGGTAGTTGCCCAGGCGATGTCGGGTGTTGGCGAGGTTATATTGGGCCAGGTTGAGCTGCTGCGTCTCGTTGGTCGCCAGGGCCATGGAGTTGGCGAAGGTTTCCTGGGCCTTCTGCAGGTCGCCGCTTTTATAATGCCCCGCCCCTTCCTTCATCAGGGCATAGAAGGACTCTGCGGCGGCCGATCCTGCCGATCCACAAATCAGGATAGTGGCTATGAGCTTGCGCATGATAGGTTTAGAGCGGTCTCCGCGTACGTTTGTTCATCATAGACTCAAAAACGAGTAAGATAAAGGCCCCGACCAGGAAATAAACGAAGCGTTCGCTGTAACTCTTGATTACCCGGGAACTCTGCTCGTCGCGTTTCAGGTTCAGGATGCCCTGTTCGTAGATGCGGTCAATGCCGAAATCTCCCGGGAGCGAGCGAATGTACTGTCCCCCGGTTTCCACGGCAACGCGTTCGAGGTAGCTCTCGTTCAGGGAGGTCTTCACCACCTGGCCGTTGCCGCCCTTCAGGAATTGCGTATTTCCATCCTTGCCCTCAATGGGGATCAGTTCGCCATCCAGGGTGCCGACACCCAGGCAGAACACCTTGATGTTTTTTGCCTTCAGTTCCTCAATCACCTTTTCGGGGGAGGCCTCATGGTCTTCCCCATCGGAGATCAGGATGATGACCCGGTCATAGCCCTTGGCCGTGTCGAAACTTTCGTGCGCGGTGCGCAGTGCATCGGCGATTGCGGTCCCCGGGTGGGGAATGATCCCCGCATAAATGTCGTCGAGACTCATGCGGAATATATTGTAATCGGTTGTCAGTGGACACTGTTTAAAGCTGCGGCCCGCGAATGCCACGATGCCAATTCGGTCGCCATGCAGTTTCTTGGAAAGATCGGCGAGCCCGTACTGGGCCAGCTTGAGTCGACTGATGCTTGCCTTGGGCTGGATGTCCGTTGCAAGCATACTGTTGGACGTGTCGAGCGCGATCATCATGTCCAGGCCACGTGATTTGAGCTCTTCGAGATGATAGCCCCACTGCGGGCGCGAGAGGGCGAAAATCACCAGGCCGACCGCGAGGAGCCATACCGCGTTGCGGCGACCTTCGGCCTTGGGGTGATACAGAGGCATGATCGTGCGCAGGATTGCTGGGTCGCCGATACGCTTGAGCAGGGTTGCACGTCGCTGGATTCGCCAGAACAGGTAGAGAGCGAGCGGGATGAGCAGCCAGAGCAGGTGCAGGAGTTGTGGGTTGGCAAAATGCATCAGGGCAGCCTTCCCAGTCGTCCCAAGCCCAGGATACGCTCCAGGAGCAGCAAAAGTATCCCGATGGCCGCGAAGGGCAGGAACTTTTCCTCGTATCGCGTGTACTGCTCGATCTCAATTTCCGTGCGCTCCATCTCGTCGATTTCGCGGTAGACTGATTTAAGGGAATCCCGGTCGCGGGCGCGAAAATATTTACCTCCTGTCAGCTCAGCCATTTCCTTGAGCGTTTTCTCGTCGATCTTGGATTCTTCCCACTGGTACCGGGTCCGGCCGAGGATATCCTTTACCGGGAACTTTACCCGGCCATCCGCGCCGGCACCCACGGTGTAGACCTTGACGCCCTTGGCCTGGGCGGCCTGGGCCGCGTTCACGGGTGAGATCGAACCGGTATTGTTGATGCCGTCGGTCAGCAGGATGACGATCTTAGTCAGGATTTCCTGGTCCTTGAGCTGGTTGACGGCTGAGGCGAGGGCGACGCCTATGCCGGTTCCATCGTCGACCATGCCGATTTCCAGGCGATCCACCTGCTCCTCCAGCCAGGCATGATCCAGGGTGAGCGGGGCCAGGGTGTAGGGGAGGGCAGCGAAGCCGATCAGGCCCAGGCGATCGCCTGGGCGCGTCTGGATGAATTCCCGGATCACCTCCTTGGCCGCATCAAGGCGATTGTCGAGCTTGGTCGTTGTCGCAAAGTCCATGGCCTGCATGGATCCGGAAACATCGACCACGAGCACGATGTCGACCACGTCCGTTTCGGAGCGACTCTCCTCCAGTCCGCGGCGCGGCCGGGCGATCGCGAGGATCAGGGCGCAGAGGCCAAGGATGTACAGCACCGGCAGCAGGCGGTGCAGCGCAACGGACCAGGTGGCGGGCATGCGTGCCAGCATGTCGCCTTCGCTATAGCCCGCACTGGAATAACTCGAGCGGCGGTAGCGCAGCCAGGTCATCAGGGGCACCAGCAGGAGCAGTCCGAGCAGCCATGGATACATCGGCCTCATGATTTGGCTCTCGGGCGTGTTTCCTCGACAAAATGTTGCGCGGATTCGAGCACGCGCTGCATGGTTTCTTCCGCGGGCTCCAGCCGGGCGAATTTGACCAGGTCACATTCCCCTAGGAACTGATGGACCAGCTGCTGTTGATCCGGGGAAAGGATGAGTGATCGACCGGCCTCATGCATGAATTCTTCCGTGGTCATGTCCGGTGCATCCAGGCCGAATCGCCGCTCGATATAGGTTCGCAGGATGTCGGATACCTTGACGTAAAAGGGTTCAAACGCACGCTTCTCGATCAATCCGCTGCCCTTGAGCCGGATCAAGGCGGCGATGGCCAGCTCGTGTGGAGGCGGGGGGGGCGGCAGCGTGGGTTCCGAGGAAGGTTTCTTGACCAGGAACGCGATCGTGACGGCGAGTAGAATGGCCACCAGGACGATCGCCGCGATTGCGAGCAACAGCCAGGGCATGGGGGACCTGGGGTGGTGGATATCGCGGAGTTCGGCCGGGGTTTCCTGGTCATCTGCGAGTACGCTGGTCACCTGGATATACTGCTCGGGGAAATCCGCCTTCAGGTGCGCGGCTCCACTGATCACACAGGTAACCGTACCGGTGCTGAGTGCATGTTTGCCGACCCGGTAGGAGGTCAGGGTGTAGTCGATCTGTGTCACGGCATGCTGCTCGTCAAAGGCCTGGGTGCTGGAGTTTCGGCTGCGAACGACCAGCTCCGGTGGGTGGTCGATTTCCGGGGTGGTAATCAAGCCCTCCGGTGGGTGGTACACGGATACGCGCACATTGATGACGTCCCCAACCGCGATGCCTTCCCCCAGGCCGGTGACCGGGCTATCCAGGTCACCCGCCGGGATGAAGGTGGCCTTCTCGTGCTGTCGGTCACAGGCCGAGAGGCCGAGCAGGCCGATCAACAGGATGAAGCGTACACGGATGTTCATCGTGTCTTCATCCTCGCGGTACGCATGCGAAAAAATTTCACGAAGACCCGGTCGTATTCCGGATCGCTGGCATCTATTTCGATTGCGTCGATGTTGTTGCGTGCCAAGTTGCGGAGCAGGTGATCCCGTCGCTGCGCCTGCAGGCTTTGAAAACGCTTGCGGGTCAGGCTGTTTGAGGTGTCAATCAGGTAACGCCTTCCGTCTTCCAGGTCCTGCCACTCGATCAGGCCCACTCGCGGAAGGCTTTCCTCGTGCTTGTCACCAAAGATAATGCTGACCACATCGTGTCGTCGGCCGGTCACGGTCAGTGGGCGGAGGAACGTGTCCCCCGCGAGGTAATCACTGACCAGGAAGACAACGCTCTTTCGGTTCGAAACGTGGTTCAGGAAGTCAATGGCCGGTTCGATGTTCGTGCCGCGGCTCCTGGGTGCGTACTCCAGGACCTCGCTGATCACCCGCAGGACGTGTCGCGCGCCCTTGCCCGGCGGTACGTACTTCTCCACTTCATCGGTGTAGAGGATCAGGCCCACCTTGTCGTTGTTCTTGATCGCCGAGAAGGCCAGCAGGGCGGTGATTTCAGCCGCGACTTCCTTTTTGCTTTTTCCGTGGCTTCCGAAATACATGGAGGCACTGACATCGACCATGAGAAAGACCGTGAGCTCGCGCTCTTCGCGGAATTTCTTGATGAAGGGCTGGCTCATGCGCGCGGTGACATTCCAGTCGATGTCCCGGATGTCGTCGCCGGGAGAGTATTCGCGGACCTCCTGGAATTCCATTCCCTGGCCCTTGAAGGCACTGTTGTATTGGCCCGCGAAGACGTCATCCACGATGTGCCGGGTGTGAATTTCGATGCTGCGTACCTTGCGGATAATATCTTTCCGCAGCAGCGTTTGGGTCGTGGTCGGCAGGGGCAGTTCGTCGCCGTCGTACCTGTTCCTTCGACGGTTGAGCAGCACCAGCAGCATCGCTGCGAGGATGAGTAGCACCAGTCCTGTAGCGATCAATACCAGAGACGCGTTGTCCTGGATCCATTGCATGGTTCAGGGAACCGGTAATTCGTTCAGGATGCGGGCGATGATGTCGTCGGAGGTCAATTCGTCCGCTTCGGCTTCAAAGGTCACGATGAGGCGGTGGCGTAGAACATCGGGTGCGATACTTTTCACATCCTGGGGGGTTACGTACCCTCGACCCATCATGAACGCGTGTGCGCGGGCTGCGATCGCGAGGTTGATGGTGGCCCGGGGCGAACCGCCATAGCGAATATAATCCTGGAGGGGCAGGTTGTACTTTTCCGGTTCGCGGGTGGCGAAGATGATGCTGAGGATATACTCGCGGATCTTGTCGTCGAGGTACACCTGGTCAACGACCTTGCGTGCACGCATCACCGCCTCGGCTTCGATGGTCGGGCTGATGTCGAATTGCTTATCCGTTACCGCCATGGCATCCATGATCTTGCGTTCCTCATCCATCGACGGGTAGGTGATACGCAGCTTGAGCATGAAGCGGTCCACTTGGGCTTCCGGAAGCGGGTAGGTGCCTTCCTGCTCCAGCGGGTTTTCCGTGGCCATCACCAGGAAGGGCGAGGGGAGGGGATAGGTCTGGTCGCCGATGGTGACCTGGCGTTCCTGCATCGCCTCAAGCAGGGCGCTTTGAACCTTTGCCGGGGCGCGGTTGATTTCGTCGGCGAGCACGATTTGCGCGAAGATCGGCCCCTTCTTCGTGGTGAAAGTACCTTCCTTTGGGTTGTAGACCAGGGTGCCGACCACGTCGGCGGGAAGGAGATCCGGGGTAAACTGGATCCGGCTGAAGTCCACCCGCAGCAGCGTCGCGAGGGTCTTCACCGAGAGGGTCTTGGCCAACCCGGGAACCCCTTCCAGCAAAAGGTGACCGTTGGCGAGCAGGCCGATGATCAGCCGGTCGATGAGATATTCCTGTCCCACGATGACCCGGGCCATTTCCCGGCGCACATCGGCAACGAAGGGCATGTGTTCCTGGACCTGTTCGTTGATGATTTCTATTCCTGTTGTGGACATGGTGTTAGACTCCTGCGTTATGCTGCATTCTTCGACCTGCTTGATCCGAATTTGTTCAACTTTCGCCCAAATTTATCTGGCGGAGTGCCTCGTATAACACGATCCCACTCGCCGTGGCAAGGTTCAGCGACCGCACGTGATCCGTCCGAATGGGGATCTGGATGATCGCTTCCGGATA
This sequence comes from Kiritimatiellia bacterium, assembly GCA_029936175.1. GTDB lineage: Bacteria > Verrucomicrobiota > Kiritimatiellia > SS1-B-03-39 > UBA6053 > JAPYUI01. The sequence continues at coordinate 10,426 of JAPYUI010000041.1, forward strand.
CTGCTCCAGCAGGACCTCGGGAAGGCCGTCCGTTTCGCTCCCGAACAGCAGGTAATCCCCCGGCGCATAAGCAACATCGTAGCAGCTTTTCTTGCCGGCGGTGCTCAAGAGGTGCATGCGGGTTTCCGGGGTGATGACCTGATCGGAAAAAATCTTCCAGTTGTCGTAGGTCTTCACATCCACCGACGACCAGTAGTCCAGCCCCGCGCGTTTCAGATCCGCGTCGTCCAGGCGGAAACCCAGTGGACCGACCAGGTGCAGGGTCGTCCCCGTCGCCGCACAGAGCCGGGCGATATTCCCGGTGTTCGGTGGAATCCTGGGTTCCACCAGGACAATGTTTAACCGGGGGCTCGGCCAGCGTAGCGGGAGCTCAACCTTGCGTTCGTGTGTGTCTTTCATGCGATTTAAATCCTCTATCCCGGGGTTGACACCCCCGTCAACTACGCGTACGTATGGTCCTTCGCATTTCGCGAAAAATAAGTCCTCAAGGTGGGGGATTAGCTCAGCTGGGAGAGCGCCTGCATGGCATGCAGGAGGTCATCGGTTCGATCCCGTTATCCTCCACCATTTTTACCCCTTCATTTTATTCCTCAGGAACCCCATTCAATCCTCCGTGGCGAGGTTCACCGGGTCCCGCTCTTCCCGCTCGGCCCCGAGGAGTTTGAACTGCCGCTCGCCGAGCATCCGGCCAAGCAGGCGATCCGGGAAAATTTCCTGGCGGGTGTTATAGAAGCTGGCGATCTCGTTGTAGTAGTTGCGGGCGAGGGCGATGCGGTTCTCGGTGTCGATCAATTCCTGGTGAAGCCCGAGATAGGCCTCGCTCGCATGGAGTTCCGGGTACGCTTCGAGTAGGCCGGTGAGCAGGGGTTCACTGTCTGGAAAAGGGGTCGCCCAATCAAGCTTTGGTTGATAGCGGAGCTCGGCGAGGCGGCTTTGCAACCCTTTTTCATGTTTCGATATCGCGTTCACGCATTCGACCAGTTGAGGAATCAAATCGTGCCGACGGAGGAGCTGGACGTCGATCAGGGACTTGGCCTGTTCGGCGCGGTTCTTGAGGCTGATCAAGCTGTTGGTCGCCATCCAGATCCAGCTGATGAGCCAGATGAGCAGGTAGCTTCCCCCCGCGAGCAGGTATTCCGGGATGCGACCTGGATTGGCGTAGCGCCAGTGGTCATGCAACATGAGGCCTCCCACGGTGAAGACCAGGCCGAAGATCGAGAGGCCCCAGTACCCGCTGCGTTTTCGCTGGCGAAGCTCCTCTTCGCTTCGGGTTGAAATCAGGAAATGCGGGGCGTCACGGTCCGCCGCGATTTCCGCTGCGACCATGTCCGAGCGCTCCCGTGCCTGGCCGAGCACGTAGATCGGTGTATCGAGGGTGATGCCGTACTCGGTGAAGCGTCGCCGGTGGTCCGAATCTGATACAGCCCGGCGCGGACCTTTTCTGTAGTACAGGGGATGGCGGCGTCCACAGGTGCGGGAAAATATCCGCGAGGGGTCAATCTTTGCCCCCTGGGGCAGGATCCGGATCTCCCCGGATTCATCCTCCAGCCGGAACCGAACCATTTGCTCGTCATCGGCCACGGTTTTCCATCCGCTTTCCCGCCGGGTGCGGGTGCGGCGCTTGCCCTTGCTGTCGGTATAGGACTCGGTGACGATGCGCGACCAGTGTTCCTCGACCGAATAACGATAGTGCACGCAGGCGGCCTCCGCGAGAAAACTGGTGAGGGCCCGGTCACAGCGAGTCTTGCCTTTCAACTCGTTGAAGCCGATGAACACCCCGTCGGTCCTGGAGGTCGGCAGGTCGGCCATCAGGCGCTGCATGCGCTTTTTGTTGATCGCAATGCAGAGCATGATCGCCCCGGCGCCAAACCCGAGGACGAGGAAGAGCTCCGGCGGGATGTCTGGGCTGCTGCTCGCGAGGATCCTCTGCAGGATCATGGAAAATATATTTTCCGCATGGCTTCCTGTTCCGCGGCCGTGATCAAGTCGTATGAAATCGTCTCCCATCGATTGCTTGTCCCGCGCACGGTCAGGGAGATCCCGTGGGTCTTGAGATCGAGGTGGAGGATATCCTCGATCACCTCCCCATCCTGAAGCTGCTGCCACAGTTCGGCCCCGTTGTCGAAGAGACGGGTTGCAAAGGGTTGAACCATCTGGCGGAGGAGTTCCTCCGCCTCCAGCTCACTATCCTTGTTGGTGAGGTATAGTTTCAAGGCCCGGAAGGGCTGATCGGGAAGCGGAGCCTCGTAGATGTTGATCGCGACAAGGACCCCATTCGTCTGCAGCGCGGCGCATTGCA
>JAPYUI010000041.1:12824-19300 GCA_029936175.1 Kiritimatiellia bacterium
CGTGAACAGGCGCAGAGAAAGATCCCACATGCAGCGACGATGAGCCCAGTCTTCATCCGGTAAAATGTAGCCCTGCGAATGCGCGTCTGCTACAGAAATGTGGAAGAAGTTTGTCCATCCCCATCCATTTAACGATGGACGCGTATCTTGCATCTGCTATCAATGCGTCGTGATCGTGTAATGCATGTATTCCGGGGTTTACCTATTCGTTTTTGCCTGTTTGCAAGATCACAAGAACAACGTATGTTTTCGGAATGTATGGATCAAATCCCTGGAGTTGAAATGAGAACCTGGATAACATGTTGCTTGGTGGCCCTTTTTGTATCGGGTGCATCCGGTCAACAGGCTGGAAAAGAAGCCCCGGTCTTTCATGGGCGCAAGGTCGCCTTTACCATGCATTGGAAAGGGGCCGCCTGGTTGACGCGGACCACCCGCGAGCGGGAAGAGGCCGCGAGCGAGATGGTGACCGCCCTCAAGATCAAGCCGGGCATGAGCATCTGCGACATGGGCTGTGGGAACGGCTTCCATACCCTCACCATGGCAAAACTCACGGGCGAAGCCGGCAAGGTCTATGCGGTGGACATCCAGCAGGAGATGCTGGATTTCCTTGAGCAGCGTCGCAAGGAGGCCGAGATTAAGGACGGCATTATCGTTCCCATCCTGGGCGGTGACAACGATCCCAAGTTGCCGGAAAACAGCATCGACCTCCTGCTCATGGTAGACGTCTACCATGAATTCTGGGAGCCGAAGGCCATGCTCGCCCACATTCGCAAGAGTCTCAAGCCGGGGGGACGCGTCGCCTTGGTTGAATACCGGGAGGAAGACACGACCGTTCCCATCAAGCCCGACCACAAGATGAGCAAGATGCAGATCATGAAGGAATATACGGCCAGCGGATTCAAGCTCGTGGAGTCCTACGACAAGTTGCCCTGGCAGCACCTCATGTTCTTCGAGCGGCAGGACTAGCAGCGCATGACGGTGGCACTTGAAAAGGAACCGATCTCCGCAGAAAATCTGAAGGAGCGACTGGTCGATAAAATCCGCCTGTACCTGGCAAAACCCCAGGAAGTCGCCACGCGGCGTGACTGGTGGCGTGTCACCTGCAAGGTGGTGCACGAGCACGTCGTGGAAGCCATGCTCGAGACGCAGCAGCGGCATTATCATGAAAATGCGCGAAGAGTTTATTACCTGTCCATGGAATACCTCATGGGTCGGCTGCTCGCGAACAACCTGGAGAATGCCCGCTTGTATGACGCCATGCGCGATGCGCTCGCGGAGCTCGGCCAGGAACTCGAGGATCTCATCGAGGAGGAATACGACATGGCCCTGGGCAATGGCGGCCTCGGCCGGCTCGCGGCCTGCTTCCTGGATTCCATGGCCAATCTCGATCTTCCAGCCATTGGTTACGGCATCCGCTACGAGTTCGGCCTCTTCATGCAGGCGTTTGAGAACGGCTACCAGATCGAGCATCCGGATTCCTGGATGCCCTACGGGGATATCTGGGACATCGTCCGCCCGGAGCACATCCAGGATATCCAGGTCTATGGCGAGGTGCAGCAGGTCTTTGATGATCGCGGTGAGCACAAGCCGCAGTGGGTCCACGGCCGCACCGTGCGTGGCGTGCCCTACGATATTCCGATCTGTGGCTACGAACTCGGCTCGGTGAATTTCCTGCGGCTGTGGGAGTCGAAGGCGACCCGGGATATCGATTTCGATATTTTCAACGCCGGGAGCTACGATGAAGCCCTGCGTGTGAAGAATGAAAGCGAGACCATCTCGAAGGTGCTCTACCCGAACGACGAAACGGAGAACGGGAAGGAGCTTCGCCTGGTGCAGCAGTATTTCTTCGTGGCCTGCTCCCTGAAAGACATCGTCCGCCGCTACCGGGTATCCAACGGGGAGTGGGAAGGTTTCCCCGAGAAAGTCTGTGTGCAGTTAAACGATACCCACCCGGCGATTGCCGTTGCCGAGCTGATGCGTATCCTGCATGATGAGAACGACCTGTCTTGGGAAGCGGCTTGGGATATCACCACGCGTACCTTCGCCTATACCAATCACACCCTGCTCCCGGAAGCCCTGGAGAAATGGAGCGTTCCGCTCTTCTCGCGTGTTCTGCCCCGCCACATCCAGTTGATCCTGGAAATCAACCGTCGCTTTCTTAAAACGGTGAAGGCCCACTGGCCGGGGGATGCGGGTAAAATCAGTGCCTTGTCGCTGATCGAGGAGGGCCCGGTACAGCACGTGCGCATGGCGCATCTCGCGGTTGTCGGTAGTTTTTCCGTGAACGGGGTAGCTGCTTTGCATACGCGCCTCTTGCGCAGCAACCTGTTCAGTGATTTCGATGAGATGTACCCGGGCAAGTTCAATAACAAGACGAACGGCATCACCCCCCGCCGTTGGTTGCTCTCGATCAATCATGGCTTATCGGATCTCATCAGGGAAAAGATCGGTGATACATGGATTAAGGATCTCGATCACCTCCGCGACCTGGAACCGCTTCGCGAGGATCCCGATTTCCGCGAGCGATACATGGCGATCAAGCATGCGAATAAGCAACGCCTGGCCGGCATTATAGAGGACCTCTGCGGGGTGTCGGTTTCCCCGGATGCCCTGTTTGACGTGCAGATCAAGCGCCTGCACGAATACAAGCGCCAGCACCTGAACCTGCTGCATATTCTTTCCCTGTACCACCAGTTGCTGCAAGATCCGGACCTGGATATCCATCCGCGCGTATTCGTCTTTGGGGCCAAGGCCGCGCCGGGTTATGTGCTCGCCAAGAACATCATCAAGGCGATCAACGCTGCCGGTTCACTCATCAACAACGATCCGCGCATCCAGGACAAGTTGAAGGTGGTTTTTCTCCCGAATTACCGGGTGTCCCTTGCGAGCAAGATTATCCCCGCCGGCGACCTTTCCGAGCAGATCTCGACCGCGGGGAAGGAGGCGTCCGGTACTGGAAACATGAAGTTGGCGCTCAATGGTGCCTTGACCATCGGTACGCTCGACGGGGCCAACGTGGAGATCCTGGAAGAAGTCGGTGCCGACAATATTTTCATCTTCGGAAAGACCGTGGAGGAGGTGGAGGCGCTATGGAAGGGCGGATACGATCCGCAGGATATCCTGCAGGCGAATGCCCACCTGCGCACCCTGGTCGAGTGGATCGGTTCCGATTATTTCACGCCTGGCGAACACGGGGTGCTGCAGGATTTGAAGAACAGCTGGACCTCCACGGATCCCTACCTCTGCCTGGCGGATTTTGATGCCTATTGTGCGAGCCAGAAAGAGGTCGACACGGCCTATCGTGATCCGGAGCGCTGGGCGAAGATGGCTATCCTGAACACCGCCCGCATCGGAAAATTTTCCAGCGATCGCTCGATACGGGATTATAACCGGGATATCTGGAAGCTCAAGCCGATCCCGCGGGGGCAGGGCTGATGTCCGTGACCCCGGCCTACCTCTGGTTTGATGCCGAGTTCTCCAGCCTGGACCTGGATACCGCGGAATTGCTGCAGGTGGCCGTCATGGCCACCAATACGGCCCTGGATCCCCTGAGCACGCCCGAAGAGGATCTCAACCTGTTCATCCAGGTGGAGAACCCGGATGCAATAAGCCCCTGGGTGCGCGAGCACATTCCCCAGGTCGTGGAAGGCTCCTTGTCCGAGGAGGCGGTGGAAGTCGAGGTTGCGGATAATATGCTGGCTGCCTACGTAGACCGGGTCACGGGTGGTCCGATCGATGCGATCCAGGACCGTCCCCTCCTCGCCGGCAACAGCGTGCACAACGATTGGCTCCTTGCCCGGCGTCTGCTGCCCGCGTTCGTCACGCGCCTGCATTACCGCCTCCTCGACGTATCGACCATTAAAGTACAGTGGCGAGATCACTTTGGGGAGGCGGAATTCGATAAGGACTCGCACGAGCAACTCCGGCAGTATTTCCCCGCGGCCCGCCTTCGCGAAGGCCTGGCCGGCCATGACGCCTATTACGATATCCAGGCCTCCATCGCCGAGCTCGGCTTTTATCGGTCCCGCTTGCGGAAGGTCTAGGCGCGGGCGGCATGCGGCCAGCCGAAAAGAAAACGCTTATCATGCTCGAGCGATTAGGGGTATACTCTGCAGCTATGAGGTCCTGCCGAATCATTTTCGCCATGCTCCTCGGCACCCTTCACGCCGAGGTGACGGAGCGTAAAACCTCCACCGTGGAGGCCCTCGCCGCGGAAAAGCGCCATTCTATCGTCCTGATCAAGGGGGCCAATCGCTGGGGTGAAAGCAGTGGCCTCGGTACGGGCTTCGTAGTCGGAACGAATGGGGTAATTGCCAGCAACTGGCATGTCATCGGCCAGAATCGCGCCTTCACGGTGCAATTCCCCAGCGGTGAAACCTACAAGCCGACCCACGTCCTCGCGGTCGATCGCGGCCGCGACCTGGCCCTGGTCAAGATCGATGCGGAAGATCTCGTGCCCATCGAGCTTGGGGATTCCGATGCCCTCGTCGTCGGGCAGTCGATCATGGCGATCGGAAATCCGCTGGGGCTGGAGTTCAGCGTCAGTCGCGGCGTTGTTGCGGCCGAACGCGACCTGGACGGTTTCGACATGATCCAGGTTGCGATTCCGCTCGAGCCCGGCAGCAGCGGCAGCCCGGTGATGGACTTGCAGGGGCGCGTACTCGGCTTGCTCGCGATCAAGTCTTCCGCTGCGCTCGGCCTGGCGGTTCCGGTCAATGATCTCAAGCGGCTCATGGAGAACCAGCACCCGGTGGCGATGAAGCACTGGATCACCATTGGCGCCCTTGACACCGAGGACTGGCAGTCCGTGATGGGTGGGGAATGGCGCCAGCGGGCCGGGACCATCGTGGCCAGCGGGCAGGGGAGTGGTTTTGGTGGTCGTATGCAATTGGTCAACCTCGCCGGGAAGCCCGGCGTGCACTTTGAACTGGAGGTTGAGGTTAAGCTGGAGGAGGAAAGTGGTGCCGCGGGACTGAGCTTTTGTTCCGATGGCTCGGATACGCACTACGGATTCTATCCAACCGCGGGATCGATACGCCTCACCCGCTTTGAAGGTCCGGATGTCTACTCCTGGACCATCCTGAACACCGTGCCCTCCAAGGCCTATCGTCCCGGCGAGTGGAATCGTATCAAGGTTCGGGTTGGTGATGGAAAAATCATCGGCTCCGTGAACGGGGACGTCGTGATCACCGCTGACGAAATGGCCTTGAAGCCGGGCAAGGTGGGCTTGGTGAAGTTTCGCAGTCCCGGGGCCGAGTTCCGTAGATTCCGCGTGGGGGATTCCCTGCCAAACCCGGCCTTGTCGGAGAAAGCCGGTCGAAAAGTACGTAAACTCCTGAAGGATGTGTCCCTCGATGGGCCCTTTGATCGCCCGCGCACGGAATCCCTTGCGGGGTTCGGAGAGGCTGGGCTGCGCGTGGTTGAAGAGGAGGCGCGCCTGCTTGAGGTGAAGAGCCAGCGGCTGAAAAAATTGGCCGCCCGGGTTCACCAGGACATGGTTGCACGCGAGCTGGCCGGCCTGCTCAAGGTCGAGGACGGTGAAATCGACTTGTTGATGTCCTCCCTGCAGATCGCCCGGCTGGATAACGCGGACCTGGACATGGCGGTTTACCAGCGGCGCATCGACCGGATGGTGGCGGCCGTGAAGCAGCGCTACGCCAAAGAGGACTCGGAAGAGCAACGGCTCGACAAGTTGTTGAAATACCTGTTTGAGGACCTGGGCTATCACGGGAGCAATCGCGAGTATTATCATCGCTCGAACAGTTATCTCAACGAGGTCATTGATGATCGCGAGGGCTTGCCCATCACGCTGTCCCTGGTCCTGGTGGAAATGGCCGATCGCCTCGACTTGCCGGTCTACGGCGTAGGGGTGCCCCGTCATTTTATCTGCATGTACCAGCCGAAAGGGAAAGACCCGGCGGCGAAAAAGCGACTGATCGATCCCTTCGACGGCGGGCGCACGATCACCAGGGTCGAGGCCTCCCTGCTCAGCGGGTACAGCCTGGAAGAGGGCCGTTTCGAGGCGGCCTCCCGTCGCTCCATTATCCTTCGCATCCTCAGCAATCTCCTGGCGGTGGCCGGAGGTGAGCGCGATATGGAGAGTATGTTGCGCTACCTGGATGTCATGCTCGCGATTGAAGAGGAGCCCGGCTATTTGAGCATGCGGGCCATGGTTCACTACAGCCAGGGCCAGTATCCGGAAGCCCTGGTCGATTTGGACCGCATCATCGAAATGGACCTGGACGGGGTGAATATGGATCCCATTTATCGCCTGCGCCAGTCGGTGCAGGAGCGGCTTGAGCGGGAGTAGGTCAGCGTGCGTGGCGTGTCGTCCGCAACACGATCGTCGTCTTCAGTTCGGGCAACGGTCGGTCATGTCGGTCTGGATGTACCGGATCGGGAAGGCATAGCCTTCCAGCCAGGGTTGAAGAATGCCCCGGGCATGTTTCAGGTTCAGCACCTGGCTGGCATCCACC
>JAPYUI010000041.1:19400-21562 GCA_029936175.1 Kiritimatiellia bacterium
GATCCTCGCGGGTGCAGTATACCATGCTGGGAAATTCCATGGGAATGAAGATAGCGTTGATTGCCCCCGGAGGCAATGCCGGTAAATACATCGTGGGGAAGCCTGGCGAAAGCCGCTAGTTTTCTTTTGGTTTGCCGCCCTTGCGATGAGGCTTGGGTGTTTTCTTTTTACCCGTGTAGCTGCCGCTTTTTCCTGCGTAGCCGCCGCTCTTCTTCTTTCCTGCGTAGTCCCCGCCCTTTTTACCGCCACCACTTCCGCGGGAACTCTTTTTCCGGACATCGGATATTTCCACCCGCCGGCCATCGAGGCTGGCATTTCGGAGGGAGGTCTTCACATGCTCGGCGATACCTTGATCGACTTCAAAAAAGGAAAATTCGCGGTTCAGCTTGATGCCGCCAATCATCTCGGAAGAAATATGGGCCTTTTCACAGACGAGTCGAACGATCGCGCCGGCGCCGATGTTATCCATCTTGCCGACGTTAATGAAAAAGCGATGCGCATTTTCCATCTGGGGCTTTCCCTTGCTGCGGACGCTCCCTTTTTCCTTCCCCCTGCGCTCCCTACCGGGTCGTTCCCGGTCGAAGGTGTTCTTGCCCTGTTTCCCTTTGCCCGGTTTCACGTTGATGTCACCTGCGTGACGGTAGTAGTCAAGGAAACGGCTGAATTCCGCGGAGACGAATCGCTGGATGAGTTCTTCCTTTTCAAAGCCGCCGAGGGCCTCGTAGACCGCGGGAAGGAAGTCCTCGATTTCATCGCGGTTGATTTCGGTCTGGACGATCTTCTCGACCAGGAAGAATAACTGCTTCTCACAGATCGTCCGGCCGCTGGGGATCTGTTTGCTCTCGAAGGTGATGCCCGAGCGTTCCAGGTCCCGGATCTTACGGGACTCGTTGAGGTTTAACAGGACAACCGATGCCCCGGATTTTCCCGCGCGCGCGGTACGACCGCTGCGGTGCGTGTAGATGGAGGCATCCTCCGGAAGCTTGTAATGGATGACGTGGGTGATGTCATTGACGTCCAGTCCGCGTGCCGCGACATCAGTTGCCACCAGGATCTTTACCGCTTGACTGCGGAACTTGCGCATGACCGTGTCGCGTTGTCCCTGGGACAAGTCGCCGTGCAGGGACTCGGCTACATAGCCGTCCTGCAGCAGTTTTTCTGCCACCTGCTGCGTCTCCCTGCGGGTCCGGCAGAAGATCAGGCCATACATGCGCGGATGGAAGTCCATAATACGCTTCAAGGCCTGGTAGCGGTTTTTCTCCTGCACCATGTAATAGCTGTGGGCGATGTTGTCCGCGGTCTCGTTGGCCTTGCCCACGGTGACTTCCCGGGGCTCCTTGAGATAATTCTGTGCGATGCGTGCGACACCGCGGGGCATGGTGGCCGAGAACAGCCAGATGTTGCGTTCATCGGGCAGGGTGGACAGAATGGCGGAGATGTCTTCCTGGAACCCCATGTTGAGCATTTCGTCAGCCTCGTCGAGGACCGCGTAGGAAACCTGCTGGAGTTTGACCACCTTGCGCCGCATGAGGTCAAGCAGGCGCCCCGGGGTCGCCACGATGACCTGGGCACCGCGCTTGATCCGGGTGATCTGTTGGCTGATAGCCGCACCGCCGTACACGGCGACCACGTTCAAGCCGTCGATGTACTGGCTGAAATCCTGGAGGTCCTTGGTAATCTGGAGGCAGAGCTCACGGGTAGGGCAGAGGATGACCCCCTGGGTGTGTCGTTTAGCGGGATCAATCAACTGGAGTAGCGGAAGGCCAAAGGCCCCGGTCTTCCCGGTCCCGGTTTGCGCGAGTCCCACGATATCGGTGGATTCGGAAAGGAGGATAGGCAGCACCGCTGCCTGGACGGGCATGGGCTCGGTAAAGCCGAGTTTCTTTACCGCCTTGAGCAGTGGTTCATTCAGGCCTGCTGATTCAAAATCCATGATGACACGTTTGTATGGGGTATAAAAGGCTCGTCCCGGCTGGTCGGAGCACCTTGTGAGGCTGCGCAGGGTACGCCAAAAGCCCCCGCTTGCAAATCAATATTGTCTGAATTACGCCATTAGCATAGGTGAGGACGTATGCAAAAATGGACCCTTTTGATGCTACTGTCCCCGCTCGGCTCACTCTTCGCCCAACCGCATGCCGTCTTTGTCATCGGTACCCCGCATT
>JAPYUI010000041.1:21662-27336 GCA_029936175.1 Kiritimatiellia bacterium
GTCAACCATCGGCGTGGAACGGCACCCGTGGCGGGCGCACATCCAGGGCGGTGTAATCCGTATCGGCGATGAAGAGCGACCCGGCCCGTGGGTTCCTCGCAAACAGCGCATCTTCCATGCCCTCGATCGCCGTGGTCAGCACCAGCTTGATGCCATCGTCGGTTTCCACGAAGGCCGGGCAGGTCACCCGCGGCGATTGCTCGACCGTCCATTCCGCCTCGGCTTCACCGGAGTCTAGGTTGTATTGGCGAGCGCATCCGCTTTGTACCTCGTGCGGATTGTAAAACGCGATGACCAGGCCCTGGCCGTCGGGGGTCACGCGCATGCCGTCGGGGAAATGATCCTCCGCACCCAGGTCGATAAAGTCCTCGGGCTCGCTCAGGGTTCCCGCATCGACGTCGAGCACATAGCGCTGCACCTTCTTGCGGGGGGTGTCGATGTCAAAAAGCGTGTTCCCCTGCACGATCTTTCCGTTGGAGCAGGTCTGCCCCGCCCCCAGGTCGACCAGTTTCCGGTCGGAGGAGCGGAACAGGTAGAGGTGACCGACCGGCTCCTCGAAGCGGCAGTCCTTCGTCCCGAAGACCATGCCGAATGCCGTCGGGATGCCATCGTTGATGATCGTGTTCGGGTCGTCCTCCACCCGGAGGCCCGAGGTCGTGACCTCCGCGGTGCCGCTGCGGATGTCCACCAGGCAGAGTTCTTTTTCCATGCCCACCACGAAGCAGCCGGCCTGCGCGGCCTGGACCGCGAACCCGGGGCGACCCGGGAGCAGGTAGCTCCGGTTCTCGCGGCTATCCAGGTTCAGCAGGTTGATCGCCCCCTGGCGACTGTCCGCCCCGTGCTGGATGCTGACCCAGGCCATGAAATGGCCTTCCTCGTCCCAATCCTCGGGATCGATGGGGAGCGGACCCTCGGGGAGAAAGCGCTGTTCCAGGGTGTCGGGCGTGTAAAAGGGCGTGCTTGGATGCTGTTTCATGCCGTGTTTGTAACGGTCCGTGGGGCACAGGGCAATGCCGAAGAAGGGCTGAGGGAAATCACGCATGTCCGGGCCCTGTACTTCCCCAGGGGGTATCGCGGCCCTGGCCTGCCCGGCGCGAAGAAAAGCCCCCGATTAATCTTCCTATCGAAGGCGGACGTTTTAAAATCCTTTCCCATCGTTGGAGCCGTGCCCCGGTTCATCTCAAAGCAGGAGACCTTTTATGCGAGCCATGGTAATGACCGATTTCGGTGGACCCGAGGTGCTGGTGCTGCAGGACTTTCCCGAGCCCGATTGCGGTCCCGGCGACCTGCTCATCCGCGTGCACGCGGCGGCCATCAACCCGGTGGACTGCAAGACCCGCATGGCCCCCCGCTGGGGGGATCGCGCACCGCCGATGGTCCTGGGATTCGATGCGTCCGGCGTGGTCGAGCAGGTCGGTTCCGCCGTCGAGGGCTTCGCCCCGGGCGATGCGGTCTACTGCTCGCCCTCGCTCCTTCGCGAGGGCGCCTATGCCGAGCTCGTTGCGGTGGACGCACGCGTCGTCGCCCGCAAGCCGGAAACGCTTTCCCATGTCGAGTCGGCGGCCATCCCCCTGGCGATCCTCACGGCCTGGGAAGCCCTGCACGACCACGCGCGGATCCAGACCGGCGAGCGCGTGTTGATCCAGGCCGGGGCCGGAGGGGTGGGGCACTTCGCGATCCAGTTGGCCAAGGCGGCCGGATGCACGGTTGTAACGACCGCCGGTTATCCAGAATCGATGGCCCTGTGCAGGGACCTCTGCGCGGATGAGGTGATCGACTACACGACCCAGGACCCCGTCGAGGCCGCCGGTTCCTGTGACGTGGTTTTCGACTGCGTCGGCGGCGAGGTGTTTAACCAGTCGATCGATTGCCTCGGGGTCGGTGGCCGCCTGGTCACCATCGTGCCCGGGCTTCCCGGCGACCAGATCAACAAGCTCTTTGGAAAAAATGCCTCCCTGCATTTCGAGTTCATGGGCTCGGCCGTGATGCACGAGCGCCAACCGGAAACGCAGGCTGCCATCCTCGCGGAGGTCGCAACCCTGGCGGATGCCGGGAAGATCAAGCCGCATGTTTCCCGGATCTACACCCTGGAGGAAATTCCCGACGCGCATCGCCAACAGGAATCCCAGCGGACCCTGGGGAAGCTCGTGGTGGGGATGACATGACATGCCCGGGTCGGTCATGAAAAAGATTCTCGCCACCCTGTTGCTGGTCCCCGGCCTGTCTGGAGCCGAGCAGGAAATCTTTAATTCCCAGGATCCAGCGGAGGCACCGCCCAGCCCGGCGGAGGCCGCGGCGATGATCACCCTGCCGGAGGGGTTCCGGCTCACCCTCTTTGCGGGGGAACCGGATGTTCACCAGCCGATCGCGATGACCTTTGATGACCGCGGGCGACTCTGGGTGGCGGAAAGTTACACCTATGAGAAGGGTGGGCAGTGGGACCTGCGCATGAAAGATCGCATCCTGATCTTCGAGGACACGGACCAGGACGGTCGCTTTGACAGGCGAAGGGTTTTCACCTCCGGCCTGGAGCGCCTGACCGGTCTCGAGGTGGGCTACGGCGGGGTCTGGGTGACCACCGCGCCGACCTTTTGTTTCATCCCCGACCGGAATCGCGATGATCGGCCCGATGGTCCCCCCCAGGCCCTGATCGATGGCTTTGGTCTCAATGCCGGCCACAACATGGTCAACGGCCTTTTCTGGGGCCCGGACGGTTGGCTCTATATCCGCCACGGGATCACCGACGTGTCATCGATCGGTCCGCCAGGGACGCCGGAAGGGGAGCGGATGCTGCTCAGTTGCGGCATTTGGCGCTATCACCCGCTGCATCGCGACTATGAAATCCTGGTCTCGGGGACGACCAATCCCTGGGGCTTCGATTACACCCCCGGGGGTGAGATGTTCTTCTCGAATAACGTCAACGGGCATCTCTGGCACGCGGTCCCCGGGTCCTTCTACAAGCGCATGCACAGTCAGCACTTCAATCCGCATCTCTACACCTACATGGACATGTGTGCGGATCACCTGCACTGGGACGATAAATTCCCGAGGAAATCCCGGGTCTCCGGCGTGCATAACCAGGTGGGCGGTGGGCATTCGCATGCGGGCCTGATGATTTACCAGGGCGACAACTGGCCCGCGGCCTACCGGGGAAAGGCCTTTCTCTGCAACACGCACGGGCGCCGGGTGAACATGGATCGCCTGGTCCGCCAGGGCTCGGGCTTCGTGGCCCGGCACGAGGATGATTTTCTCCTCGCCAACAACCCCTGGTTCCGTGGGGTAGAGATGAAATACGGGCCGGATGGAGGTGTCTACCTGCTGGACTGGACGGATAACGGCGAGTGCCACGATCACGACGGCGTGCACCGGACCAGCGGCCGTATTTACAAGATCACCTACGGTGATCCGCACCGGGTGGTACCCGGCCTCGATCTCCAGCAATGGGGTGACCTGCGCCTGGTCAACGAACTGGGCCGGGAAAACCAATGGTACGTGCGGAAGGCGATCCGCATCCTCCAGGAGCGTGGCGCACTGGAGGCCCATGCGGTCGATCGCCTGATGACGCTCTACCTCGCGAGCCCCGAACCGGCCATCCGCCTCTCCGCCCTGTGGATCCTGGCGAATACCCGGTTGGTGGCCACGGCGGATACACCGGGGAAAAGGTGTATCGATATCGACTGGATGGCCGGCCAGCTCGGGGATCGGGACGAGGCGGTGGTCTGCGGCCTGGTCCGCAGGATGGTGGACCGGGGGCTGGACGACGTGACGGCGTTCAGGCACCTTGCGGAATCGACGGACAGTGATCTCGTTCGCCTGCACCTGGCCGGGGCCCTGCAGAAGATGGCCCGCGGCGGCCTTCGCGCGGAGGATGCCTGGCCCCTGGTCGAGGTGCTGGCGCGCCAGGCCCACCTGGGGACGGATACGAATTACCAGTTGCTGGTGTGGTATGGCCTGGAGGCCTTCGTTCCGGAAATGCCCGGCCGGTCCATTGCCCTGGCCAGGCAAACACCCTACCCGCTGCTCAAGCGGTTTATTGCCCGTCGGCTGGCGCATGGAATACACACGCATCCCGATCAGCTTGACGAGCTGGTGAAAGACCTTCCGGAGGCCGACGCGGTCCCGGTGGTCGCCGGCCTGGCCGAGGCCCTGCACGGTTGGGGCAAGGTCCAGGCCCCGGCATCCTGGGAAGTTTTTGCGGCCGGGCTGGCCGCGCACCCGGACGAGCAGCTCCAGGCGAACCTGGCGGAATTGAATACCTTGTTTGGCGCGGGCCTGCCGGTAGCGCAGTTGAAAAAAATCGTCGTGGACAAGAAGCAGTCGCTTGCCGGGCGGTTGAACGCGGTTCGTTCGCTGGTCGCCGCCGGGCCGGAGCACGATGCGCTGTTATTCACCCAGCTGGGCGACCGCGAGGTGCACCTGGAGGTAATCCGGGGCCTGGCTGTACACGAGCACCCGGAGACGGCCAGGATGCTGGTTAAGTTCTATGGACGGTTTAAAACCCCGGCGCGCCGGGCGGCGATGGGCGCCATGGTTTCGCGCCCGGAGTGGGCGGGGGTCCTTCTCAAGGCGATCCGGAAGGGGACGATCCCGCGGAGGGAGCTCAGCGCTTTTCATGCCCGGCAGATTGCGGGCTTCAAGGACGAGGCCTTAAGTGGCCTGCTGTCGGAGACCTGGGGGCAGGTGCGGAAAAGCCCGGCGGAAAAGGAAGACGCGATGAAGAAATGGACAGCCTTGCTGACGCCCGCGCGCCTGGCCGGGGCGGACCTTGTCTCGGGCGAGGCCGCCTTCCAGAAGGCCTGTGCCGCGTGCCATGTCCTGTTCGGCCGGGGCGGGAAGCTGGGGCCGGACCTGACCGGTACCGATCGCAGGAACACTTTTTACCTGCTGGAGAATATCCTCGACCCGGGCGCGGTGGTACCGATTGATTACCGGGTGATGATCCTGGAGAAGAAGGACGGGGCCGTGCTGGCAGGCAGCCTGGTCGAGCAGCATGAGCAGGTGGTCACACTGCAGACCACGACCGAGCGGGTCACGGTCCCGCGAGCGGAGATCAAGCGGCTGGAGAGGAGCCTGGTCTCCACCATGCCGGAAGGCCTGTTACAGGTCTTTTCCGAGCAGGAGGTCGTGGACCTGGTCGCGTTTTTGCAGCAATAGAATGCCGCTTTCCGGTCCCCGCGCTGCGGGTCGTACAATCCTTTTGACATCCCACCCGGTTCAGCTAGTCCTTTGCCATGAACTTATCCGCCTTTGACCTGATCATTTTCTTCGGTTCGCTCATCGCTATCATGGGCGTCGGCCTGTGGGCGGGGCGGAAGGAAGACGACAGCGAGGATTTTTATCTCGCGGGCCGGCGGACAAAATGGTGGGGGGTCGCCGGTTCCATCTTCGGGTCAAACGTCTCCGCCAACCACCTCGTTGGCATGATGGGGGTGGGCTTCGCCTTCGGTTTCGCCCAGAGCCATTTCGAGATCACCGCCATCGTCGGCTTGCTCGTGCTGACCTACCTCCTCCTGCCGGTTTACCGGAAGCTCAACGTTTTCACGCTCAGCGAATACCTCAGCCGCCGGTACGGCGAAGGCAGTCGCCTGACCTACGCCATGATCATGTTGGTGATCATGATCGTGATCCAGATGGTCCCGGGTTTCTACATCGGCTCGCGCTCGGTGAACATTCT
>JAPYUI010000041.1:27436-28671 GCA_029936175.1 Kiritimatiellia bacterium
TCGTCGCCTTCGTCACCTTCAGCCAGCCGGAAATCGGGAGCTGGGCCAACATGGTGGCGATGGACAAGGCCTCGGACGGGATGCAGCGCCTGCACCTGTACAACTCGATCGATCATCCGAAGCTCCCGTGGACGGGGGTGCTTTCCGGGCTCATGGTCCTGCATTTCTACTACTGGGGCGCGAACCAGTTTATCGTGCAGCGGGCCCTGTCCGCGCGAACGGGCCAGGAAGCCCGGATCGGGATTATCGTGGCCGGCTTCTTTAAATTGTTGATTCCGTTCTTCTCGGTCGGCACCGGGATCGCGGCCTGGTACATGTATGCCGCCCGCGGGGTCGAGGTTCCGCAGGATGCGGTGTTTATCACCCTGCTCAAGGACCTGATCACGCCCATCGGCTTCGGCCTGGTCGGCCTGGTCGCGGCGGGGATGATCGGGGCGATCCTGTCCAGTCTCGACTCCATGATGAATTCGGCTGCGACGATTTTCACTTTTGATATCTACAAACGCTTTGTGAACCCCAACGCGAGCGAGAAGCAACTGGTGAAGGTGGGCCGGATCGCGATCGTGGTGTTTATCGTCTTCGCGACCCTGAGCACGCTGTTCATCATGACGCCGAACTCGGACGACAACTTCTTCCTCTATGTCGCAAAATACCAGATGTTCCTGGTCGTCGGCGTGGTCATCGCCTTCTTCATCGGGATGCTCTGGCCGCGGGCCACCGCGGCGGGCGGCCTGGCCTCGATTATATCGGGCGCGGTCTTCTGCTTCATGATCCCGGAAATCTATACGAAGGTATTCGCTGAAAACGAGGCGGTGACGGGCCTGTTCGGCGCCAAGTTGAACTTTTTCCACTCCGCCTTTATCGCGGCGATCCTGAGCCTGGTTGTCATGGTCGTCGTCAGCCTCATGACCCGGCACGACGCGGAGAAAGCCAAGCTCACCTGGGCCGGCCTGGAGGTCTTTGACGCCGCGACCCAGAAGAAGTTCTTCCAGGTTACCGGGATATCGATCGCGGTGTTTGCCACGCTTGCTGTGCTGATGGTGAAGGCCGTGCTTCTGCCGAGGCTTTGTGGCCTGGTGGCCGCGGCCTGGATCTTTATCGTTTTCTTTAACATGGCCTCGAAGGCTGCGAAGAAAAACGGCACCTCGCTGGTGCGTGAGGACCGCCTGTGGGCCGGCCTGCTCGCCGGGTGCGCGACCTTCATGATGTACTTTTTTTATTGATCCCACGCGCAG
>JAPYUI010000249.1 GCA_029936175.1 Kiritimatiellia bacterium
TCACCGGGGTCCCGTTGGCCTTGAGGATATCCGCCACCCGCTTGCCGTTCTTGGCGGGGTTTTCCGACCTGCAATGCGGCCGGTCATTTCCCGCTGGCCGCCCGCAGGAGCTTGAAGAACTCGGTGTTGAACCCGCTGCCGGGTTGATCGCCGAGGCGCGTGATAACCACCTGCTGGCTGGGCAGCACATAGAGCCGCCGGTTGAGCTTGCCCTGGGCGGCGTACATATCCCTGGGCGCGGAAGAAATCAATCGGCCCGGTTTATTTTTCCCGGCGGCACGGGGCACGAAGGGGCCGCCATTGAGCCACCAGAGGTAGCCGTAGGAGGGGTTCAGCTTGGTCGAGGGCGAGGTGGCGGCCTTGATATACGCCTTGTCCTCGAGCACGTTTGTCTTTTCCCAGTTTCCGTTGGCCAGCATCAGGATGCCGAAGCGCGCGAGGTCGCGCGCGGTGGTGGCAAAGCCGTAGCGGTTGGCATCGGTCCGCACGCTGGTCTGCCAGGGGCGCACGGCCCAGCGCGAATCCTTCATGCCGGTGGGACCGGTGAGCCATTTCCCCGTCAGTTCATTGGCGTCCATCCCGGCCGCCTTGGAAACGCAGGTCAGGGCGAGCGAATAGGCCCCGGTATTGTAGAACCACTGGGTACCCGCGGGGGCCACGTACTGCAGCCGCGGGCTGAGGCCACTGCTCATGGTGATGAGGTGGCGGATGGTGATCCCGGCCTCGGCATCGGCCGGCGCCTTGGACCAGCCCTTGCCCAGGTAGGTGTGCACGGGATCCCCGATCTTGAGCAGGCCCTTGTGCTGGGCGATCCCCACCAGCATGGCGGTCACGCTCTTTTGCGCGGAGGCCACGTCCTCGATGGCCCGGCCCCCGGCGTCCTCGCCCAGGCGCATATGCTGGTAGGCACTGCGCGGGCCACCGGGGTTTTTCTCCGCCGGGTTGAGGGGCCAATAGTGCTCGGCCAGGAGGCGCCCGCGATAGAGGATGACCACGCCCGAGGATTTGTTTTTGCCGGCATAATCCATGAACGCCTGGAGCTTGGCGACATCCCAGCCGATGGAAACCGGGTCAATCCGTTCCCATTCGCCCTCGGCGGGCGGGAAATAGAGGGCGGCATCCTCCCGGGCAGCTGCCCCCAGGGACAGTTGCAGACAGCAGCACAGCAGGGGGATCTTTTTCATGTCTTTTTTTTTCCAGAAGCTTTCTACGAATGCAACGTGAATCAACGCATGCCACGCCCGGCCCGGGTCACGGCTTAAACGTGAACGCGGTCGGGCTTGCGCCCGGCCCGACCCGGACTTCCAAGGCCTGCTCACCGTATGCCTCGTGCCAGGCGGCCAGGGTATAGCTGCCCGGCGCGAGACCATCGATCGCAAAGTGTCCGGCCGCGTCGCTTACCGCGTAAAACGGGTGATCCATGACAAAGAAATGGGCGATCATCCAGGGGTGAAAATCGCACTTGATGGTGATCGGTCCCTCCTTTTTTGTGAGGACCTTCTCTCGATCCTCCGAGCCGGGGGGCTGGGCGATGTTGAAGGGGCGATTCTTGCGTGACAGCGACCGGACATTGTGGATGAACGGGTCGCTGTTCCGCATATGCAATGCCTGGCCGACCTGCAGGCCCTGTACCCGCGGGCGGAACATCGAGCGCTCCTGGTTTACCAGGGCCGCATCCGTCGGCACCGGGTACGCTTTCGACTCCAGCCCCTTTTTCACGTAGACGAAGACGTTGGCAAGCCCCCCCTCTGCGCCCACGAGCACCCGTTCATCGCGGATGGGCTCGGGGTAGTCGGCACGGCTCTCGGCGTTCATTTGTATCAGCGGGCGTTTCGGGGGCGGACCTGCGAAGCGGACCCGTCCCGAGAGCAGCTGTTTGCCGGGCTTTTCCCCGGGGCTCCTGCGGGCACCGGGCTTCCCCTTCGGCTCGCGCGTCCCCGGGGATAACGCTTTCTGCCGCGCAACGTACTCCAGGATCTTGACAAAGGACCTGCCGCGATTGGCCATGCCGGGATCGAGCTTCACCTTCTCCTTCCAGAGTTCCCCCACCCGGTGCCGTTGCGGAGTGCTCAACCCGGCCATGCGCTGGTCGACATACGCTTGATGAATCCGGCTGGTTTCCTGGGGATTCCGTCCGCGTTCCGGCCGGTAGCCCTCGGGCACCTTCGTTGCCTCGATCCGGTCGAACAAGGGCCGGTTTGGCGAAGGCTTCGCCTCATACGCGATTTCCCGGTTGTGGGAATGCGCGGCTTCCACCTTCCTCCCCACCAGTTGAATGCCGCCCCCGGGGCGATCGCCGGTGAGCTCGAGCTTGATCACCTCGCCACAGGCGCGCTCCATGTGCCGGGCGGGGCCACTGGTACTGGTCCAGACATTGCCCGCCGCGTCGAACTCGATCTCGCGGGTGTAACTCACGCGCATGGGCAGGCGAAACTCGACCAGCTCCTCCGTCCGCGGGTCGAAGCGATTCAGCGTGTCGTTCCCCGTGCCGCAAATCCACACGAAGCCTTTCGGGTCGACATTCAGGGCATAGGGGATCTGGTTTGCTGCGTCCGGCAGCTCGTAGACCATCCACTCCTCGCGCTTCGGGTCGAAGCGGGCGAAGACCCCGGAACCAAAACCCGGCACCCAGACCATGCCGTCCGGTGCGACGTGCAGGCGGCGGGGACCGCGGAAGGGCGGGTTCCATTCCTTGATATCGCCGTCCGGCGCCCCCGGGTCGATGCGCCCGATACGATTGCCGTTCAGCTTGGAGTACCAGATCATCCCGTCCACCGGCGAGAAATCGAGCCCGTAGGGGGTAACGCCCCGCGATTCGCCCTTGCCCGCGGCGACCGCCTGGTCTTTCTTGAGCAGCGGGTATTCCTTCACCTCCAGGGAGACCGGGTGCAGGGAAAAACAGGAATTGCGCCCCGCGTCGGTGTACCAGACCAGGCCCTCGGGGTCCTTTGGGTTGATACGGAGGGTATGGGGAAAGGACCCGCGTTTCGCCGGGGCCTCCGCGCTCGAGCAAACGGTGTATTTTTTCGTGGCCAGGTCAAACTTGGCCATCTGGCCGGAGGCGCAGAGGGTGTACCACATGTGGCCGTCGTTCCCGAGCTCGATCGAGTGCGGGCCATGGGATCCGCGCGGAAACGGGTAGGCTTTCTGCTCGCCGGTTTCCGGGTCCAGCGTCACGGTTCGACCCTTGCTGATGTTCACCGCGTAGACCAGCCCGTCCGGCCCGAGCTCAAGGTCATGGAAGGAACCCTCGAAAGGCTTGCCGAGTTCCCACGAGGTGATTTTCACCTGGGTGGCCTTTCCACTCGGTGCCGGCGGCGGCACAAAGGGCGGCCACTTCTTGACCGCATCGTCCTTGTAGGTGTCGATCAGGCGCTGGACAATGGTGCGCTTGGTGTGCGGGTACAGGCCGCCGTAGCCATCCATGCGGGTGATCATGGTTTGCCAGTCGACGGGTTTTTCCGGGGTGCGGAAGGGGATCGTCCCGATCTGGTGGCAGTAGCTGCACATCATCTTGAAGTTCATCCGGTCCCGCGGGTCGTCGAAGTGCAGCATGCTGAACCCGCTGTTCGCGGGGCGTTGTTCCTCGAGGGCCTCGCCGCTGGCGGGGCGCATGGGGATCGCCAATGCAGGCCCACCCGGCTTGACCGCCTCGATCCACTGGTCCAGCTGGCCCATCAGGCGTACCCGCACGCGGTGGTCGACCGCGCGCAGCGCGTCGATGGAAAAGGAACCGTCGGCCTGGCTGAACACCGAGATGCTCTTGCGGTGGTCCCCGTCGAAGGCCGAGACCATGACCCCCTCCATGACCTTGCCCGACGCCCCGCTAACCGTGCCGTGGATGCTTTTCCCCGCGGCCGGGATGGCCACCGGGACAAGCAGTACCAGGGCATAGTGCAAGGCTGTTTTGATACCTTCTGTTCTCATCATCTTCATTGCTTTATCTCCAGTCCGGCGCGTCGGCCATGACATCTTTGTAGAGCCCCCGCCATAACGATCATGGTGATTGGATTCTTCATGTTTATTGCTGCTGCTTGATTTCCTTGGTTCAAAAAACGCTTGCTGATACCAAGGGGAAGACTTCCCTCACCATTCCAGCCTCCCCGTGCTTGAGGAAAATGAATCCGTATCAATTTCCATTTTTCCAAGCATGCTTAAAAAGAGATTGCACAGTGGCGTGTTGTGCCGGGCATTATGCGCGACGTATTGCCCGTGACTGAATCCTCCCCCGGCAAGCAGGATCGGGTTGTTGCGTGGGTCATGCGAACT
The DNA here is from genome assembly GCA_029936175.1 of Kiritimatiellia bacterium. GTDB lineage: Bacteria > Verrucomicrobiota > Kiritimatiellia > SS1-B-03-39 > UBA6053 > JAPYUI01. The sequence continues at coordinate 4,270 of JAPYUI010000249.1, forward strand.
GGCGTTGCCAAGATTGCTGCCAAGCAAGGTAAGCGTGTTGTCGAGCAAGGTGCCGCCCGCCTCGCGCTTGGTTTTCATGGCGGTAAGGAATTCGTCGAAACAACCCATGATGGCACGTTCGATCTTGAGCAACTGCTCGATGCGCTTGGGGTCACGACCGTGATGGGAGAGGTTGTGGTGCTCGGATTCAACGCCCTCGATCTGCGGCATACCGTGGTTGTGTTGGATGACCACACTGATCACGCGCGAGGAATCGGTCTGCACGATGAGCGGGACAAGATTAAGCAACAGTCTAACACGGCCAACGAGGTCGGTACTGTCGGGGATGTCCAGCGGAGACGTGGCCTGCACTTCCGGCTTGGGACGGTCGAGCCAGACCTGTTCCTCGGCGAAATTCTTCTCCGCGGTACGGACGGATTCGAAATATTCCTGCAACCGTTCGCGGTCAGCCGCCGGTGCGGTTTTGAGCAGCACGCGAGTTTGGTCGAGCAGCTCGTCCAGCACGCTGCGGCCCTCGGCGAGTTTTTGTTTTTGACGCGCAATTTCCTCCGGTTTGCCGTGCAGGAACATTTTCGCAAACATGCGTGATGGTCGTTGCTCGGCGGGGATCATTACCCCGCTGCTGGTGTAGGACTGGCTGATTACCCTGTCGCTGCTGAGTGACACGGACGGAAACCGCGTGACGTAGCCGAGCTTGTC
>JAPYUI010000250.1 GCA_029936175.1 Kiritimatiellia bacterium
AAACCCTGAAAAACATGGCCGCACCCGATCGCCCCAACATCCTGTGGTACTGCACGGACCAGCAACGCTTCGACACCATTTCCGCCCTCGGCAATGAGACGATTCGCACGCCCGCGGTCGACCAGCTCGTGGCCGGGGGGGTGGCCTTCACCCGGGCCTACTGCCAGAGCCCCATCTGCACCCCCAGTCGCGCATCCTTCATGACCGGCCGCTATCCCGCCAGCCACCATGTCAACCGCAATGGCAACGCGCACTTTCCGGCGGAGGAAGTATTGGTCAGTACGCTGTTGGCGGACAGCGGCTACGACTGTGGCCTCATCGGCAAGCAACACCTGTCGCGGGCCAATATCGTCGAGCAACGCGTTCCGGATGACGGGTACCGGGTGTACCAATGGAGTCATCACCCCTACCCGGACTGGGAGGAAGGACATGCCTACGCTGATTGGCTGAAAGGGCAGGGGGTGGACCCGGAGAAACTCTATGCGGGGCTGGAAAATCCGGGGCCGGGGGTTCCCGCCGACCTGCACCAGACCACCTGGGCAAGCGAGGTGGCCATCGACTTCATACGGGAAGATCGCAAAGGCCCGTGGATGCTTAACCTGAACGTGTTCGATCCGCATCCGCCCTTCGATCCGCCCCGGGAATACCTCGACCGCTACGACCCGGCGACCATGCCACCCCCCTTGTTCCGGGCATCCGACCTCGCGCACCAGGAGCGGATGGAGGCCCTCGATCAACAGGTGAAGGTTGCGGTGGATCCCTCGGCCCCATCACTTTCCGGGAACGAAGGGGTGGCCGACGGGGACACGCGCTTCCGGCCCCCCACCGATTTCGATGCCGGGAAGATCAAGGCCTGCTATTACGCCATGATCGAGCTGATCGATGACCAGTTCAAGCGTATCATTGATGCACTCAAGGAAAGCGGCCAGTACGAGAACACGATCATTATCTTCACCAGTGACCACGGCGAGATGCTGGGGGACCACGGCCTTGCCTACAAGGGCTGCCGCTTCTATGAAGGTCTCGTACATGTGCCGCTGGTCATCGCCTGGCCGGCCCAGATCAAGCCGCAATCACCCCGTGACGCGCTCGTCGAGCTGGTCGACCTTGCCCCCACGCTCCTCGATGCGGCAAAGGTGCCGATTCCCGACCGCATGCAGGGCCGGTCCCTCCTGCCGCTCATGCAGGGTCACACGGACACCCACAAGCCGCGCGTGCTCTGCGAGTACAACGATGCCCTCGCCGGCCCGGGCCTGGATGACCACAGCCATGGCATCATGGTCTTCGACGGTCGCTACAAGGTCTGCGTGTACCAGGGCCACCCCGCGTGCGGGGAGATCTACGACCTGCAAGAGGACCCCGGTGAATTCAGCAATCTCTGGAACCACCCGGATCATGCGCCGTTGCAGGCCCGGCTGGTCGCTGACGCACTGGATACTTACATGGCCTCCTGCGATGCGGGCCTGCCACGGACAGGACGGTTTTAGCGTGACCCTGGGCATGACCGTGATGCCGGAATACGTGCAGAGCGAGGGCGCTGACCGTGTCCTCACGCGGCTGGAAGAAGCGGGAATCAACCAGGTCGCGACCTCGCCCTACCTCATGATCCAGACCGCGGAAGGGGAGGGCCACCGCGAACCGCCCATCGATGCCGGCAGCGGCAAGGTGCGCCTGCTGGATCGACCCCTGTGGGGAAAGCACGAGCTGTGGTTTCGCACGACCCCTTCCTTCGTCCCCAACCTCGCCCTGTACGAGGGCCTGCGCTATCAACCTCCCGCCTGTAACCGCGTTGCCGACACCGTCCTGGCGGATTTCATATCCGCGGCCGGGAAGCGCGGTATCGAGGTCTATTTCCAGGTCATGGCCGCCATTCCCCCGGCCCTGCGTGTCCAGTTCGGCGGTCCCGAGGTAGTAGACCAACCCTGCCTTCCGGATGGCAGCACCCCGGCAAAGCCCTTGTCAAAGAATGCCTCCCTCGCCTCTCCCGAAATCCTCGCCTACACCCAGGCCCTGACGCATGACCTGCTTCAGCAATACCCCGGGATCGCCGGTATTCGCTTCGATTGGCCGGAATATCCCTGCTATCACCTCGATACGGTTTTTACCGATTTCAACCCCCAGGTGGAACCGCTAGCTGCTGCAGGCGGCTTTGACTTTGCCGCTATCCAGTCGGCCGCCGCCATGCTGTATACGAAACTACAGAACCTATCCGATGCCGATCTCGCGGGTGACAGCCTCTTCGATCTCGCCGGGGAACCGGGCGCCATCCGGGACTGGCTCAGGCTCAAGCAGCACCTGGTAAGCCACTACAATGCCGCCCTGTGCGCCACGGTGAAGGGGTATGGGAAGGAAGCCATCCTGCACGCCTTTCCCCCGCCGTTCTCGGAGATGACAGGTTTCGATTTCGCGGCGAACAGCGCCCATGCTGATGCCATCGGCATGAAACTCTATACCATGCACCTGCCCATGATCCTGCAGCATTACGGGCGTCAACTGCTCGCGTGGAACCCCGGCCTCGACGAGGTGCTCCTCACCGCCGCCCTCAATCGCTGGCTCGACCTGGGGGATGAACCCTTGTCATCCCTTGATGCGTATGCGTACCCCACGCCCGCTCAAGCCCACCCGGTCAGCGGTGGCGCACAGGTGCGCAAGATCAAGGCCGCCGCCGAGCGTGCGCCCAATATCCAGGTGATGACCCATACCTATGGCCCGGCAAACGACTTTGCAAAGCGCCTTCAACTTGCTATCGAAAACAGTCCCGGCGGCGTTTGGCTGAATCGCTACGCCTACCTGGACGACCAAAAACACGAACACGTACAGGCCCAGTCGGGCCGGGTATCATGAGGACCGTACTATGAACAAACTGCTGCTCTCACTATTCGCCCTGGGCCTGGGATGGCTCACCGCCTGCGGTCCCTCCGACGACGGGTCGGGTTCAGGCGGGCTCACCGACACGGAGGGTGCCGCTGATTGGCCCCGGAAGCCCATCAAGGTCATCGTCCCCTTTTCCCCGGGCGGCGCAACCGACCAGTTGGTCCGTGTCCTGCAAAAATCCATTACCGATAACCATTTGCTGGACCAGCGCCTCACCGTCATCAACGTCAGCGGGCACTATTCGGTCGGTTGCCGAAAGGCGCTGGGTGCAAAAGCCGATGGCTACACCTTCCTGGCCATCCACAAGGCCATGATGGGCGGCCAGGCATCCGGGATTATCGACTTTGGGCACCAGGAATTTGAACCGGTTGCCGAGACATCCTCCTTTTCCCAAGTCCTCACCGTCCGCGAGGATTCACCCTGGAAAACCCTCGACGACTTGCTCCTCGCAGCCCAGGGAAAACCGGACAGCATTATCTTTGGCTGCAACCTCGGTGCCCTGAACCACATGGCGGGTATCATTGTGCAGGAACTCAAACCCGGTGCCGTTTTTCGTTTTGTCCAGATTGGTGGTGGTACCGCCAACTTCGCGGCCATGGCGGGAAAGCACATCGAGGTGAGTGTGTTCTCGGCCGGGGAATTCATCAACTTCCGATCCAAGGGCCTGCGTGCCCTGGCCTATACCGGCAGCGAACGACACCCCGCCATACAGGATGTGCCCACCTTGAAGGAGCTCGGTCACGACCACGCCTTTTCCATTGGCAGTTGGTGGTTTGCCCCGAAGGGAACGCCTCAGGATGCGGTTGATAGCCTTGCGGAGGTGCTGGAAAGGGCCATGCAGACGGAATATGCCCGGCAGCAGTTCGACTCGCGGGCCCTGGCCCCGACCTTCCTCCGCGGTGCGGACCTGAAAGCCAAGCTCGACCGGGAATGGGCGCAAGTCCAGGAAGTCGCGGGAAAAATGAAAAAGCAGGCGGAAAAATAGAGACGCAGGCAATCGACATGGGAAGCACGTGAGCCGGCCTGGACAAGTGAAGAAAGCGCGCATACTGGAACTGGGTGTTCCGCTCTTCTTGATCGGGATCGCGGCCGCCTTTTTATGGGACGCGCGCACGCTCCCCGGCGCCGGTTTCGACCGTCTCGGGCCCGCCCCCATTCCCCGGCTTATTTGCTGGTGCGTGATTATCCTCTGCGGGGTGGTCATCGGGCAAGTCTACCTGGCCCACAGGGCTGCTGAGGCCCCCACCGGGTCCCCCGATCCCGACCCGGACGCCCCGGGAGCTCCGGAGGAGGACGTTAAACCGCAGCCCGTGCTGGCCCTGATTATGCTGGGCCTGACCGTGGCCTATGTCGCGGTGTTGGCCGCTCGCATCAGCAGTTTTGCCCTGGCCACCAGCGTCTTCCTCCTGCTGACGATCGGCGGGTTGAATCGCTTTGACCGGAAGGGCCTGCTGCTCGCCCTCGTCATCGCCCTGGTCATGGGCTTTGGCTGCCAGTACCTGTTTACGGAAGTCCTTGTCATCGACCTGCCGACGGGGACCGAGTGATGGAGCATCTCGTCGAGGCCTTCGGCCAACTCATGCAGCCCTGGCCGCTCACCCTGCTCCTGATCGGCGTGATCCTCGGGATCGTGGGTGGGGCCCTGCCGGGGATCACCGGCGCCATGATGATTGCGCTTTGCCTGCCGCTCACCTTCAACATGGAGTCCACCCTGGCGATCACCCTCTTGCTCGGCATGTATGTCGGGGCCATCAGCGGCGGCTTGATCACCGCCACCCTGATGCGGATGCCGGGTACGCCCGCCGCGGTCATGACCACCCTGGACGGTTACCCCATGGCGCGGGACGGCCAACCCGGCCGGGCTCTCGGCCTGGGTATTTCCTCCTCCTTCGTCGGCGGAATGGTATCCTGCTTCTTTCTCATGGTCCTCTCCAAGCCGCTGGCGGATTTTGCCACCCACTTCGGCCCCTTCGAAACCTTCTCCCTCATCCTCATGGCCCTGGTCCTGATCGCCTCCGTCAGCCAGGGGTCGATGATCAAGGGGCTCCTGTCCGGTTTCCTCGGCATGATGTTTGCCATGCCCG
>JAPYUI010000251.1 GCA_029936175.1 Kiritimatiellia bacterium
CTGCCCATCCCCGATCATTGCGACGGGGTGAACCTGATCCCGTATCTCAACGGCAAGAAAAAAGGCGAGCCCCACGAATACCTCTTCTGGCTCAACAACGAGCCTGGGGACGCCGTCCGCCGGCACCTGATCGCCGTCCGCTGGAAGGATTGGCGTCTCTACAAGAAATACGACAAGGACCCGTGGCAATTGTTCGATCTCAAGGCCGATCCCCGCGAGGAACAAGACGTCGCGGCCGGGCATCCTGAAGTCGTCCAGCAACTCGCGAACAAGCACACGGCCTGGACCAGGACCCTCGCCCCGCTTGGCAAGATCCCGAAGATTGCAAAAACCGGCGACCGCATACCCGAGGGACACGGCTGGGCTTTTGCCAAGCGGAAGGGCAAAGCCGACACGAAATGAAAGAACGGGCATGGAGGCTTTCCCTGCTGCGATCTGCCGGCATCGGCCTGTTGATCCCGGGGCTGTTTGCACCCGTCAACTTGAGCGCAGCCTTGCCGGAGACGTTGAACACCTTCCTCGACCGCCACTGCATGGATTGTCACGATGACACCGAGGCCAAGGGCGGATTGGACCTCCTGTCGTTGAAATGGAATCTTGAGGATCCCCATGCCACCGGCGTCTGGGTCAAGATTCACGATCGACTTGCCGCCGGGGAGATGCCCCCGAGGAAGAAGAGTCGATTAAGCGATGCGGAACGTGGCGCGACAGTCAGGGACCTGGCGAGTCGAATCATCGAGACGCAGGAAGCGGCATCCGTACACCATGGCCGGGCCGTTTCGCGCCGGGTGAATCGCTTTGAATACGAGAACATCCTGCGTGATCTCCTCCACGACCCCTATCTCAAGATCGCGGATCGCCTGCCCTTGGACGGGAAGGTCCATGGTTTTGCCAAGGTCGGGACCGCTCTCGATGTCTCCCACGTGCAGGTCGACGCCTACCTCGACGTGGCCGAGTTTGCGCTCCGCCGGGCCCTCGCGTTCCCCAGCGCACAGCCAAAGTCAACAACCCGGCGCTACTACGCGCGCGAACAAGGGAGGATGTGGAGTGGTTCGGGAAATGCCGGTTGGTCGCGATTTTCCCTTGCCCTTGACGGATTGGAGATCAATGAGACGTATTCCTTTAGCAAAAGGGGCCTTGATCCAGGCAAAAAGGCCCAATCCATAGGGGTCACCGTCGACGACACCGCGGCGGAACGCACCGGGCCCTGGAACACGTCCACCCGTCGCCCCAACCACCTCGGGGCCCACTACCTGGCTACCGCCAAGGACAAGGGCCCCCACTCGATTATCTGGAAGACCGCTTTGCCGAAACCCGGGACCTATGAAGTACGGGTCAGTTTCTGCGGGGGAAAAAGCCTGGCCAGGGCTGCCCCATACCGGGTTCGCCATGCCAAGGGCGAAACCCGCCTGATCATCGACCAAGGCGTCAAACCGACTATTGAAGGCCTGTGGTTTCCGCTTGGACGTTTCTCCTTTGGGTCAACCGCAGTCGATCCGAAATCCGGGCCTGTCATGGCGGAGGTCTCACTGACCGACAAGAACGCCGAGGGCTACGTCATCGCGGACGCCGTCCAGTTCGTGCACCTCGATGACCTGGAAAAGGAAGGCGAGAAGTTATCCCGGCCCAAGGAGGAGGCGTCCACCGCCATTTTTCGTGGAGCGTACACGCCTTTTTACTACGGCTTTGAACAATTCAAGGCACCCGTTCGCGGCGACTACCGCATACGCCTGAAGGCGCGGTCCGTGCTTCGTCAAACCGACTACGTCGAGTGGGAAGGGGAAAAGAAACCACGCTTCTATCCAAACCTTGTGCTTGATGTCGCGCGACGCTTTCCGACGCCCGTGAATGATCGCGTTTTGCCGGGAAAGCGGAGTGAACCGGTCAAGGTCTACTCGTCCACCCTGGACGAACCGAACATTCAGAATATGCTGCCCGTCGGGATCTTCGAAGCGCCACCGGGGGCGCCCGAGGCCTTTGAAATGGAGGCCTTCCTGGAGAAAGGCGCCATGGTGAAGCTCGATTGCATGCGTTTGCCCACCCCGATGGTCCCGGCCCTTCCGCACACGATCCAGAAAAGCGACCCGGATGGCTACCCCGGGGTCGCCTTTCACTGGCTGGAGGTCGAGGGGCCGATCATCAAGCAATGGCCGCCTGAATCCTATCGTGCCCTCTTTGGCGAGCTCTCTTTAAGGAAGCAGGGCCACCAGGTCGAGGCGGTCTCGGAAAAACCCCTGGAGGATGCCCGGGAACTCTTGTCCGGCTTCATGGAACGGGCTTACCGGCGACCGGTTGCGAAAGCGGAGTTCGGCCGATTCTACCGGTATGCCGAGAAACAATTGAAAGAGGAGAACACGTTTACGGAAGCGATGATCGCTACCTATTCGGCGGTATTGGCTTCCCCGGAGTTCCTTTTCCAATGCGGACAACCGGGCGAGCTGGATGACTTCGCGCTGGCCGAGCGCCTTTCGTTTTTCCTCGGCGAATCGATGCCCGACAAGCAACTCCGCCAACGGGCTCGCAGGGGAGAGCTGCGAGCGCCAGGAATCCTGCGGTCGGAGGTCGATCGTTTGCTGGACAAGCCGGAATCAGCCCGCTTCGTGAAGGCGTTCCTCGATTCCTGGCTCAAGCTGGACGAGATCAACGATACCGATCCCGACCGGGACCTTTACCCGGAATACGCCGGGGACTGGTGGCTCGTGAACTCGATGGTGACTGAATCGCGCCTCTTCTTCGCCGATCTCTTCGCGAGCAACCGCCCGGCCCGGAACGTGGTCGATGCGAACTATACCTTTCTCGACGGTCGCCTCGCGCGCCATTACGGCATTCCAGATGTTTACGGGTCCTCGTTCCGACGCTTTTCTCTTCCCGGGGATAGCCCTTACGGGGGCATCCTGACCCAGGCCGCCGTGCTCAAGGTGACAGCGAACGGCACCGTCACTTCACCCGTCCTGCGCGGAGTCTACGTAATGGAGCGTCTCCTGGGCGATCCGCCTTCTCCCCCTCCCCCGTCCGTTCCCGCCATCGAGCCGGATATCCGTGGAGCCACAACCATTCGCGAGCTGTTGGCTAAACATCGGGAGGATGCGTCCTGCGCTGCGTGTCACAAGGCGATCGACCCCCCGGGCTTCGCCCTCGAAAATTTTGATGTCATGGGGCGCTGGCGGAACAACTACCGTTCGCTCACCCAGGGCTCAAAACGAGTTGCGGGTGTCGGGCGGAGCGGCAATGAATTCGTCCATTACATCGCGCAAAAAGTGGACGCCTCGGGGAAAACAGCGAATGGAGAGGCCTTCGCCAATATTGTCGAATTCAAGAATCTCCTGTTGCAGGACGAGGAAGCCATCGCCCGCAACCTGGTGGAACAACTCGTCGTTTACGCCACCGGCGCACCGCTTCGTTTCGCTGACCGCGATGAAGTTGCCACTATCCTCAACAAGAGCCGGTCGTCGGAGTATGGCGTCCGCACACTCATTCATGAAATCATCCAGAGTCCATTGTTCCTACGAAAGTAAGCTGATGCATACAACCCGCCGAACCTTCTTACGCAGTGCCGGGGTCACCCTGGGCCTGCCTCTGCTCGAATCCCTTGGGGCCACTCCCCCAGGGGCTTCTCCCAGGCGCATGATCGCGATATGCCAGGACCTCAGCTTTATCCCCAAGTTGTTTTTTCCCCGAACCGCCGGTAAGGAGTACGCGCCTTCGCCCTACCTCGAGAAAGCCGCCCAGCACCGGGAACACTTCACCATCTTCAGCGGCTTGTCCCATCCCGGGGTGGATGGTGGTCATCGCGCCGACAAGTCCTTCCTCAGTGCGGCCCCTCATCCCGGACGCGCCAGTTTCCGCAATAGCATCTCGCTCGACCAGGTGATGGCAAACGAAGTCGGCCACAAGACACGCTTCCGGTCGCTTTCCCTCTCGGTCAACGAGGCAAGGAGCCTGTCCTACACCCAGGCGGGCGTCGAGATTCCCACCATACAGAACGCGGCCAGCCTCTATAAAAAGATGTTCCTGCAAGGCGACCGCCAAGCGATGGAAAAGCAACTGGCCCGGCTGCGGAGAAAGGAAAGCATCCTTGATGTGGTCCTGGCTCAGGCCTCGGACTTGACCAAGCGGGTCAGCGCCTCGGACCGCGAACGGATTGACCAATTCCAGACCGCCGTCCGCAGTCTCGAACAACGCCTCGTCGAGGCAAGGGCCTGGGAAACCCGGCCGAGACCCCGGGTGGACGAGAAAATACCGGACTACCCGAGAGACAAGAAGCAATTCTTTGACATGGTCCGGATGATGTACGACATGTCGCGTCTTGCCCTGCAGACCGACTCGACCCGGGTGATTACCCTGTTTTTGGGTGGGCAACGCACCCCGGGCGTGGTTTTTGAAGATGGACACTCATTGGGTGGCTACCACAACATTACCCACCATGGAAAAGACGAGCTGAAGCTGCAAAAATTGCAGGAAATTGAAACCGTCCAGGTGGAAATGCTTGGGGAATTGCTTCGTGACTTGAAAGAAGTCGAGGAGACGGACGGCAACCTGCTCGACCACACCATGGTCCTCTTTGGAAGCCACATGGGCGATGCCAACATCCACAACAACAAAAACCTTCCGGTCATCCTCGCGGGCGGTGGCTTTCGCCACGGCCAGCACCTCGCCTTCAGCCAGCAAAACAACACCCCGCTGGCCAACCTCTACCTCAGCATGCTCCAAAACATGGGCCTTGAAACCGACCGCTTCGCCAGCAGCACGGGGACGCTGACGGGGCTGGCTTGAGCGGGGGCGTCTACGCGTGCCGAATCGTGAAAGCCGGCGAAGCCATAATGCGACTGAAACACGGAGAACAATAGATATGAAAACAATCCTTTCCCTCTTTACCTTCGCCACCCTTTCGCTTCAAGCCGCGGACAAGCCCAACGTCGTGCTCTTCCTCGTGGATGACATGGG
>JAPYUI010000042.1:0-4282 GCA_029936175.1 Kiritimatiellia bacterium
AAAGCGCATCGGATTTCCGGGCCTTTCCATGGCTGCGTTTCATGCTTGACGCAGGGGGACACAGTTCGCAATGTGTCCCGGTTTTTCGCCATCCGAAAATGGGAATGCTTTCAGCCAGATGCTTAATCGAATTCTAGGTTTATTCTCCAACGATATCGGTATCGATCTCGGTACCGCCAATACGCTGGTCTACGTCCGCGACCGCGGGATTATCCTGCGTGAGCCCTCGGTTGTGGCCATCCAGTCGGGCAGTAACCGGGTCCTGGCCGTGGGTGAGGAAGCGAAACGTATGCTGGGCCGCACGCCCGGGAACATTATCGCGGTGCGGCCGATGAAGGCCGGGGTGATTGCGGATTTCGAAATCACCGGGGCCATGTTAAAATACTTTATACGCAAGGTGCACAACAAGCGAAAGCTGGTGCGGCCCCAGGTTATTATTGCAGTCCCCAGCGGAATTACCGAGGTGGAGAAGCGGGCCGTGAAGGAGTCTGCCGCGCACGCAGGTGCGCGAAATGTTTTTTTAATTGAAGAGCCCATGGCTGCGGCGATCGGGGTTGGTCTTCCTGTACAGGAACCGGCCGGTAACTTGATCGTGGACATAGGGGGCGGCACAACCGAAGTCGCCCTGATTTCCCTCGCGGGAATCGTGTTCAGTCGCAGCGTGAGAGTGGGCGGAGATGAGATGGATGAAGCGATTATCCAGTACATGAAAAGGGTTTATAACCTGATGATCGGTGAGCGCACCGCGGAAGATATTAAAATCGGGATCGGCTCCGCTTACCCCCTCGAAGAGGAGGTAAGCATGGAGGTAAAAGGTCGTGACCTGGTGAATGGCTTGCCCAAAACCCTGATCGTTACGTCTGAGGAAATCCGTGAAGCCCTTATGGAGCCGGTATCCACAATTGTGGAATCCGTGCGTTACACCTTGGAGCGTTGTCCGCCTGAATTGGCGGCCGACCTCGTCGACCGGGGCCTGGTGCTTGCCGGTGGCGGTGCCTTGCTTCGCGGACTCGATACCTTGATCGCTGAACAGACCGGCTTACCGGTTCATGTTGCTGATGACCCCCTGAGCGCTGTTGCCGAAGGTACGGGTGTTGTGCTCCATGAGCTGAATTTCCTTAAGCGCATGTCCGGCAGCGATTCGCTGTAATCCATTAGTAGCAGCGCGGCTGATTGCGCAGTTTTCTCATCTCCGTCATGTTGAATGATTTGACCGGGCCGGAAGCTCCTCGGAGCTCCGGAGCAACATGTGAGAAAACGAAAATATTGGTTATGGCTGGTGCTCTGCGCGATCCTGTTGGTCGCGCTGATGTTGCCTAATTCCTTTTCCCGAGGGACGCATAACGTGGCCCGGGAAGGGATGGCCCCGGTTCAAGGTCTCCTTGCGTCCGCCAGCTTCAGGGTGAAATCGGCCTACCGGGCCATCCGGGGCTGGGGCGGCTTGCCGGATGAAAACAAGAAGCTCTCCGAACAGGTCGTCATGCTCCAGAACCGGGTGAACGAGCTCGAATCCCTGGCCGGCGAAAATACCCACCTGCGTCAACAGCTTGGTTTTCGGGGGAAGTCGCCCAATCGCATGGTTGCCTGCGAGGTCATCGGGCGCGATATCAGCGGGTGGTGGCAGACCGTGCGCCTGGCCAGGGGGTCCCGCCATGGCATCCAGGTCAACCAGGCGGTCGTCACCGCCGATGGACTGGTTGGCCGGGTGAGCGTTGTTTCCCCGCGTACCGCTGATGTTCTCTTGATCTCCGATCCCAGTTGCCTGGTGCACGCGGAGCTGGAGGGCCGTGGCTCCTACGGGGTGCTGCACGGGAAGGGTCCCTCGGTCAATGGTGATATCCTCTGCCGCATGGACCTGATCAACAAGGCGATGTTGATTCGCGAGAAAACAACCGTCCGCACCTCCGGCCTGGGCGGGATCTTTCCCCCGGATGTGCTCATTGGCTATGTGACCCATGTGGATCGCGATCACTCGGGCCTGTACCAGGAAGCCGAGGTTCTCCCTGCAGTAGACCTGAGTGAACTGAACTTTGTTTTCGTGATCGTCGAAGTGGCTGGCAATCCGAACCTGGCCGTGGAGGAGGTGCCATGACCCTGCTTTTGATGATCGTGATCACCATGTTTTCAGCGGTTTTCCAATCCTTGCTGCCATCGCTTCCGTTTCTTGGTGGCGCGCGGGCACCGGTTGTCCTGGGTGCCGTCATGTATTATGCACTCACCCGCGAACGCGGAATGGTACTGGTCGTGGGTCTGCTCGCCGGTATTTTTGAGGACGCCTTGAGTTCCCGAATGCCCATGGGTTGTCATTCCTTCCTCTACGTGCTGGTTGGACTTTACATCAACCAGTATCGGGAAAAGTTCTTCGGGAATCACTGGTTGACCCACATGTTCCTCGGCGTAATTGCCTGTACGGCGGTTACGGTCGGAACGTTCATCCTGCTGGTGATCCGTTCGCGCCTGGAGGAGGGTGCGCTGGCTTTTGCCATGTCGTTTACCGGCATGCTGGTCATGGCTTCCGGGGTCATCCTGATAGGCCTGGCGGTCATCCCGATAACGTTCAAGCTCATTGAGCGGCTTGACTATAAACTCGGCAATATCGAATTGAGGGAGATCTGATGGCGCGGCGACCCAAAGACCAGGAGGTGATACGCCTGGGTTTTCTCCTGCTGTCCATGCTGGGGTTGATGGGTGTTGTTGTGTACCGGGTCTGGAATCTCCAGGTTGTCAAGGGGCATCACTATGCGGCGGCCATCGAGCATCAAAGCATCCGCCGTGTCCGGGTTCCCGGTTGGCGGGGTCGGATGTTTGATCGCAACGGGATTTGCCTGGCGGACAACCGGCCCAGTCATTGCATTGCGATTTATCCGAGCGATGAAGGTATTCGCCAGCGATCTTTTCAGGAGACGGTCGAGCGCGTAGACAGCCTGATCGATGAACTGGCAGAAGCCCTGCAAATTGAGCGCCAGGTGAATCGGGCGGATATTGACCGGCACGTGAGGGAGAAGCGCATGCTGCCGCTGTATGCCTGGCAGGACCTCGATGATCTCGCAATTGCCCGCTTTGCCGAGCGGGTTGGCTACATGCCGGGCGTTGACTACGATACCAAGGCGATTCGCAAATACCCTTACGGGGAGATGGCTTGCCATGTGATCGGCCATGTGAGCACCGGCCTGCGGGGACGCGAAGAAGAAGGCCGTTACGACTTCTATGAAAACGAGATGGATGGACGAAGCGGTCTTGAGAAGGTGTACAATGAAATTCTGCGTGGAGAAGCGGGCAGACAGTTGCTCCGGGTGGACGTTTCCAGTTATCGTCATAGTGTCATCTCGGAGCAGATGCCGCAAAACGGAAGCGACATACAACTCACGCTTGATACCCGCATTCAGCAATTGGCCGAGCGGGTGCTGGACACGGAGCTCGGCTCGATCTGTATTGTCGATCCCAACAACGGCCATGTGCTCGGCCTGTCGACTTTTCCGCGCTTCGACCTGAACCAGGTTCGTCATATTTACGGCCAGCTGTTGAAGGATCCCCGCAAGCCCTTGATCAACCGGGCGATTTACGAGTACTACGCCCCGGGCAGCACCTTTAAACCCGTCGTGGCCATGGCAGCCCTCATGTCGGGAAAAATTCCAGCGACCCAGGTTTATTTCTGCCCCGGGCACTTCGAACTGGGGGGCAGCAAACGGTATTGTGCGAATCGCGTTTCGCATGGGAAGATCGATTTGCGGCAGGCGATTGAGCGTTCCTGTAACGTGTATTTCTGGCAGCTGGGCCTGGAGACCGGTTACGACCACATCTACCACATGGCCGAGGCCCTGGGCCTGGGCCAGCGCACGGGTATCGAGCTGGGCACACGTTTCGAGAAGCCGGGCATTCTTGCGGACTCGGCCTGGAAACAGGCCCGGTATGGTGACCGCTGGCGCGATGGCGATACGGCGAATGCCTCGATCGGCCAGGGCTTTCTCAATGTCACCGCATTGCAGATGGCCATGATCACCGCCTCGTTTGCAAATGGGGGCACCCTCTACCGGCCGAAGCTGGTTGCCGGGATTCGCTCGCCCGGGGACGAGGCCTTCTTGTATTCGGAACCGGAGGTCGCCAATGATCTGCAGTGGCCCGGTTGGGCCGTGGACTTGGTCCGGGCGGGCATGGAGGACGTGGTGATGACGGATCGCGGATCGGGCCGCAATGCCCGGCTGGAAGGACTCCGGATGGCTGGCAAGACCGGGACCGCCCAGTTTGGCAAGCCGGGGAATAAGAAGTACCGCAGCTGGATGAT
>JAPYUI010000042.1:4382-11251 GCA_029936175.1 Kiritimatiellia bacterium
TACCAGCATATGGATCGTCCGGTCCACCTGCTGTACCAACAGCAGATTCGCTGGGTGCTGCTCGGGCTGGTCATTTACCTGGTCAGCGCCATCGTCGATTACGAGGTGCTCGGCCGAAAGGCGCATTGGGTTTACCTCGGCGCGGTGGCCCTTGGAGTGATGGTCCTCCTGTTCGGGGTTCCAATAAACAACGCGAAGCGCTGGCTGGACCTTGGGATCAGGGTGCAGCCCGCCGAATTCATGAAAGCGGGCCTCCTCCTGTATCTCGCGGCTTTTCTCAGTCAACCGGGGAGGAGCCTGAAAGACCTGCCGTATGTGTTGGCCAGCCTGTTCCTGTGCGGGATTCCTTTTATATTGATTCTACGCCAACCGGACCTGGGGACCGCCCTGGTCCTGCTACCGATGACCCTGGGCGTGATGTACGTGGCCAGGCTGCCCTATCGTTTCCTCACCCTGATCGTGGTCATTGGCGCACTTATGCTTCCACTCGGTTGGGTGCTCGCGCCGGAATACCAGCGTGAACGCCTGACTTCTTTCCTGCACCCGGAGGATTCACCCACGAACATGAACTGGAATAAAAACCAGTCGGAAATTGCGGTGGGGTCCGGCGGATTGACGGGAAAAGGCTATCTCAAGGGGACCCAGAACATCCTCGGGTTCCTGCCCGCCACTGTCGCGCCGACCGACTTCATCTATTCCGTTATTGCCGAGGAGACAGGCTTTCTCGGAACAATCGTTATCCTATCCCTTTACGGGTATTTATTCTTTGCCATCGCGCGGACCGCTATTCGGGCCCGCGATCGCCTTGGTCGATACTTTTCCGTGGGGGCCTTGGTCCTGTTGTTCACCCATGTGTTGGTGAACATCGCCATGACCGTCGGCTTGATTCCTATCACCGGCTTGCCCTTACCCTTATTGAGTTATGGTGGATCCTTCACTATAAGTACGCTGCTTGTCCTCGGACTGGTTCAAAGCGTCTACATTCGAAGGATTCGCCAATGACTCCAAACAGTCAGATACGGAGGTTAGTTAAGCATGACTGCAAACGCTAAATCAAAAAAAGAAATCATCATCAACTGCGAGAGCCTTGAAACCCGCGTGGCATTTCTTGAGAATGGACATCTCGAGGATTATTTCGTCGAGCGATCAGGTGAACAACGCATTGTCGGCAGCATCTTCAAGGGAAAGGTTCAAAACCTTGAAGATGGCCTGCAGGCCGCGTTCGTGGATATCGGCATGAAGAAAAATGCCTTTATTCATTATTGGGACATGATCCCGGAAGACGCGGCTCGGCTGGAAGCTGAAGAAGGCGCGAGTGCAAAGCGCAAGGGCGGTCGAAAGAAGAAGTTCGAACCCGGCGAAATGAAAAAGCGATTCTCGGTGGGTCAGGAGATCGTCGTGCAGGTCACCAAGGGAGCCATTGGCACCAAGGGGCCGCGTGTTTCGGCGAACCTGAGCATCCCCGGACGTTACCTGGTCATGATGCCGGGTACCGGCCTCAAGGGCGTTTCCCGGAAAATCGACGACGATAAAGAGCGCGCGCGCCTGAAGAAGATACTCGCGCGCCTGCCGGTGCCGGAGAATATCGGATTTATTATCCGGACGGCTGGAACCGGGGCGCGTAAAACGGCCTTCGCCCGGGATCTGCGGGTGTTGGTTGAGACCTGGGTCGACGTGGAAGACAAGATAAAGAATGCCCCGGCACCGGTTCGTTTGTACAGCGAGCCCGACCTGGTGGAACGCGTCGTCCGGGATTCACTCACGGAGGATGTTGACCGTATCGTGATCGACAGTAAGGACGAATTCGGTCGCGTGCGGGATATTATCGCCAAGATCTCGCGGCGGTCGCGACGGAATATCAAGCAGTATGACGGGGATACCCCGATCTTCGATCACTTTAACATTGAGCGCCAGTTGGAAAATGCCTTGCGCCGAAAAGTCTGGTTGCCCAGTGGTGGGTACCTGGTTTTCGACGAGACCGAGGCCCTGGTCGCGATCGATATCAACACGGGTCGGCACAAGGGCGGGACGACCCAGGAAGAGGTCATCACGGAGGTGAATATTGAGGCCGCCAAGGAGATTTCCAAGCAACTCAAGCTGCGTAACGTGGGGGGGCTGGTGGTTATCGACTTCATCGACATGCGACTGAAGCGGAACCGGAATACCGTCTATCGGACGATGAAGGATGCGATGCGCGGCGATAAAGCGCGGACGAATCTCCTCCCGATTTCCGACCTTGGCCTCCTGGAGATGACCCGGCAGCGGGCCGACGAGAGTATTCGCTCAACCGCCTATATGGACTGTCCGTATTGCATCGGCCGGGGCCTGGTGAAGTCCGATTACAGCATGAGTGTGGAGATTCAGCGTCACATCCATGAAGCCATCCGGAAGCACAAGGAGCAAGTCAGGAAGGAACCGGTGAAGGTCTGCGTGCATCCGATGGTGCTCGAGCGCCTGCGTAAATCCGATGAAGACATCCTGATTCAGCTGGAAGGCCGCTATGGCGCCCGGTTGATCTTTCACTCCGATGTGAATCTTCACCTGGAGGAGTTCGCGATCCTCGGGGCTGAAAGCGGCCAGGTGTTTTTCTCCAATATCGACAAGAACCGGGTGCGGGTATAGGCTGGCCCATGAAAAAGGGCTTCCCCATGGGAAGCCCTTTTCGATAGCGGTGCGCGTGCTTACTTGAAGGAGATCAACTCCACCTCGAAGTTCAGCGTAGCGCCTCCCGGGATTTTCGGCGGGGAGCCGCGATCGCCGTAGGCCAGGCCGGACGGAATCCAGAACGTGTACTTGGCGCCCGGGGCCATCAACTGCAGGCCCTCGGTCCAGCCGGGGATGACTTGGCCGAGGCCGAAGGTCGCCGGTTGGCCGCGTTCCACCGAGCTGTCGAAGGTTTCACCGCTCAAGAGCTTGCCGGTGTAATGGACCGTTACCGTGTTTGCCGCAGTGGGCTTGTCGCCCTTTCCGGGGCTAAGCACCTTGTACTGTAGGCCGGAGGCGGTGGTCACAACGCCCGCGGCCGCCTTGTTGGTTTCCAGGAACTTTATGCCCTGCGTTTTACTTGTGGCAGAATCTGCAGCTTGTTTCCTGGCCATTTTTTCCTGCATAACTTTCTGGAATTCGGTCAGGGTGCTCCGCGCACCCGCCGCATCCATCAGGGTTTCCTTGCCACTCATGGCGTCGACCAGTCCGCGGGCAAGGACTTCCGCGTCTACTTCCAGTCCTTGGCGCTTAAAGTTGTTGGCGATGTCCATGCCGATGGCATAGCTGGCGCGCTGGGTGAGCGTCTCGAGTTTAACGGCTTCTTGTGCCCACACTGCGGTGCAGGTGAACAGGGCGATCAGGGTATATTTCATCAGGTTTCCTTTCATATTTTGACAAAGGCCTAATCTTAGGGGCGGAACGGGCGGCGGGCAATGAACAAATCGTCCCTCCGGTTAATTATTTCATGGATACCGGGGATGCAGCGAGGCGGGTTGTCTGGCTCCTGGCCGGGTCGCAAGTCGTTGAATCCGGGGCCTTGCCGGTGAGACCGGTCGCACAGCCGAAAAAATAGGAGTGGTACATGGCGCTCAACCCACAGGCCCTGAACCGCTCCACGGCGGCGGAACAATCCCCAAAACGCTCCGTGTATACGCCGAGCATTCGGTAATTATCGGGGTTTCCGAGAAAGAGTTGGCCCATCAATGGGATTACGCGCTTCAGGTAAAACAGGTAGAGTCCGCGCAACAGGGGGACTCGCGGAACGGAAATTTCCACGATCGAATAGGTGCCTCCTGGCTTCAGGAGCCGGGCTATTTCCACGCCCAATTGTGCGATTTGACCCGGCCTGAGCGTCTTCAACCCGAAGGTACAGATAATGTGATCGGCGGAGGCTTCCGGGAACGCGTTGGCAAACACGTCTGCCTGTTGAATCTGGACCCGTTCCGTATCCAGCTTTGTTTTCCGGGCTTGCGCATGGGACAACATACCCGCTGAAAAATCGATTGCCACGATGTGTCCACTCGTGAGTCCGGGCAGCAGGGAGGGCCAGCATTCACCCATACCGGTCATCAAATCGAAAATTACCGCGTCCGGCCTGTGGGCCAGGTGGCTGGCGCATTGGTTTCGCCAACGCGATGAAAACCCAAGGGAGGTGATGTGGTTTACCCGGTCATAGGTCTGCGACATCTCGTCAAAGAGTTCTGCGATGAAGGCCTGGCTATAGATATTCGCTTCGGTCTCGCGGGACATGGGGTAGTTATTGCAGGTGAACGAAAGTGCCTTTTTTGTTCCCGACGATCACATCCGGTTTGCCGTTCCCATTCATGTCAGCGACCGCAACCTGGGTGCCCACGCCCGAATCGCCATCGATCTTGTGGGGGATGAAGCTGCACGCGCCGGCCGTGCCGCCCCGCCGGGTCTCGAACCAGTACAGGGCCGCCGGATCGTTCCCGCCCACGTCGCGTCCGTTGTGCGCCCAATAACGTTTACCGGTGATGATGTCCTTAACGCCGTCGCCGTTCATGTCGGCGAGCTCGATGGCGTGCAGTTGGCTGAACGACAGGTTTAGGGGACCGGGCTCATTCTTGCGACTCATGATGATATGGGGCGTGAAGGTCTTCCCCCCGGTGTTTTCAAACCAGGCGAGACCGTAGGCATGGGCTGCAAGACTGGTCAGCACGTCGTTATCTCCATCCCCATCAAAATCGTAGGCATACATCTGGGCACCTCCACCCGGGCTGAAGGTAAAGGCGTGGTGTGTCCATTCGCCTTTACCTGGCGGCTGCTCCCACCAGCCGTTCTTTGCCAACAGGTCCATGCGCCCATCGCCGTTGACATCGCCATATCCGAGGCCGTGGGTGAACTTGCCCCCGGTGGCCTTTCCGGAGAGGGCGCGCACGGTCCATTTTTCTTCCGGCTTGTCCGGGTTGACAGAGGCCAGCATCCAGACCCCGCCCCGGGAGAAGATCAACTCGGGCGAGCCGTCCCCGTTCATGTCGCAAAAGTTGGGCGATTCGTTGTCGACGGTATCCACCGCGGTGTGTTCTTTCCAGTGCCCTTCCTTGCCCTGCGGATTCTCGAACCAGTTGGCCGCTTTTCCCGGGAAGCCGACAACGAGGACATCTGTCCAGCCATCCCGGTTGATGTCCCCGGTCCAGCTGAAGAAATTTTCTGAATACGAGGCGGGGGGATAGGGCCGGGGGAAGTAGATTTCCGTTCGTGACGCGAAGGAGGGGCCGGCGTACCAGTACGGGCCGGAAATGACATCGGGGTGACCGTCCCGGTTGATGTCGCCTACGCTTGCTCCTTCACAGAAAAAGCGGCGCTCGAGTTGTTTCTTTTCAAACTCGGCCAGGCAGATGCTGGCGAACAGGCAAAAGGAAAAGACGAATAGGTATGCTTTCATGCGGGCCGGTCTCCGGTAATGATGGACCTGTATCAGGTTTTCTTCTCGTGCGGAATGCCTTTTCGGGTTTGAGGGGTAATGGTGAGGATTGGTCAGGGGATGGCGCGGATGCGGTAGACGCGGAAAGGTTGCGTTGACGCGTCTGGGTCGATGAGCAGGATCGGCCCGGATCCCATGGTGTTATCCATTGCTTTCCAGGTTGTTTCATCCAGTTGATCCTTGAATTCAAGGACGTAGGTCACGCCGGTCTGGGCGCTCCAGCTGATGTTCCCGCCGATCGTTTGGCTCAGGGTGACCGGTTCAGCCGGTGTCGCGGGGAAGGGTGGCTGGGATATCCAGTTCTCGGCTTGTTCGCCCGGGTGATCGGGCAGCAGTCGATGAAGGGAGGATCCTTGTCCGTCTGCCATCGTGGCGTAAGGGGCGTCGTCATAGTAAAAGACTTCATCCACGATGACCCAGGAGGGATTGTCCCCGGGTTGGTCCGCTTCCTGCGGCTTCTCAATGGCGATTCGCTCCCCGCGGTTGGACAGCTTTCCGCTATAAGGCCCGTATACCCATGTTGCCGGGTCGAGGGTGTAGTGGTTAAGGAACGCCGTTCGTTCCGGCGTGTTCGTTGGGGCAAACTGGACCACCAGGAGGTATTCTCCGGCGGGCACGGAAGTTCCCGCGGGGAAGGTGAATGAAACACCGCCATCGATTCTCCAGGGACCGGCATCGGTCTCGAGGCTGACGGTTTGTGCGCCGGGATTATACAACTCAATGAACTCATGAAAGGTGTTGTCTGCGGGGTGACTCGGGGTAGGGGGGGGGTGGTACATGATTTCACTGATGACCAATGGTGGTTGGGGTGGCAGGCCATTTGCACTTCCGGGCGTGGGTACAAGGTGATACCAGGCCTGGGCTCCATCGGGGTAGCGTCCCAGTGCCACGTTCTTTTCCTCGCCCTTGAAGCGGATAGTATCCGCGACCCGGGTCGGCCCGCTGGTCGGCAGGTAGGACAACAGTACTTCTTCACCGGCCTTGTCCAGGCCGAAGCCGTTATTGGTTGGACTGTGGAAATCCCCGACCTCGTCAAAGTGGATCCAACCCGGGCCAGTGATCGTGTTCGTGCCCGGGATCCCCCACTTCATCAGGTTATTTCGATCATCACTGAGATACCAGTTGGTGAGGC
The DNA here is from genome assembly GCA_029936175.1 of Kiritimatiellia bacterium. GTDB lineage: Bacteria > Verrucomicrobiota > Kiritimatiellia > SS1-B-03-39 > UBA6053 > JAPYUI01. The sequence continues at coordinate 10,946 of JAPYUI010000042.1, forward strand.
TGAGTGCTCCCGGTCCGGCGTGATAGATTTCAATGCCGTCATTGGAGTCGTAGTCGGGAAATCCCGGGTCTGAGAAGTCGGTATGGGCGAGGATTTCATTAAGCACGAGGTCGCTTACGGGTTCGGGATCCGCTTCGCCTGGTGACCCACCGATGAAGGCACTCGACCGCCAGTTCCCTCCGAAATCCAGCAGCGCATTCCTGGTTTCAAGGGGCACCAGTGAATGACCTGTCCCGTCCGGGGCGCTGGGCCAACTGCGGCTGTCATTCCAGGTGAAATCCACAACGGTATTACCCTGGCCATCGA
>JAPYUI010000042.1:11351-28010 GCA_029936175.1 Kiritimatiellia bacterium
CTCGATGAATGCATGCAGGGGATTGGGTGGGTTGTACATGATCTCGCTGACCACGATATTCGTCGCCGGCAGGTAAAAGGTTGCTGCATTCAGTGCGCTCCAGTCAGGACCATCCCGCATGCGGGCGTGCACGGTCGTGGTGTACAGCAGGTTGGTGCTGAGCGGTCCGCTGCGGGCATGTGGATAAACATTGCCCCCTTCCAGTCGAGGATCGCTGCCATCGACCGTGTACCAGAGCGTGCCGGCATCGCCGGGATCGATGATCAGGTTGAACCCGTGCTGCACCCCGCCGCCATGCTGGTTGAAGGCGGGTGCTTCCACATCGGGATACCACTGGGCCGCCTGCCAGTCTGCGAGTACTTCCGCCGAGCGGGTAGGGAAGTAATCCTCCACCAGGCGGACACTCTCGGGAATCCAGTGATCATCCCGGGTGTAGAGGGTGGTTTCTCCGGTGGTGTCGCGCTTGTAATCCCCCCAGCGGGCGGATTCCGCGATCATTGCCGTGTACAGCCGGTTGGTGTAGTTCTGCCAGCGGGCCAGGCAGGCAGGGACGGTAAGGGCCCCATCGTTAAACAGGTGATGGTGGATCCGGTCTCCCAGCTGGACCTTGAATTCAGTCAGCCCGAAAAGGGTATTAAAAATCTGTGCAGCCTTGGTTACACCGGCGGCATTCTGGTTGACCTGCTCGAATGTTCGCTCGGTATCCCAGGGATAGAGTTCAAAGGGAAGTCGTTCAGGTCCTCCGCCGGCAGAGCGCCAATTCCCACCGGTGGTCTTCAGGTCCCGGTTGCCCGAAAATCCCTGGACAAGGGTAAAGTCGATGTACTGGGTCATGTTCAGGCGCTGCTGGATCTCGGTCCAGTTGCTGGCCAGGCCGGTCATCTCGTTCCAGGCCGTGTTGTTGCCATTGATGGCGTTTCCCCCGTTTCGTGCATCGATCTGGCTGTCATCGGAAAGGCCACGGTATGCCGCATAGTGCGAGTGATTCGGCCGTTCACAGAGATTGTATACCCCCCAGTACAGGCCATTGAGATACACGTGGACGAAGCGCCCTTCGCCTGCGGAGGGATTGCCCATGTCCAGCATCGCCTTGCGGGCCCAGTCATCCCGGATAAGCGTTCCAGCGTTGCGCTGGCCCGCGCTCCAGTGTGTCCACGAATTGTTATATTCCGCGCGTAAAGCGAGGCTGTCGTAGCGGGTGACGGGTGAGCCCGGGAAGAGGGGGAATTCGAGCTTCCCATCGCCGTACATGGAGCGGAAACGCAGTGAAAGGGAGTGCTTTGCGTCATTTCCCCGGCTGGCTCCGCCCTGGATGCGCAGGCCACAATCGATTTGGAAATCATTCCCTTCATCCCCGGGGAATATGAACTCGGCGGATATCGCGCGCTCGGAGCTGATCCCGTCATCCCGGGCGTGATCATAGATGCCGCGTGAACCGTTGATGTCCCACAGGCTTCCTATTTCGGTGGCGATGGAAAGGGTGGGAATGCTGGTGAGTGCGCTTTCCCACATACTTGTGTAGGCCGGATCGTCCACCACGTCCGGGTCCATTTCATAGTCGGCCTCGATATCCGATTGCTGGGCATCCCATGCGCTTGGAAAGCCCGGGGGTTGCACCGGTTGCTGGAGCACGGCGTCTATGAAGATAAAGGTGTGCGCACGCACAGCTGAGTCTGCATAACCTGTCCGCGAGGAAACCGCCCGTACGGTAATGGCCCCCCCGTCGGCGGAAGGGGTGACCTGGAAAGGTCCCGTGTACACGGTGCCGTGGGTGGCGGAAGGTCGTGAACCGTCGAGGGTATACCGGATCGTCTCTGCGGCGTCATCCGGGCTCAAGACCAGCTGAAACGGGGACTCATAGAAGCCGCGGGCATGGCTGAAAGAAGGCTCTCGGTTTTGAATGGTGGTGGAAGGGCTGTTGGTTGCCCCGGGCGAGGGGGTTGCCAGGTAAGTATGGAACACCATGTCGGAGGGTATACCAAAAGAGGTGTCTTCCACTTGTCGCGGATAGGTCGGGGTATAGGCATCCTCTACCGTACTGCCATCCGGCTGGATCAGCGCGAGGTACTCGCCATCACCATCCAGGCGGAAATTCGTGTGAAGCCCCTGGTCGATGTTGGTGGGAAACTTGTCCGATGCAAAAACAACGAGATAACCGTTCGTCGGTATGGTCACGGCCGGGAAGGTCCATTTAACGGGATCTGTTGCATTGTCTGTCAGGTGCCAGCCCACGAGGTCCACCGCGTTTGAGCCCGTGTTATACAGTTCAATCCAGTCGGAGGAGTCTCCGTCTTCGTCAAGGAGGCTCGTATCGTTGATGGCCATGAATTCGCTGAGTTGAACGCCCCCCTGGGCGATCGGACAGGCAAGGGCCAGCATGTACAGCCATGTTTTTGAAAGGATCTGCATGGATTCGAGTATAGCTGCGGGGGGGGGATTTACCCACCAGAAAAATAGGGGATGCGAAAGGGGGAGCTGAAGTTCCGTGTTGTCGGCACAGGATTATAGGGGGATCAGTTCCCCGGGTTCACCAGGGTGCCGGAGCCACTGATCTGCCCGTCGTGCCACTGGCCGATGAAGGTCCAGCCATCGGGGTAGGTAAGTTTCCCGAATCCGTCCATCTTGCCGTTCTTGAACTGGCCTTCGTATACGGTGGTATCCGGGTAGACGAGGGTGCCTTGGCCATGCATGGTGCCCATGACAAAGGCGCCTGCGTATTCCCATCCGTCGGCGAACTGCATACGGCCCTGGCCGTGCATGTTGCCATCTTTCCACTCACCGTCATACTTCCAGGCATTCGGTCCGGCTTTCTTCCACGCGTCCGGGTCCTGCACTTCCTTTGTCGTGCTTCCACCGCCGCTGGCTTGGTTCATCGCCATCTTGACGATGTCTGCGCGGGATTGCTTGATTAAGCTGTCCAGGGCTTCACGATTCTGGCGTACCCCCCGGGCTCCCCCCGCACCGAGCTCGCGTATGCGGGGTGGCACTTGGTTCACGCGAATGGCCGGGGCGGGTTGTACCGCGACGGGCCCGGGCACTGCTGGCCGGACCGTTGCCGGTTTTGCCGGCGTGCTTCCCGGTGCCTTTGGTGCTTTGATCTTAATCGGATTCAACCCGGCCTGGGCCAGTTCAATCTGGGCAGGCGCTTTCCCGGGTATGCTGTTCAACCCGCGTGGTGCGGGCTTGCTCGGCGCAGGAAGTGTGGTTTTCAGGGGATAGGATTTCACCGGGGGGACGGCTGGCCCGGGCTTCCCGGCCTTGCGATTTCCAAAGACCCGTTCATACAGGCTGTTGGCTTTGCGTTTACTGGCCTCGTCCACCCGGCTGGGGGGCGGTGTCGGCTTGGGCATGGCCTGCCGGGCGGGGGGAGGTGTGGTCGTCCGCCCTTCCGGTAGGGTCACCGGTGCAGCCTTCCCCAGCTTTTTAAGCAGCTCGGCTGACGGCTTCTCGCTCGAGGCCCCCGTATCGCTTGTGGTCGCCACCCCGGTCTCGCGCTTTACTCGTGCCTCCTCCCGGGCTGCGCGCAATTCCTCCGCGAGCCTGGTCCGGATGGCTTGCCGTTCGTCATCCGAGTACGGCTGCCCCGGTGCCGGGGCCTTGCCGGGGCTGGTGGCCACCGGTTCCGGCGCGGCTTGACCGCCCTGTTCTAACATCTTCATGACCGTGCCCCGGTCGCCTTGCTTCAGCGCCTGGTCCACCTTGTCCTCTGCTTGTCCCATGGGTTGGGCGAGCAGGCTTGCGATAATGATGCCGCCAAGTGTTTTCATGTTTCCTTCGGTCAATTGCAAATTTCGCCAATCCTATTGGCTTATAACGGTGATTCTCGCAGCGCAAGCCTCTTTTACCCAAGCACAATATTAACCAATTTCCCCGGTACGTAAATCTCCTTACGCACGGTTTTTCCATCCAGTTGGCTGCGGACTTCGGATTTGGCGGCGAGAAGGACTTCGTCCTGTCCCGCATCGGCCGCCACCTGGCAGCGGCCTCGCATCTTCCCGTTTACCTGGATCATGATGTCGACCAGGTCCTGCTTCAGCCAGGCCTCGTCGTGTTCGGGCCAGGTTTCGTAGGCCAGGGTGTCGGTATGCCCCAGCCGCTGCCACAACTCCTCCGCAAGATGCGGGGCGTACGGGCTCAGCAAGAGGAGGAAAGCATCGGCCACCGGGCGGGGCAGGGTCTCCCACTTCTGGGCGGCATTGATAAACTCCATCATCCCGGCAATCGCCGTATTGAAGCGCATGCCTTCCGTATCCTCGGTGACCTTCTTGATCGTCGCGTGCAGGAGGCGGTTTTGCTCTTCACCGGCCTCGACCTCCTGGATGCGCCCGGCTACCTCGCCAGTCCGGTCATCCAGGTAGAGACGCCAGACCTTGCGCAGGAAGCGGTGCACACCTTCCACGCCCTTCATGCTCCAGGGTTTGACCTGTTCCAGGGGACCCATGAACATCTCGTACAAGCGCAGGGAATCCGCACCGTAGGCCTTTACCACGTCGTCCGGGTTCACCACGTTACCGCGGCTCTTGCTCATTTTCTCGGCCTTCGCGGAAACGCGGATGGACGGATCGTCTTTCCAGACAAAATGTTCCCCTTTCTTCTCGATCTCATCCGCGGTGAGCGGACAGGGGCACAGGGTCTCACCCGTTTTCTTCCGCGTGCCATTCGAAGCGACGTGCTCAAACGATACCGGCGTTCCGTCCTCCTGCTCATACCGCTTAAATTCCTGTGGCCCGAGGATCATTCCCTGGTTCACCAGGCGAAAGAAGGGCTCCTTGGTATGCACGACGCCACAATCGTAGAGCACCTTGTGCCAAAAGCGCGCGTACAATAAGTGGAGCACCGCATGCTCCGCTCCACCGACATACAGGTCGACCGGCATCCAGTATTTTTCCTTTTCCGGGTCGACGGGTGCGCCGGTATTTTCTGGATCGATATAACGCAGATAGTACCAGCAGGAACCCGCCCACTGGGGCATGGTGTTGGTTTCCCGCCTTGCCGGCTTTCCGGTTTCGGGGTCGGTCGTGTTCAGCCATTCCCCGATCGTGGCCAGCGGACTTTCGCCGGTCCCGGCTGCCTTGTAGGACTGGACATCGGGCAGCGTCAGGGGCAGGTCTGATTCCGGGATGGCCTTGTGGCCTTCCTCGGTGTGGATGATCGGGAAGGGTTCGCCCCAGTAGCGCTGGCGGCTGAACAGCCAGTCGCGGAGCTTGTAGTTCACCTTCGCTTCGCCCTGGCCCCTGCTCGCCAGCCATTCCGTGATGCGCGCTTTGGATTCCGCGACCTGCAGGCCGTCCAGGCTGAACTCCTCGTTCGCCGAGTTTACCAGTTCACCATCGCCGGTGTGAGCGGCTTCGTTGATGTCGCCGCCGGAAATGACCTCCACGATGTTGAGGCCAAACTTCTTCGCGAAGGCGTAGTCGCGTTCATCGTGGGCGGGCACTGCCATGATGGCGCCCGTTCCGTAGGTGACCATAACATAATCAGAGGTCCATATCGGGATTTCCTGGCCGTTCGCCGGATTGATCGCGTGCCTGCCCGTGAACTCCCCGGTCTTGTCCTTCTGCAATTCGACGCGCTCCAGGTCGCTCTTGCTCGCCGCCTTTTCCTGGTATGCCTTTACCGCCTCCGCGTGGTCGGGCGTGGTCAATGGGTCGATCAGCGGATGCTCAGGCGCAATGACCATGTAGGTTGCGCCGAACAGGGTGTCCGGGCGGGTGGTGTACACGCGCAACGTCTCATCGAGTCCGGCGATCTTGAAGTCGACTTCCGCGCCTTCCGAGCGTCCGATCCAGTTGCGCTGCATCTGCTTGATGCTTTCCGGCCAATCGACCTCATCCAGGTCCTCCAGCAAGCGTTCGGCATAGGCGGTGATCTTCAACATCCACTGGCGCATGGGCTTGCGGATGACCGGATGGCCGTCTATCTCGCTCTTCCCGTCGACGACCTCCTCGTTGGCGAGGACCGTACCCAGTTCCGGGCACCAGTTCACCGCCATCTCGGACTCGTAGGCCAGGCCCTTTTTGTACAGCTGGAGGAAGATCCACTGGGTCCATCGGTAGTAGTTGGGATCGGTGGTTGCGATCTCCCGGTCCCAGTCATAGGAGAAGCCAAGGGACTGCAGTTGTTCGCGAAAGCGGTTGATGTTTTTATGGGTGGTCTCCCGCGGGTGCGTGCCGGTTTTGATCGCGTAATTCTCCGCGGGCAGTCCAAAGGAATCCCAGCCCATGGGGTGGAGCACATTAAAGCCCCTCATCCGCTTGTGCCGGCAGACAATGTCCGTCGCCGTGTAGCCTTCCGGGTGTCCGACATGAAGACCGTCGCCACTTGGGTAGGGGAACATGTCGAGCGCGTAGTACTTGGGCTGTTCCGGGTCGATCTCGTCCGGCGTGCGAAAGGTTTTATGTTCCGCCCAGTAGGCCTGCCACTTCTGCTCAATCTCGGTAAATGGATACGTCGCCATGCGTGATGTTCCGTTGGATGGAAGCCGGGAACATTCAATAAAACTTGGGTGAAATCAAGTGTTCCTATGATCGGAAAGCGTTTGGAGAATCGTTTCCTGCGGAGGTGGATCTTTGGGCAACCGTCGAAAAAGATCTATTTGGGGCGCGTGAAAGCCGCTCCTGCCCCGGCGACCTCCAGGCCGATTCATGGTTCCTGCGCATCCAGCGGCTCCGACCACTCTTCCGCCTGGTAGACCCAGGCTTCCAGGGTGGGGGAGGAATGGTCGGGAGGCAGGCCGGCTTTTTGTTTGGTTGCGCGGATGAATGCCTCGGGATCGGGGAGGCTCTCCCAGACCACGGGAAGTAAGGTGCCGCGCTTTGTAGCTTCCTCCAGGATCAAGCCGTCAATGCCCGGACGGAGTTTTTCGGCCAGGTCCTCGTCGTTGGTGAAGGGGAGGGGGACCGGCGGTGTGAGCACCGAGAGGCTGATCCGGATATCGGGGAGCTCCTCCAGGGTAATGCGATCAAAGCGCATGTCCCGAGCTGCAGCCGGGGCGAGTCGGATGACTTCGCTAAGCAGGCTCTCCCGGGCCTCGAGCGCGCCGACACATCCGCGAAGTTCTCCATGCTTGTGCAAGGTGACAAAAGGCGCGCGCCGGACCTGCAGGGCATCCGGGGTGCTTCCGGGCTCCACCTCGAGCGGTACCCCCTTGAATTTGGCCTGGATTGCGCGGCGAGCGATAGCCAAAAGGTCTTGGGCTTCGGTGTTGGTGAGGAATTTATGCGTAGAAGGCATAAGCTCCGTACCCCACGACGCGGTCATGATTCCCTGCGATATCTCCCGAGTTGCGCACATCCAGCAGGGCGGGACGAAGCCCACGCGCCTTTGCGCAGTGCAGCAAGCCCTGGATCGCCACCCGGCCGCAGGCGCCCTCCTCCTCGACGGCATCAGGATCCAGGGCGAGGATCGCTTCGGATGTTCTTTGGTCCCGTTCCCGGGCGCTTGCATAATCGTAGTAATGGCTGAGATCGGAACTGACCACGATCAGGGTTTCCGGACCGCCCCACAGGTGGTCGAGCACCTCGGCGACTTCCGCTCCGCTGACCTTGCCCGTGACAAGCGGGATGAGTTCACATTCCTCCAGTACGCTCTGCAGGAACGGGAGGTGGACCTCCAATCCGTGTTCCTGTTCGTGGGCATCGTTGCGTTCCGTGACCTGGGGGAAAGTGGACGCCAGTTGATCCAGCACATCGCGGAGCAGATGCACGGTTCCGAGTGGGGTGGCAAAGGCATCCACCGAGGGGGTGGCGATGCCGGGGAAGGGGACATAGTGGGAAGGGCCTATGAGGATGACGCGGCTTATGGTCACGTTGGCATCCACCAGGGGGGCGTAAGCCGAACCGGCGATCGGACCGGAGAAAACATACCCGGCGTGCGGTCCGATGATGGCCTTGGGCCCCTTTTGTGCGTCGGTCCCGGCCTCCGCCAGGCAGGCGCGCACCTGCCCTTGAAGCAATTCGGCCTTGCGCGGGTAAAAAGTACCTGCAACCGCGGCCTCGCGCACCCGTGCCCCCGGGCGGGTTCGGTTGATCGTCAGTCCGGGTGGCGTGTTCTTGTCGGGCATGTTTGTTTTCCCTTCGTCCTTCCTTATATGGTGGTACCATGGCATCCCCGATGAACCAACCGCCAAATGTAAAGTCTACCCGGTATTGGCATGCGCTTGAAGACGGTCGTGTGCAATGCGATGTATGCCCGCGCGCGTGCCGATTGAAGCCGGGTCAGCAGGGGTTCTGTTTTGTGCGGGAGAACCGGGAGGGCGCGGTAGTCCTGAGCACCTACGGCTTGTCCAGTGGCTATTGCATCGATCCCATTGAGAAAAAGCCCTTGAACCATTTCCTGCCGGGCACCCCGGTGCTTTCCTTTGGTACCGCGGGGTGCAATCTCGGCTGCACGTTCTGCCAGAACTGGGATATCAGCAAGTCGCGTGAGGTCCAGACCCTGGCAGACCAGGCTTCCCCTGACAAGATTGCCCGGGTGGCCAAGACGCTTGGCTGTCGAAGCGTGGCCTTTACCTACAACGACCCCGTCATCTTTATGGAGTACGCAATGGATGTCGCGGACGCCTGTCGCGCACGGGGGATACAGACGGTTGCGGTGACCGCCGGGTACATGTGCACGGAGTCCCGGGGTGATTTTTATGATCATATGGATGCGGCGAATGTAGATCTCAAGGCCTTCTCCGAGGATTTCTATCGCAGGACCTGCTCGGCCGCACTCCAACCGGTGCTGGATACGCTCAAGTACCTGAAGCATGAAACCGAGGTCTGGTTCGAGATCACGACCCTCCTGATCCCCGGCGAAAACGATGACCCGGAGGAGCTCCGGGCGATGGCTGCGTGGGTGATGCGCGAGCTCGGCCCGGATGTGCCCTGGCATTTTTCGGCCTTTCATCCCGACTTTAAGATGCTGGACAAAGCGCGGACCCCGCCAGCGACGCTGCTGATGGCGCGCGACATCGCGATGGCTGCGGGCATTCGGTATGTGTATGTCGGAAACGTGCATCATGAAGCCGCGGATTCAACTTACTGCCATGGATGCGGAGAGAAACTGATCGGTCGCGACTGGTACGTGTTGACAGCCTGGAAACTGGAGCCCGGTGCGCGTTGTCCATCCTGCGGGGAGCCGGTCGCCGGTGTGTTTGAGGATCAACCCGGGACATGGGGGGCGCGTCGCCAACCGGTATCCATGCGCTCCTATGCGGATTGAGTCGCGCCAGGGGTTTTCGCTGCTTCCTGAAGGAGGTCCGGTACGCGTCGTATAATGAGGGCCTGTTCTCTCCATCCTCACCCGCGGAGGAGAATCATCACCGGCTGCTCCTCCAGGCCGATCAAAGAGAGCTGCGGGCCAGGAGATACCCGGGTGGATCACCTTTGTCGTTTCGGTCTGCATACCTCAAATCAAGGTGGCACGGCTTGACAAGGCGCGCTCCCCGCGTATGTATCCTACTCCCGTAGGGCCAGAGTAGCTCAGTTGGCAGAGCACTGCATTCGTAATGCAAAGGTCGCCGGTTCGAATCCGGCCTTTGGCTCCATATTTTATGCATTGGATACCTGACGTATGCCGCATCGCACCTTGGATATGGATGAAGTCACCGGCTACCTGCACCTGAGCAGAGCCGACGTGATGGCCCTCGTCCGGCACCGGGAAATACCCCATGAAAAAGTTGGGGGACAGGTGCGGTTTCGCAAGGTCGAAATTGATTCCTGGGCCTCCCAGCGTCTACTGGGATTTTCCGCGAAGAACCTGCATGAATTTCACCAGGCATCGACGGCCAGGATGCATGTCTTGTCAGCCGGACACGCCCTGGTTCCCGAGTTAATGAAGCCCACGTATATCATCGAGGACATGCCCGCGCGGACGAAGGCCTCCGTCATTCGGGAGATGGTGGCCTTGGCATCTTCCACCGGACTTCTGTTAACGCCCGAAGATTTGCAGGCCTCGGTGGAGGAGCGGGAGGCCCTTTGTTCGACCGCATTAACCGGCGGATTCGCGCTGTTGCACGCACATGTACATGAACCCTGGATGTTTGAGGACTCCTTCGTTGTCCTCGGACGCAGCATTGGCTTCATCCCTTTCGGGGCTCCGGACGGCCGGACATCCAATTTGTTTTTCCTTGTCTGTTCGCAGGATGAAAAGATCCATCTGCATATGCTGGCTCGCCTGTCCATGCTTTGTCATCATACCAGCGTGTTGCTCGACCTGGTGGAGGCGGAGTCAGCTGATGAGATGTACGAGGCCCTGGTGGCCGCCGAGCAGGAAGTATTAAAGGCCTGAACGCACGCGGCTGGTTTCTGCTTCAGTTATTACGGTTCAGCGGTTCCTGGATCACCCTCGTTCATGGGCACACCATCGAATCCAAGGCCCAGGGAATCCTCCAGTTGGTACAGCTCCTCGGTCGTCATCTGGTAGCTGGTTCCTGCTTTCTTCTTTTTCACCATGAACAGGATGAACGCCAGGACAAGGACAACCAAAATGACGATCGCTTTTTTCATATCCGTTTATTTCGTTCTTGACTAGCTGTAGTCCCCCGAGTCGAGGAACCGCACCCGACTGTTTAAGCAGAAACATACCCGTTGTCGCAAGCACTTCGACCCAGAGATTCTCGACGATATTTTCCCATCACGACATCACCCCTCCACGCTTGCATTCCATTTTCGACCTGCTAGTTAATCACGTCCGGGGTCGTGGTCTGGAATGTTGATCGCTGGGCCCTATGCGGCGGACGCAGGTGAACCATGTCAGGACCGGAAGGTAGCAGCATTAAGCCTGGCAGTCCGGGCGCCGTAGGTCACCTGGCAGGAGTTTTTGACTGTCGGCCCCGGACTATGTCGAGGTGCCCGGTTTCAGGTCGTTCCAGATGTCATACGAAGTTATAGCGCGAAAATACCGCCCCCAGATCTTTGCGGATGTGGTGGGGCAGGATCATGTCATCGACACCTTGAAAAACGCGATCGCAAATGACCGGGTCGCCCACGCCTATCTCTTTGTCGGCCCCCGCGGCGTGGGCAAGACCTCCCTGGCCCGGATCTTTGCCAAGGCCCTGTGTGCAGAAAACGGCCCGGTGGTTGAGTTCGACCAGGAAAAGGATCCCATCGTCCGGGAAATCACGGAGGGCAACTGCTTGGACGTGCTGGAAATCGACGGGGCCTCCAATAATGGGGTGGAGCAAGTCCGCGATTTGCGCGAAGCCGTCATGTTCATGCCCGCTCGCGCCCGGTGCAAGATCTATATCATCGACGAAGTACACATGTTGAGCAACGCTGCGTTTAATGCCTTGCTGAAGACCCTGGAAGAGCCGCCGGCCCACGTAAAGTTCTTTTTCGCGACAACGGAACCGACGAAGCTGCCATTGACCATCCTCTCCCGATGTCAACGCTTTGATTTGCGGCGAATTTCCATTCGCGACATTGTCGGACGCTTACAGGACATCTGTAAAAACGAGAAGATCAAGGCGGATGAGGAAGCGCTCCTCGCGATCGCGCGGGGTTCGGAAGGCGGTATGCGTGATGCGCAGTCTGCACTGGACCAACTCATTTCCTTCCAGGGCAAGCATATCACCGAAAAGGACGTGCTCTCGGTTTTTGGCCTGGTCGCCTTCGGCGTGGTTGAGGAATTGGCTGCGGCCGTGCTCGCCGGGGATGTTCCCCGGATCATCGACCTGGTTGCCGAGGTGGACGAGGGCGGCAAGGATTTGTACCGGCTCTTGATCGACCTGCTGGAGCATTTCCGGAACGTGTTGATCCTGGCGTACAGCAAGAATACCCACAATCTCGCCAATTTGGCTGAATCGCAAATCGAGACCCTTCAGGAGCAGGTCCAGGGCTGCCAGCCCGAGAAGGTCAGCCGGGTGGTGGATATCCTGGTCGAGGCCGAGGGTCGCTTGCGCCAGGCCCTGAGCAAGCGGACGCTGCTGGAAATGGCCCTTATCCGGGCGGCCCGTTCCGCGCACGTGGTTACGGTCGATGAGCTGATTCGCCGCCTGAACGCTTTGCAGGCTGAGCTCGGCCAAAAAAAAAAGTAGCGCCTGATACTGCAGAGGCCCCGGTGGTGGTGTCCAGGTCCGTGCCGACGCCCAAAACCACAGCGTCTTCTCCATCCTCGTCGGCCCCGGGCCCTGCTAAAAGCTCCGTCCAGGATGCCGTTCCCCCCCCGCCGCGTAAAGCGGTTGATGAGCCCGCAAGCCCGGTCCCGCCTCAAGCACCGGCAGAGTCCGGTCCTGGATCAGAGGAGCCGACCGAGCCCTTTGACCCTGGGAAAGCCGCGCTGCGCGAAGATTGGTATAAAGATCCTCTGGTAAAAAAGGTGTTGGAAGCCTTCAATGGGGATATAACAGATATTCACAAGGCGAAACAATAGCAGGAGATCGATATGTCAAACCCGATGAAAATGATGAAGCAGGTCCAGGAGATGCAGGCCAAAATGGAGAAAATGCAGGCTGAGCTGGCCCAGGAGACGGTAGCGTTTAGTGCCGGCGGCGGCATGATTTCCGCAACCGCTACCTGCGATGGTACGCTCAAGGCTATCAAGATCGACCCCAAGGTCGTTGACCCGGAAGATGTTGAGATGCTTGAGGACCTGGTCGTCGCTGCAGTGGATGGCGCCATCCAGGCCGGTCGCGACAAGATGGGGACGGAAATGGCAAAGGTAACCGAAGGGCTCAAGTTACCCGGAGGTATGAACCTGCCTTTTTGAGTGGACGCCTACAGGATACGTCCCCGCTAATTGAACCCCTCGTCGCATAAGCCCTTTTGCCGCGCATGACTTTCGACCACCTTGTTCGCACCCTCAGCAAACTGCCCGGCATCGGCCGACGCAGTGCCGAGCGTATGGCCTACAAGCTGGTACTGCGTGATAATCAACTGCTCAAGGAACTGCAAAACGCCCTGGAGCAAGCCGGAACGAGCATCTGCTGTTGTTCCAGCTGCGGCAAAATTACCGAGAAGGATCAGGATCCCTGCCGTCTCTGTTCCGATGCCAGCCGGGATAATTCGCTGTTGTGCATCGTGGAAGAACCGGGTGACATTCAACTCGTTGAAGGCTCGGGCGGATTTCAAGGCCGCTACTTTTGCCTCATGGGAAAACTTTCGCCGATGCAGGGCGAGACGGTGGAGAATCAACGACTAAAACAATTGAACGCCCGCATAGCGCACTGGGGCACCAAGGAGATCATTCTCGCCATGAACGGGGACGTGGAAAGCGATGCCACCGCGCAATACCTGCAGGAGACCCTTTCAGAGGTGGGTGTCCGGATCACGCGTCTCGCCGCAGGGATTCCGGCCGGCAGTGGCCTGGGCTATTCCGACCCGGTAACGCTTTCCCGGGCGATCCAGGGCAGGCAGACACTTTAACCCCTTCCGCGCAGGGGAAGCTGGATTGCAGAATTTGCATCCCCGGCTTAGCCGGTGTAACGTTGATCATGCGAATTCCCCGCGCCATACGAGGCCCCCTGCTAAGCCTCCTGCTCCTGTTGGTCTGCGGCCTGGTGTATTGGTTCTACTTTGACGTGCTCGCTCCGTACTCCGATCAACGCTCGCAAGATCGCCTGGATTCCATGGTTTCGCGCATTAACCAGGAAGGCTTTACCGCACAATATTGCCAGCGTTTCAATGGACTTTCCAAGACCTATTCGGATAGCTACCTATCGGACAAGATAGCGTTTGAGTTGAAGAACCAGATCCGGCAGCAGTTTCCGCAGAGCACGACACCGGAACAAGGGCTCGCCTTCATGAAAAAGCGGCTTTACGCCCTGGACCTGCACTTCGCAACGATCTTCAATTATGAAGAACGAAGAGAGGCCGGCCTTTCGCCCGCTCCCCACTCCCGGCAGCGGACCCATCGCCGGCAGTTTATGTCGGGCCTCGCGGTCTTGTCCGAAACCTTTGCCAAGGCGCATATGCTGGACATGAATGGAATTGGCGAGGTGCCGGACGATAGTCGCCTAATCGCCATAGAACAGGTGCTCTTTCTTATTGGTGAAGAGCAAGGCGAGGAACCCCTGGATGGCGTGGAGGAAATGATCCGACCCCTGCTTGTCAGCATTGATCGCGCCAGTGCGGGCCTGCTGGCCTTTGACGTCATCGACGTCGAGTTCATGCGCATCCTGTATGACCTGGACAACCTGCTCGTGCAGGGTTTCCAAGAGGTGGAGCGTTCACCGATTGAGGTTGACCTGGCTTTGATCAAAGGCCTGCGGAGTAAATCTCTTGACCGGTACAGGGCGATCTTCAGGAAGATCCTGGCCATGAGTGAGGTGGTGGCGATGCCCGGGGAACTCGGTTTCAGCCAAAGGGTGTCCACCCTCTGCCGGGCCGGGGAACGGACGCTTGCGATTGCGACCATGCAGGCCTATGACGTCCCGCATGCCGGGGCGGATGATGATTTACTCTTTATCCGGAATATGCGCGCGCGCGTTCCACACAAGGCCCTCTGGTTTGGCATCATCGAGCGGGATCTGCAGGGCTTCTGGAGTTCGTGTGCTCTCAGGAATTACCTGGCCGAACAGGTGCAGGAATTCCCCGGGGTCTTCGGGACGAAATCGCCTGGACTGGCGGCCTTGCCTGCGGAAATAGCGGCCTGGTTTCGCGAACAACCCCAGCAGATTAATCCCGACATCGTAAACGAGTTTATCGATCGTATCCAGGCGGTGTTGCAGGCTGAGCTGGAGCAGAATGTAACGGTGATCCAGGCGCGTTTTCAGGGCTACCAGGGGCCGAATAAACTGCATTTCACCCCCGGCACGGCCAAGCGTGCCTATGCCAATGGGCTGAGTAACCTTCACCTGCTCGTCGGGATCCAGCAGGGCACCCAATCGGTTCCGGAAAGCTCCCTGCGGGAATTAAGGGAGGCGTATCGCTTATTGAGCGAGTTGCGCAGTGAGGAGTGATGGGATTGGGGCCGCTTTCTTTTTGTATCGGCTTTTCTGATCTGGTATTTTCCGGATCTCCAAATCACGGGTAAATGGATTATGATTAAAGCAAGCGCGACAATTTCACTGGTTCCCTCACTTCGTGGAGGACCCTGGATTTACTGGGATGACCTGGCCGAGAGCTGCCGGAAAGCCGGTGCCCTGGGATTTGACGGGGTGGAGTTGTTTACCGCGACCTCGAGCGAGATCGAGGAGGGGTCGTTCAAAGATCTTCTCGCGGCGAATAACCTTGCTTGTTCCGCGGTCGGTACGGGTGCGGGCAAGGTGCTTAACGGGTGGACGTTGACCCATGCGGACCCGGGCAACCGTGACCAGGCGCTTGGCTTTATCGAGGGTATGATTGATTTCGGCGCTCGATTCGGTGCGCCCGCGATTATCGGCTCCATGCAGGGGAACGTGGAAAAGGGCGAGGAGCGGGAAGCGGTCCTGGATCGCCTGGCCGAGGGCTTGAATGTGCTGGGCAAGCACGCGGAAATGCAGGGCGTGCCCTTGATTTACGAACCGTTGAACCGCTACGAAACGAATCTATTCAACACCCTGGAGAGTGGGGTGGAATTCCTCGCCCGCCTGGACACGAAGAACGTCCTCCTCCTCGCCGATCTGTTCCACATGAACATCGAGGAATCGTCCATCGGCGATGCGATCCGCGCGTCCGGTGACCGTATTGGACACGT
This sequence comes from Kiritimatiellia bacterium, assembly GCA_029936175.1. Classification (GTDB taxonomy): domain Bacteria; phylum Verrucomicrobiota; class Kiritimatiellia; order SS1-B-03-39; family UBA6053; genus JAPYUI01. Next base: position 26,949 of record JAPYUI010000042.1, read on the forward strand.
TCACCTGGCCGACAGCAATCGTCGCCCGGCGGGCTTTGGCCACACCGACATCGGCGAAGCTGCCCGGGCCTTAAAGGATATCGGCTATACAGGTTATGCCTCGGCTGAAGCCTTTGCCTGGCCCGACCCGGATGCCGCGGCCGAGCAGACGATCCAGGCATTCAAGGAGCACTTCGTGTAGAGGGCCTTGGGGTCGCCCTTCACAGCACCGGTCCCCGCGGTACCGCGCTCAGCTGAACAGGTCTCCTTTGAGAAATCGGTCAATATCCTCGATCTGTTGCTCGGAAAGCACCTGGGGATTCTCGCGGTAGTCCGCCCAGGCCCCCTGTAGTCGGTCCTGATCCTTGATGTTATAGAAGGCGGTTTCCAGCGCGTCTTTTAAGGCTGACATAAGGGCATCGGTCTGTGGGTAGACTTGCTCGGGAGGCAGGTAATCTTCCATGCGGGCCTGTTTGATCAGGTCCTGTATGTCAGGCCGAACGCCCGCGAGAATCAATTTTCCGCCCTGTCCATAAAAGGCCTCTGCAAACTCAAAGATGGCATTCCAGCACGAATAGTCGATGGAGTATGCCCGGCGGATGCGGAGAACGACCACCGTGGGTTTCTGCAGTTTCACGATCTCGTTCAATTGCTCGAGCAGCTGGTGGGCGATCCCGTAGAACAGTTCACCGTACATGGTGAGGACCAGCAGTTCGCCCGGTTCGTGCGGTTCGCCGGGTAGGTAGGGTCTTTCGTCGAAACGCCCGGAGGGGGTGGGGATGAGTTCAAAGATACGTAACTCACCCGCTCGGTTCAGCACGATGGCGGCCGCGGCGATGATGCCGATCAAAAGCCCGTATTCAATCTTGGTAAACACGGTCGCCAGGAAGGTGATTACCAGCACAATCGAGTCATGCCGGGATGTCTGCCATACGCGCTTGAGCCTACGGGCATTCAGCAGGCGATAGCCGATGTAGAGTAGTAGGCCGGAGAGGGCCGCGACCGGGATCTGCTCCAGCAGGGTGGGAATGGATACCAGGGCGATGGCGGTGGCCAGCCCGAAGAAGACGTTGGAGAAACGAG
>JAPYUI010000252.1 GCA_029936175.1 Kiritimatiellia bacterium
GCACCGGTACGCTTCAACCTTGATGTTCGCCCGATCCTTTCCGATCACTGTTTTGCCTGCCACGGCCTGGATGAAAAGAAGCGTAAGGCCAAGCTTCGACTCGATATTGCCGAAGGTGCGTACGCCGATCGCGATGGTGCGCGTGCGATCGTCCCGGGAAAACCAGCGGAGAGTGCGCTCTGGCAACGGATCACGACGGCCGAGGAGGATGACCTCATGCCGCCTCCAGAGCACCACAAGCCTTTAAGTGTAAAGCAGAAGGCCACCTTGGAGCACTGGATCAAGGAAGGCGCGCCGTATGAAGCCCACTGGGCTTTTGTACAACCGAAAAAACCGCCGGTGCCGAAGATCGAAGGGGTCAGCAACCCCATCGACGCCTTTATCCAGGAGCGACTCGGACAGGAGGGCTTGCACGCAGCGCCTTTGGTTGATTCAGCAACCCTGATTCGCCGCGTTACCCTCGACCTCACGGGCCTCCCTCCGACCCTGGCGGAAATCGATGCCTTTCTCATGGACAAAGGGCCCGATGCCTTTTCCCGCTTGATCGATGGCTTGATGTCGCGTCCGGCCTACGGTGAGCATATGGCCCGTTATTGGCTCGATCTCGCGCGTTATGCCGACACCCATGGCATGCATTTGGATAACAAACGTTCCATGTGGCCGTATCGCGACTGGGTCGTCCGTGCGTACAATGAAAATCTTCCCTTTGATGTGTTCACCCGCTGGCAGCTGGCGGGGGACCTGATCCCGGGATCGAGCCTGGATCAGCAGGTCGCTTCCGGGTTTAACCGGTGCAACGTAACCACGGGCGAGGGGGGCAGCATCAATGCCGAGTGGATTTATCGTTATGCGGTGGATCGTACATCCACGGCTGCTGAAGTCTGGCTTGGCTTAACCGCAGGTTGTGCGGTCTGTCATGACCACAAGTTCGACCCGCTCTCGACCAAGGAGTTCTATTCACTCTACGCGTTTTTTAACAGTGCCGCAGACCCGGCGATGGATGGTAACCGCGAGGACACGCCGCCGATCCTGCACATTCCCCAGCCCGAGGATACAAAACGTCTCGCGGCATTGAACGAAAAGGTCGCTGCCATAGACGCACGGATTGCCGAGATCGTTTCCACGATGGTGTACGAGGACCCCGCTACGCTCGAACCGCCTCCCGTTGCGCGCACGGTCGAGTCGCTTTGGTTCGAAGATGGATTCCCTGAAAAGGGTAAGCTCCTGACCACGGGCCCGGCTATTCGATTGACGAACGCCGAGCAAGGACCTGTCTACCGTGGCACGCTGGCCCTGACCCGGGAGGCTGATAAGGCAACCGGCCAGGATGTTTACCAGGATGGGCCTGCGGTTGTCATTCCGGCGGACGCAAATTTCTTCGTCTATGCCTACCTCGATCCGGACAACCCGCCCGAGTCGATTATGGTACAGTGGAATGTTGGGGGCTGGAAGCACCGCGTGGTCTGGGGAGCGCACGAAAAAATAGGCTGGGGTAAAGTGGGAACCCATGAGCGCGTTGATATGGGGGCCTTGCCCAAAACCGGTGAATGGGTGCGCCTGGAATTTCCCGCGAAAAAAGTTGGTTTAACCGGCGGCAAAAAGGTCACCGGCTTTGCGCTCACGCAATTCGGCGGCAAGATGACCTGGGATCATTTTGGCCTCAGCCATACCGTGGATACCGCCGGGAATCCGGCTTGGTCCTGGAAAACCTGGGTGGATAAAAACCAGGGAAAAAATGTCAAGCAACTGCCGCTTAAACTCCGGAGCGTGGTGAAGGGAAACCGTGCAGATAAGTGGAGCACGGACGAACATCACCAGGTATACATGCATTGGCTGGCAAACATGTATGCCGGTGCCGCAGATGTCCTGGGTCCCCTGAAGGCGGAGAAAGCGCCCATCGCACAGGAGAAAGCGAAGATCGAAAAGAATACACCCTATACCTTCGTCATGGCTGACCTTCCCAAGCCGCGGGAAAGCTTCGTCATGATCCGCGGCCAATACGATAAGCGAGGGGATAAAGTAGCGCGTAGCACCCCCGCATTTTTGCCCGCATTGCCCGAGCGTCCAAAGGGGCGCGACTACAATCGCCTCGACCTGGCCGACTGGCTGCTCCGTGCAGATCATCCGCTCACGGCCCGGGTTGCGGTCAACCGCCTCTGGCAGCAGTTCTTTGGCACCGGCCTGGTAAAGACCAGTGCGGACTTCGGGTCACAGGGTGCGCCACCCAGCCATCCTGAATTGCTTGACTGGCTTGCCCGACAGTTCATCGATGATGGTTGGGATATCCGGGTTTTTGTGAAGCGGTTGCTGACCAGTCACGCCTACCGGCAGTCCTCCACCCTAACCCCGGAGCTCCTTGCGCGGGACCCGGAGAACCGTTTACTCGCTCGTGCTCCGCGCTTCCGTCTTGATGCCGAGATGCTGCGCGACCAGGTACTCCACCTCGGCGGCCTGCTTGTGCCAACCATCGGGGGGCCGGGTGTGCGGCCGTACCAGCCGCCGAATATCTGGGAGCCGCTGGCCTTTGGCGGGAGCAACACGCGCTACTATAAACAGGACAAGGGTGAGGCCCTGTACCGGCGGAGTCTCTACACTTTTTTTAAGCGCACGGCACCGCATCCCGCCATGAGTAATTTCGATGCGCCGAACCGGGAGCAGAGTTGCACGGGCCGCGGACGCAGCAATACGCCGCTGCAGGCCCTTCAGCTGATGAACGATATCCAGCACGTCGAAGCCGCTCGAAATTTTGCCCAGCGTATTTTGAAGGAAGCAGGTGAGGCCGATGCCGATCGCGTGCGTTGGGCCTGGCGAACCGTGACCGGTCGAGCCCCCACGGATGAGGAAGTGGACATTACCTTCATCGCCTTGAAGGCGCACAGGACCCGTTACGCAGGGGATGCCGAGGCCGCCAAGGCGTTGATCAGCTATGGAGAGAGCAAGGCCGATGCCGCCCTCGACCCGGTCGAGCTCGCCAGCTGGACCCTGGTTGCCAATCTTTTGTTCAATCTCGACGAAGTCGTTACGAAAAACTGAGTGCATCGTGAATCCTGCAAACGAATACCATCAGCTCCAGACCCGCCGTAGTTTTTTCGAGGGTGCTGGCTTGAAAATCGGCGGTGTAGCCCTGGCTCATCTCCTCGGGCAGCGGGCTCGGGCAGCGGATAATGTCCACCCGGCACTACCCGGCTTCCCGCATTTCGCGCCCAAGGCGAAGCACCTTATCTACCTGCACATGAATGGGGCACCATCGCAGATCGACCTGTTTGATCACAAGCCCGTGCTCCATGACCACTTTGGGAAAGAGCTCCCCGACTCCGTTCGCCAAGGGCAGCGGATCACCACCATGACCAGCGGCCAGGCCAAGTTGCCGGTTGCTCCCAGCAAGTTTGCCTTCAAGCAGTGCGGGAAGTCCGGCATCTGGATGAGTGAACTCGTCCCGCACATGCAGACCATCGCAGATGATATCAGCATGATTAAATCCGTGCATACGGAGGCGATTAACCACGACCCCGCCTGTACCTTTGTCATGACCGGCAGTGAGCAGCCGGGCAAACCCAGCCTCGGTTCCTGGATTTCCTACGGGCTCGGCAGCGTGAGTCAGAACCTTCCCGCTTTCGTGGTCTTTACCCCGACCTTCCCCAAGGGGAGCCAGGCCCAGGCCCTGTTCACGCGCATGTGGAGCAGTGGTTTTCTGCCCACCAAGTATGACGGCGTAGCAATGCGTGGCGTAGGGGACCCGGTTCTCTATGTGAAGAATCCTCCCGGGGTGAATCCAGGCGATCGCCGGGCCATGCTCGATGCGCTCAACCTGCTGAACCAGAAATCCTGGCAACGATTTGGTGATCCCGAGACGCAGACCCGTATCGCCCAGTACGAAATGGCCTTCCGTATGCAGGCCAGCGTTCCGGAATTGACCGACCTCGCTTCCGAGAGCAAGGCCACCCTCCAGATGTACGGGCCGAATGTCGAGAAGCCTGGGACCTACGCGCATTCCGCCCTGCTTACCCGCCGCCTGATCGAGCGCGGGGTGCGCACGGTACAGATTCTCCACCGCGGTTGGGATCAGCACGGGCGTTTACCCAAGCTGATCAAGGGCCAGTGCATGGATGTCGACCAACCCACGGCCGCACTGGTCAAGGATCTCAAGGCTCGCGGGCTGCTCGACGATACCCTGATCGTCTTCGGCGGCGAATTCGGCCGTACCGTGTATTCGCAGGGTGCGCTGACCAAGGATAACTACGGCCGGGATCATCATCCGCGCAACTTCTGCATGTGGATGGCCGGTGGCGGGGTAAAGGCCGGGACAACCCTGGGGAAGACCGACGATTTCAGCTATAATATCACCGAGTCACCGGTTCACCTGAATGACTTGAATGCGACCATCCTGCATTGCCTGGGGATCGACAACCGGCGTTTTACCTTTCCCTTTCAAGGGCTGGACCAACGGCTTACGGGCGTGGAGGACACCCGGATCGTGCATGAGATTCTCGCGTAGCCGGTTCGGGTAAGCCGCGCCCCGTTGTTCGCGGGTTGGGCACCGTGCCAAGCTTCCGTGCAGGGACCTGGACCTTCCGCCATAGGCGAGGGGTGATGCGTGTCGCAAAGCCCGGTTTTGCACAATCCCGGCTTGCTCAATCTCCGTTTCTCGGTTTAAGGCTTACGAATGAATAAACGACTCCATTTTCTGCCCGCCTTTTGTCTCTGCATGGCCGCCCTGGCGGTTGACCCCCTATCCGCTGCCCCCGGACAACTGAGGATCGCTCCGAATGCCCGCGTGGTCCTGATGGGCAACGGCCTCGGGTCCCGCATGCTGCACTTCGGTCACTTCGAGACCGGCATGCACCTGCGCTACCCGGATCACAAGCTTTTCATTCGCA
>JAPYUI010000043.1:0-6400 GCA_029936175.1 Kiritimatiellia bacterium
GCCGACGAGCTCTCGGGATGGCCTCCCACTTTGCCCCACCGCCCTTTGAAGCGGGTTTTCATAGCTGTAACCCGTTTTATATAAGTTCGTTACGACCGTAAATGTACCGCAACTTTTTAGCCTCCCTGGCCGCATTTCGGCGTTTTCCTTCCCAAAACAAGCCGATTCAACCATCCATAACTCTTTGTTATCAGGTAATTTAAAACAAAACTCCATTTTCATGGTGGTTGATGGTGGTCAAGTGGTGGGGAATTGTGTAGGAAAGTGCAGATTAAGGGAGAATAGTGTACACGAGTGACGATACAGCCCACGGGAGTAAAGGCGATGAACCCATTTTTATGGGGACGCACAAGAACTCCCTGGACGGAAAGAAGCGGCTCACCATCCCCTCGAAATGGCGGGAACAGATGGGTGCGGGGAAGACGCTCTACCTGATGCCGGGCATGGATACAGAATGCCTCTGGGTCTACCCGAAGGGCGAGCTGAACCTGAAGATCAACAGACTGCGGCAGGCATCGATGGGAGACGATGAGGCCCAGATGCTGGCCCGCATTTTCGGCGGCGAGTCGCAGGATGCGGAATGGGACAGCCAGGGTCGGGTCCGCGTCACCGATTTCCTCCTGGAGTATGCGGGATTGAAAAAAGAAGTCCTCATCGTCGGTGCCCTGACGCGCTTCGAGATGTGGGACCCGGCGGCCTACATGGCCTTCATGAAACAGCATCGCTCAAAGCTGAAGGATGCGGTTCGCAATCACATGTAATGGAACAGTTGATCATGGGGTTATCGAGATTCTCTAAACTTTTGCGGATCAATCGCACGATTAAAGGCGGCGTTCGCGGGAAGGGCTACGCATTGCCGAGGCACAGCGCGTTTCGACCTCGCTTGACCTACATGAAGGACCAGGAATTTACGCAGGAATATTTTTCAGATCTGCGCGGCTCGGGGAAGAGCCTGCGTCGATAGCGGAAAACATTTTAAACACAAACAACAACACACGAAAAGCAACAGTACACGACTAGCAGGGATGGTTTTCATTGCAGACACACAAGCCGGTACTGCTGACCTCAACCGTATCACGGATGCGTTTGAAGCCAGCGGGAAGCTATGCGGATTGTACCGCAGGCTCGGGCGGACATGCGCAAGCCATCCTGGAAGGATTAAACCCGGAAGGCCGCCTTTTGGCGGTCGACCGGGATCCGGATGCCCTGGAGCGGTGCCGTGCGCGCCTGCATCCATGGGCGGGTCAGTGCACCTTGGTGCACGGGAACTATGCCCAGTTGGCGAGGCTGGCGCAGGAACACGGGTTCGAAAGGTTTGATGGGATACTCATGGACCTTGGCGTAAGCAGCCCCCAACTCGACCAGGCCGAGCGCGGTTTCAGCTTCCAGGCCGATGCGCCGCTCGACATGCGCATGGACCAGACGGAGTCCGTTACCGCCGCGGACTGGGTGAACCAGACGGAGGTTCCTGAGATGATTCGCGTGTTCCGATCCTACGGGGAGGAGCGCCGGGCGAAGCGCGTCGCGCTGGCGCTCGATCGGGAACGCAGGAAGGCGCCGATCGTGCGGACCGAGGCCCTGGCTGGGCTGGTCAGCCAGGCCCTCGGGGGTCGCCGGGGAAGAATACACCCCGCCACCCGGGTGTTTCAGGCGATCCGCATGGCGGTAAACCGGGAGCTCGAGGGTCTCGAGGAGGGGCTGGAGGCGGCCGTGCACCTGCTGGCCCCGGAAGGCCGCCTGGCGGTAATCAGCTTCCATTCACTGGAAGACCGCATCGTGAAACATTTTTTTGCCGCCCATGCCGGCCGCGAGGTGTCGTTGCAGCAGGGGGGGGCTGAGTGGCAGGGAGCCGATCCCCGCGTACGGTGGATCACGAAGAAACCCGTGACCGCCGATGAAGAGGAAGTGGCAGGAAACCCGCGGGCCCGGTCCGCAAAATTGCGCGTTATTGAAAGGACCTGATCATGGCGAGAAAGAAATCAAAAAGCATTGGCAGGAAGCGGGCGCGTCAGCGTCGGTACACTCGGTTGCAGTCGCAGGCCTTCGTTTTCCCGCGGCGCATCGCGGTGTCGCTCGCGCTGATCTTCGGCGTGGCCATGGCCTACATCGCCCTGGCCAACACGAACAAGCGCCTGGGCCACCAGATCAAGAAGCTGGAAGCGAAGAAGGGTGCGACGCACAACAAGGCGCTCAACGAGTTGTTCCGGTGGCAGAACATGACCTCCCCGGAAAAAATGGATGCCTCGTTTGCCCGGTATGGTCTCAATATGAAGTTCCCGGAGCCCCACCAGATTGTGAAGGTGGACAATATGGATTACCTGCTCAAACGCGGGGTGTATGGGGAAGGCCACATCGAGCTCGTACGGCGGGAGCTCGAAGAGTAGGTGACGCCCCGTGGTCAGCGCATTCGGTTGGGTTTCCTGGTCACGATGGTCGGCCTGGCTTTCAGTGGCGTTGCCGCGAAGTTGATCTGGTTACACACCCTGGGACCTTTCGATGAGTTGCGGTTGGAGATAGCCGAAAACCGGCGTTTCGAGACGCAGACGAAGGGCGCGCGCGGGCGCGTGGTCGATCGCAATGGGCGCATCATGGCGTTGGACCTCGGCCGTGCCAACGTCGCGGTAGATCCGAGCTATCTCGCGCAGAAGAATACGAATGTCCTGGATGTCTGCCGCTTTCTTTCCAGGCACCTGCAGATGGACCTCGCCATGGTGAAGAACAAGCTGCTGGTGGATAATAAAAAATACACCATGCTCAAGCGGGCGGTTCCGGTCGATGTGGCTGAGCGCATTCGGGATCAACGCATCAAGGGGGTTATCCTTGAGAATGTTACCAAGCGATATTATCCGCACAAGCACCTGATGAGCCACGTCGTGGGATTTTCGAATTACCACGGCACCGGTTCGCTGGGGGTTGAACAGACCATGGACACCTATCTCAAGGGCAAGGCCGGCCTGCGGATAGGCGTGAAGGACGGCCGGCGAAGCGAGGTGTACGGGCACCGGGAAATGGAGATCGCCGCCGAGCCGGGCAACAATGTCGTGCTGACCATCGATCAATACCTGCAGTACCACGTGGAGCAGGAGTTGGCTCGTGCGGTCACGAATTACCATGCCAAGGGTGCCTGGGCCATCGTCATGGACACGCGTACCGGCGACATTCTCGCCATGGCGAGCAAGCCGGATTTCGATCTCAACGAGTACGGCAAGACCGGTGAGGAGGTGATGCGCAACCAGGCCATTTCCTATCTCTACGAGCCGGGTTCCGCGGTGAAGCCACTGATATTTGCCGCTGCACTGAATGAAAAGCTGGTGGATCCTGACGAGGAAATCGATTGTGAAGGCGGGGCCTGGTATTACGCCAATGCGGTCCTGCACGATTTTCACGGCTACGGGATACTCTCCGCGGCTGACGTTTTGAAGAAGTCGAGTAATATCGGCACGGCAAAAATTGCCCTGCGACTGGGTGATGCCGTGGTGGATCGCTACCTGCGCCAGTTTGGCTTTGGTGCGAAAACCGGCCTCATGCTTCCCGGTGAGCAAACGGGGATCTTTCGCCGACATGACACCTGGCAGAAGATCAGCATCACCCGTATCGCAATAGGCCATGAGATGTCCCAGACTTCACTGCAGGTGCTTTGTGCGATCAACACGATTGCCAACAATGGTTTCCGGGTGAAGCCACAGATCGTTCGTCGCATCGAGGATGCCGAGGGTCATATACTTCATGCGTTTCATCCGCAGGTTGTGGGCCAGCCTATCCGCCGGGAAGTTGCTCGGCATATGCAGGTGCTCATGGGGCGTGTCACGGAACAGGGGGGCACTGGCAGGCGTGCAGCCATGGAAAAGTACAAGGTTGCGGGAAAAACAGGCACCGCAGAAAAGGTCATCAACGGCCAATACGACCGCCGCAAGAATATTGCTTCCTTCGTCGGGTTCCTACCTGCGGAGAACCCGCGGATCACGATGATCGTGGCGATTGACGAGCCCACCACCTTGCGCACGGGCGGCGTCACCGCGGCACCGGTTTTTAAACGAATTGCAGTGCGGGCAGTGCGGATCCTTAATTTGCCGCCCAGTCCGCCACAGGAAATGACAGAACGTGCATCACGCTGAAGTGAGCAGCAGGCAGCTACGCAACCAGGGATACTCGAATTATGATTTTATGCAGGTATTGTTACGACACCATGGAACTGGCTGACATTATCAAGTCCCTTCAACCCATCCGGGTCCTCGGACGAGGCAAGGGAACGATCAAGGGGTTAACCTATGATTCCCGCCTGGTCATGCCGGACTATCTCTTTGCCGCCGTCCAGGGTAGTGAGCTAAATGGCCTGGATTTCGTCGACGATGCGCTGGTGCGGGGTGCGACCGCGATCGTCACCGAGACCGAGATCGATGCACCGCTGAACACGACCGTCCTGCTGGTGAAGGATGCCCGGAAAGCCCTGGCCCGGGTGGCGAATGCCTTCCATCGATTTCCCTCATCTTCTCTCGATGTGGTCGGAATTACCGGCACCAATGGAAAAACCACGACGGCGTACCTCGTCCGCGATGTGCTGGCCGCGGACCAGCGCCATCCCGGTCTGATCGGGACCGTCGCATACGAATTTGGTGATCGTGTACTGCCCGCTTCACGGACGACGCCCGAGGCCCCGGAGCTCCAGGCCATGCTCGACCAGATGCGCGACATGGGTTGCCGCAGCGTGGTCATGGAGGTTTCCTCGCATGCCCTGGACCAGCAACGGGTGGGGAGCATTGACTTTGATGTCGCCGTCTTTACCAATCTCACTCGGGACCACCTTGACTATCACGAGGATTTCGAGGCCTACTTTAAGGCGAAGTCCACCTTGTTCACCGACCTGGGTAAGAAGGGTGGTCATGCGATTATCAATATCGATGATCCCTGGGGCGAGCGGCTTTCCGAGATGCCGGAAATCCGTGCGAAGGTGATTACCTATGGGTTCTCACAGCATGCGATGGTGTGCGCCCGTCAGCTCCTGTTGGATGATGGAGGAAGTACCTTCATGGTCAGCACGCCTTGGGGGAGCTCGGATGTACGCATTCAACTCATGGGTCGTTACAATGTGAGCAATGCCCTGGCGGCAATTGCCGCATGCTCCAGCATGGGCGTGCCGTTCCAGCGGGTGATCAGCCATATCGAGATGGTGTCCGCGGTGCCGGGAAGGCTGGAGGCGGTACCCTCTGCCGTCGGCCAGGTCTACGTGGACTATGCCCACACGGATGATGCCTTGGAAAACGTACTGTCGACCCTGAAGGAGTTGGTCCGCGGTCGATTGATCTGTGTGTTTGGATGCGGGGGAAATCGCGATGTTGACAAGCGACCCAAGATGGCGGCCGTGGCCGAGCGACTGGCGCATTTTTCGATTGTGACCTCCGATAATCCACGGCGCGAATCGCCGCAGGCGATTATTGAAGATGTGCTCGCCGGATTTACTGACCCGAAGGTCTTCCGGGTCGAGGAGGATCGCAGGTCGGCCATCGCCGCCGGCATCGAAATGATGGAAGCGGATGATATCCTGTTGATCGCTGGCAAGGGCCATGAAAATTACCAGGAGGTCGGCCAGTCGGTGATCCCCTTTGACGACCGTGAAGTAGCCTATGAACTCCTGCGGGCGAGGACCCCCTAAGCCGGTGACCCCACGCATGCCGCAATACGATCCGCAAGACCTCGCCGAATGGAGCAGGGGGAGGTGGACGGCACCGCCCAATTATCCCTTGACCGCTGTCGTGCACGACAGTCGTCACGTGCCCCCGGGTTCCCTGTTCGCGGCGATTCAGGGTGCGCGTTTTGATGGTCACGATTTTATTTCGGCTGCGGTGGAGAGTGGCGCGGTCGCTGCCCTTGTGAATTGCTCGTATAAGCTGCCGGAAGATCCCGGTATTCCTTTGCTGATCGTGGAGGACACCACCCAGGCCCTGCTGGATCTCGCCCGCGGCTTCCGCCAGAGTTCCTGCGCCCTGATGGTTGGCGTGACCGGCAGTGTCGGAAAAACCTCCGTCAAGGAAATGATTGGCGATGTCCTCTCGACCCAGGGAAGGACCTCGCGTACCCGGGGCAATTGGAACAACCATATCGGTCTTCCGCTCAGCCTGTTGAATATGCAGCCGCGTTCTGTCTTTGGCGTGTTTGAGATCGGGATGAATGCACCCGGTGAAATCCTGCCGCTTACGGATGTCCTCAAGCCGATCTGCGGGGTGATTACCGAGATCGGGGCCGCGCACATGGAACAGTTCGCCTCGGAAGCGGAGATCGCCGACGAGAAGGCCAGCCTGCTCCGGTCGCTCCCGCCGGAAGGCGTGGCGGTGCTGGACCGTGACAGTCGTTGGTATGATTTCTTTGTCGGCGAAACCGAGGCGCGTATCGTGGATTTTTCCTT
>JAPYUI010000043.1:6500-27934 GCA_029936175.1 Kiritimatiellia bacterium
GTTGGTATGATTTCTTTGTCGGCGAAACCGAGGCGCGTATCGTGGATTTTTCCTTCGAACGGGAAGACGTCGCCTATCGCGCGGAACCTGCCTGGTACAATTCCATGAAACTCGTTGTGCACGAGCAGGCGACCGGTCTCGCCTACGACTACCCCATGCCGCTTCCGGGTGCTTTTATCCGCCAGAATGCGTTGCGCGCGATTATTACCGGTCGTGAATTTGGCGTGCCGCCCCAGCATATTTCCGCCGCAATCATCCAGTACGAGAGCCCGGAGATGCGTTGGGAGACGCATATCATTGAGGATGTCACCTTCATAAACGATGCCTACAATGCGAATCCCGTGAGCATGAAGGCCTCCTTTTCGGCCTTCGAAGAGATGCCGTGTCACGGTCGTAAATGGCTGGTGCTCGCCGGAATGCGGGAGCTGGGTCATTTTGAAGTCCCCGGCCACCACGAAGTGGGCGCCGCTGCCGGGGCCGGGCCCTGGACCGGTGTGCTGGTTGTCGGAGAGAAGGGTCCCATGCTGGCCGAGGGTCTGCGGGAGGCCTCCGGGGAGCATCCACCCTGTCACGTGTGCATGGACCTGGCCGAAGCGGCGGAGCGACTCCGAAGCCTTGTCCAGGCGGGTGACATGGTGCTTATCAAGGGCTCGCGGGGTGAGCGGATGGAGCGGATGCTGAGCATGTGTGCGGAGTGGAAGGACAGCTGATGCTTTACGAACTACACAATTGGGAAGGCGGCCCTTCCTTCGTTCGCGTTTTCCAATACGTGACCATGCGCACGATCGGTGGTGCGGCGACCGCCTTTACGCTGTCCATGATTTTGGGGCCGTCGATGATCAGGTGGTTGACCCGCTTGAAAGTCGGCCAGGCCGTACGGGATGATGAAGTCCTCGCGATGCAACGCAGTAAGGCGGGTACGCCGACCATGGGCGGGTTACTGATCATTGTCACGGTGGTGATTTCCTCTTTCCTCTGGGCGAAACCGGGTAACGTGTTTGTGCTCCTCACCGTGGCGACCATGGTGTGGATGGGAGCCATCGGCTTTGTCGACGACTATTTAAAGGTCAAGCATAAGACGTCCAAGGGGCTTGCGGGTCGATGGAAGTTGATCCTGCAGGCAACCTGGGTAATGATCGCTTTCGGGTTCATCCTCAACCATCCCGACCTCAAGCTGGAGATCGGAAAACTGATGCTGCCCTTCCTGAAGGATCCGGTGATTCAGGACATGGGCCTTCCCTTCACGTTCGTCTTCATGCTGCTTGTCATGGTCGGAGCGACCAATGCGGTCAATTTGACCGATGGCTTGGATGGCCTTGCCATCGGATGTAGTAATTCGGTCGCCGTGGCCTACCTGGTTATGGCTTATGCTGCGGGACACCGGGTTTTTGCGGATTATTTACAGGTGCCATACATTGCGGACGCGGGTGAGATCGCCGTCTTTTTTGGTTGCCTGCTTGGAGCGGGCCTGGGGTTTTTGTGGTTTAATTGTCACCCGGCAAGGGTGTTCATGGGTGATACAGGTTCTTTGGCCCTTGGAGGAGCCATTGCAATGGGCGCCATACTCATCAAGCAAGAGCTGGTCCTGATACTCGTAGGGGGGGTTTTCGTCATGGAAGCCCTGAGCGTGGTCCTCCAAGTGGCCTCTTTCAAAATGACCGGGAAGCGGATATTTCGCTGTTCCCCGATTCATCATCATTTTGAAATGAAGGCCCGGGAGGACGCGGAACGGGCAGGGCGCGACGTGGAAGTGGTGGAGACCATGGTGACCATCCGGTTTTGGATCCTTTCGATTATCTTTGCCATCGTTGGAATTGCGACCCTGAAGCTGCGCTAATGAAGAATCCTGTCCACGCCCTGGTACTTGGACTCGGTCGATCCGGTAAAGCGGCCGCTCGTTTACTGGCATCGGAGGGTGCTTCAGTGACGAGCGTCGACGAGGCTGAAATCGATTGGATACACCCCGGCGTGACCGTGCTTGGGTCGATACATTCACTTCCGGACGACTCCTTTGACCTGGCTGTCGTCAGTCCGGGAATCCCCCCAGGGGGCCCTTGGTTGACCGAACTCCTGGCCCGCGGCGTCCACTGCGTGTCCGAGCTTGAGTTCGGTTGGAGCCGATGCCGCGCACACACCCTGGCGATCACGGGAAGCCTGGGGAAAAGTACGGTAGCTGCGTTCTGTCATCACTGCCTGGAAAAGGCGGGCCGGAAAAGCGTGTTGGCGGGGAATATAGGCACCCCGGTCAGCGCGATTGCCCTCGAGGCACCCGAGCAGGACGTGCTCGTCCTCGAGGTCAGCTCATTCCAGTGTGAACAGATGCACGATTTTCACCCGGAGGTGGCGGTTTTGTTGAACCTCGTCCCGAATCATCTCGATCGACATGGTGATATGCAAGCGTACGAAGGCGCAAAGGCGCAGATGTTTATGCAAATGGGGGAGAGGGATGTGGCGCTGGTGCACGAGGCGCATGCGGAGGCTTTCCAGGTACGGTGCACTTCGCCGGGTTCCGAGGCGGATCCCGAATGGCAGGTTTTCGGGATAAGTAACGATAGTGGATGGACTTATGATAGAAGCTCCATTCTCCACCAGGGGGCGCCTGTACTTTCCCTGAGCGGCAGCCTGTTCGCCAATCGGGTATTGGGCGTGAATGCGGCGGCGGCCGTGGCCGCCTTGACCGCCCTTGGCCTGTCACCGGGCCAGATGGAGGAGGGTTTGCGTGATTTCACCGGGTTACCCCATCGCATGCAGGATCTTGGCACGAAAAGCGGGGTCCGGTTTATCGATGATTCGAAGTCGACGACCCTGAGTTCCCTGGTGGCGGCTGTCTCCATGGTCGAGGGCCCGGTACATTTGATCGCAGGGGGCATCGTCAAGGAAATCGATGTCAGTTTTGTGAAAACCTTCCTCGCGAATCGTTCGCTGACGGTTTACGTGATCGGCCGGGATGCGCAACGCCTTTACCAGGGATGGTCAGGGGAATTGAGTTGCAAAGTGGTCAATACATTGCAGAATGCTTTGGAGGAGAGCTGGCGTATTGCCGTGAGAGGAGAAACCATTCTTCTTTCGCCCGGGTGCGCCAGTTTCGACCAGTTTGAAAATTATGAACATCGCGGTCGGTGTTTTGCCGAGTATGTAGAAAGCCTGAGCTGAAAAGCCGTTCGGATCGTTGAATTATACTGTATTAAATAGAGCTGTCTCACAGGGAGAATAA
Source organism: Kiritimatiellia bacterium (assembly GCA_029936175.1). GTDB lineage: Bacteria > Verrucomicrobiota > Kiritimatiellia > SS1-B-03-39 > UBA6053 > JAPYUI01. The sequence continues at coordinate 9,715 of JAPYUI010000043.1, forward strand.
GAGTATGCGTGCATCAATATTATTTGTCATCGTTCTGGCCATTCACGGAATGGCGGTCAGTGGTTTTTTTCTCATGCAGGGCTGTGCGACGCGTCCGCCTCGTATCCCGGTTTCCCAGACGGAGAGCGTGCCGCTAAACGAGCCTCTCACCGAAGAGGAAGCGCAAGCTTCGTCCGAAACGAATCCGCCCCAGGTTTCGCGCACCGTGACCAGCACGACCACGGGCCGCAGCTTCGAGATGCCGCCTCCGCGGAATGCCACCCCTAAAGTCGTGGTAACGCCGATGACAACGGTTCCGGGCGCGGACGGCATCCATGGCAGGGTTTCGAGCAAGCCGTATACACCTGATTTGCCAGCGGCATCCGCCAAGGCTGAACCCCCGGTCGATACCCGTGGTGCCTCCGTGTACAAGGTGAAACCGGGTGACATGCTCTCCAGGATTGCCTACCGGAACGGGATTTCCAGCAAGGAACTGGCCGAGTACAACAGCCTGTCCAGCCCGGATGCGCTCCGGGTTGACCAGAAGTTGTTGATTCCACCCTACGCCACGCCGCGAAAGGCTTCGGTGAGTTCACCTGCTCCCTCGGTCCAACCGAGCTCCACCGCTGCGGGCGGCATCTACATGGTGAAGAGGGGAGATCACTTGACCGGGATTGCGCGGAAGCATGGGGTTACCATCTCGGCTATTCGTGCGGCCAACAACATGAGCGACGACAGGATTTTCGAAGGGAAGACCCTCGTGATTCCCGCGGGTGCGGCATCGACCGGCATCTTCGCACCTAAAAAACCTGCCACGCGCATCCCCATCCTGGGGAACCCGCCTGAAGGTGGCGTGGAGAAGATCAATTCCATCTCAGTTGGAAGCAAGAATAATGTCAAGGATCCGGTCCTGGTTAACAGTGACCTCGGCAGGCCTGCTGCCCCGGGTGCATCACCCCCCGCACTATCCCTGTTGGAGCCAGCACCCAGCACGCCGGAACCTTCCACCTTGGAGCAAGCATTTGAATACGTAGTTCAGGATGGGGAAACGCTCGAAGATATCGCGCGTGCCTTCATCGTATCGGCCGACGATGTGCGCGATTTGAACGCACTGGATCCAGAGGTCCCTGTTAAGCCGGGTCAGACTTTAAAAATTCCGCCGTCTGTTTTCTAGGCCGGCTGAATTTTTCTAGCCATTTCCCTTAGACCTGTTCGTGTAGAAATGGAGAAGACTGCCAGAGCCTTGATTGCGATAGCCCTCGTGCTGTCGTTTGTCGGGATCATGATCCTGGCCAGTGCAAGCCAGGCGATCGGTGAATTAAACTACCGCTCCCCGTATTTCTTTCTCATCCGGCAGGGCGTTTTCGCCGTTCTCGCCCTGGTGGCTGCGTTTATCGTGTCGCGATTGAATTACCAGTACTGGAGCGGAAAGACTGCCTTTTTACTGGGTTTTGTGTCGGTTGGCCTCCTCCTTATCACCCTCGCCGTGGGCAAGGAAATCAACGGGAGCAAGCGGTGGCTCGACCTCGGGTTCTTCAGCCTGCAGGCCAGCGAGATCGCCAAATTGACGTCCATCATCCTCGTCGCTTCCTGGATGGCGCATATGCAGCGCAAGGCGGGTACCTTCTGGAAGGGCTTGATGTTTCCCGCGGGCGTGCTCGGTATGCTGGCGGTACTGATCTTGCTGGAGCCGGATTATGGCACGACGCTCCTCGTGGTTTCGGTCGGGTTTGTCATTATGTTCATGGCGGGTTCGAAGCTCGGGTACATCGTTATCGCGTCTTCGCTTGGCCTGGTGAGCTTCACCTACCTGGTCATGCTGAACGAGGTTCGCATGCGGCGCATCGTCGCTTTCCTCAATCCAGAGAAATACGCGGAGCTGGAGGCCTACCAGTTGATCAGTGCCATCCATGCCTTTGTCATGGGGCGCACCGTCGGCGTTGGATACGGCAACGGCATGCAGAAGGAACACTCCATGCCGGAAGCGCATACGGATTTTATCTTCGCCGTCCTCGGTGAGGACGGGGGTTTGCGGGCGACCTTGTTTGTGCTGCTGCTCTTCGTCGGCCTGTTTGTCTGTGGCTTACGCATCAGTCTAAAGGCGCACGACCAGTTCGGCAAGCTGCTGGGCCTGGGCATCACGTTCATGATTACCTTCCAGGCCCTGCTCAACATGGGTGTCGTAACCGGTTGCCTGCCGACGAAAGGCCTGGCCTTGCCCTTCATGAGTTACGGCGGATCGAGCCTGATCATGACCGCGGTGATGGTGGGGATCCTCGTCAACATCGCCCACCAGAATGCGGATGAAGCACTGTCCGCCAAGGCGATCCCGATCAAGGAACGCTCGCATTGGTTCTAATGGAACCAGTAGCAACACCTGGGCGGGAACCACGAAATACACGAGAGCGTCCTTGGCGTGGGTCACGCTACCCCGCCTTGGCTGGGGGCCAGCAGGACACCCGGATGAATGAAGAAAGGTTTCAGCGTGGAGCACGCCGCGCGGTGGATACCTTCACGCTAACCCTTTGTTCCCCGTCGACCTGAGAGAGCGCAAGAATGGTATTCAGCTCTCACTTATTTATCTTTTACTTCCTCCCGGCGGCGTTGATTTTATATTACGCGGTCCCGCGGACGTGTAAGCACCTCGTCCTTGCCCTGCTCAGCTACTGGTTTTACGGCTGGGCGAATCCGCTGTTCGTGGTGCTCATGTTGGGTTCCACCCTGGTCGATTATATCTGCGGTCGGGTGATTGCCCGGGGGGCCGATGGCGGGAAGACCCGCGAACAGAAAATAGCGGTGACGGTTTCGATCTGCTCGAATCTCTGCCTGCTCGGCTTCTTTAAGTACGTCGACTTTGGCATCGGCTCATACAATGCCATCGCCGGCGCGTTCGGGAAGGAGACCCACGGCCTGATGAACATCGCCCTGCCGCTCGGAATCAGCTTCTACACCTTTCAATCGATGAGCTACTCCATCGACATCTATCGCGGGCACGCACGGCCCATCCGGAACTTTATCGATTTCGCCTGCTACGTGTCGATGTTCCCCCAGTTGGTTGCGGGTCCGATCATTCGCTTCCAGGAGGTCGCGGACCAACTCCGGCACCGCACCCACACCATCGAAAAGTTCTCCCGCGGCGTCGCCTTTATCTCCCTGGGCCTGGCCAAAAAGATCCTTATTGCCAATCCCTGCGGGAAGGTCGCGGATATCTGCTTCGATGCCGGGAGCGTCCACACGCTCGATGCCTGGTACGGGGTGGTCGGCTATTCTTTCCAGATCTACTTCGATTTCAGCGCCTATTCCGACATGGCTATCGGCCTGGGCCTGATGTTGGGCTTCGTTTTCCCGAAGAATTTCGATTCACCGTATCATTCGAAGTCGATCACCGAATTCTGGCGGCGTTGGCATATCTCGCTGTCGACCTGGCTGCGCGACTATTTATACATCCCGCTCGGCGGAAACCGGAAGGGGAATGTCCGGACCTACGTGAATCTTGCCCTGGTGATGCTGCTGGGCGGCCTCTGGCACGGGGCATCCATTAATTTTGTCATATGGGGTGCGATTCATGGGGTCATGCTCGGGCTTGAACGGGCGCAGGGAAAAGACAGCCCGTATCGCAAGCTGCCCGCTGCGGGACGGATGGCCATCACCTATGTGCTGGTGCTTTTCACCTGGGTTTTCTTCCGGGCCGCAGACCTGTCGGCGTCCATGGCCTATATCAAATCCATGCTCGGCATGGGAGAGGCGAATCCGTCTGCGGACCTGCTCGGTGGCGTACTCTACCAGCCGTATTATTATTTGACCATGATCCTCGGCGCGGTCGTCGTATGGTTCGGGCCGCAGACCTGGGATTACACCCGCAAGCTCACCCCGGTCAAGGCGGTGATCATCTTCGTGTTGTTCGGACTCTCGCTGGTGATCCTGACCACGCAATCCTTTAACCCCTTTATTTACTTTATCTTCTGATGGCGGCACCGAAGAAAAACTTAAACCGCGAAGAAGTGGCGGCGATCGAGATCGGGAATACCGGCATCTCGCGCTTGCTCGCCCTGGCCATGGTCGTGGTATTTCTGCTGATCATCGGAGCCATTCCACTGATCCAGATTGTCGTCGACATGAAAGGCTTCCAGGGGACGGAACGCGAAGGGTCGATGCCCGGCCATCTCGCCTTCTTCAAGGATGCGCAGGAAGCGCTGGATAAAGAGAAAGGGCTGTTCGCCTCGAACACCAACTTACTGAAATGTATCAAAGAATATGTGTTCGCCTCGAACAGCAACTTACTGGAATGTATCGAAGAATATGAAGACGAGCTCGAGGATGACTCGCTCCTGAAAAAAGAGCTGCTGAGTCCGGTGCAGGCCTTCCTCACGGCCCGGCTGGGCGTGGGGAACGAAGAGGCCTACCTCGGCGACGACGGTTGGCTGTACTACCGCCCCGGGTTTGACCACGTGACCGGCCCGGCCTTCCTGGATAATAAGCGCCTGCAACGCATTGCGAAGGAGGGAGAACGGCAGCCGGACCCGGTCGAGGCTATCGTGGACTTCAAGGAGCAGTTGGAATCGCGGGGTATCCGCCTCCTGGTCCTGCCGGTGGCGGTGAAGCCTTCCGTCCATCCCCAGCCGCTTGGCGGGAACCGCAGCGATCGCAGCCCGGCTCCCGTCACTGAAAATCCCAGCATGGACGAGCTCCGGGCCACCCTGGAGGAGCGGGGTATTCAATATGCCCTCCTTTCCGCACCCGGCTATCTAAAGGCGGATACCCACTGGAAGCCGGAGGCCATGGAGCGGGGAGCGCAGGTCCTCGGCGATATCGTTGGTCCCTCCCTGCCGCCGCGTCCGGCTTCCGGTTATACGCGTGGTGAATCTGTCGTCACCAACCAAGGCGATATCGCCGTCATGCTTCAGCTCCCGGAAGACCAGGAGCTCTTTCCCCCCGAGACCGTCACCATCCATCCGGTCAAAACGGCCGGCGGTCGTCCCTGGCGATCGCGCGAGGACGCGGACATCCTCCTCCTCGGCGATAGCTTCGCAAATATCTACTCGGTCACCAACATGAATTGGGGCGGGCAGGCCGGCCTGGCCGAGCAGCTCAGCTTCTACCTGCAACGACCGGTCGACAAGCTCTGCATCAATAATCATGGTGCTTACGCCAGTCGCGAATTACTCCAGGCCGAGCTCCGTGCGGGTCGCGACCACCTGGCCGGGAAGAAGGTCGTGATCTGGGAATTTGCCGCCCGCGAGCTTTCGGTCGGGAACTGGAAGAAGCTCGAGAAGAAGCCCGAGAAGAAGCTCAAGAAGAAGCCCAATATGAGCCCGGGTGAAAAGGTCGAGAGCGGTGAGGCATTCTACCTGCCTGAACCCGGCACCAACCAGGTGGTCCAGGCGGTGGTTGCGGCCCGTTCCCTTGTCCCCAGGCCGGGTACTGTACCCTATAAGGATCATATCTGTCTCCTGCACCTGAAAGACCTGAAAGACCTGGCCGGAAACACCATTTCGGGCCAGGCTGCGGTCTACACCTGGAGCATGCGGGATAATTCGACCACCCGAGCCGGAAAACTTAAGCCGGGTGACCCGGTCAAGCTCCGCCTCCAATCCTGGGAGGATGTATCGGGTGAGCTGGGCTCCATCAACCGGAGTGAACTGGATGACGATGCTTTTCTCCTCGCCGATTTTTGCTGGGGAAAGTCCCTGGAAAGCCCCGTGCTTGGTCGAACAATTCCTTTTGCTTTCGATTTCTATATGCTATTTTTCTATGTCTATATGCTATTTGTGTTCGCATTCGGGTTGACCGCCATGCTTCGGGCGAGGGCCGCAAACGGAGCCCTGGATAAAATGAACAAGATCAAAATTGCATCGGGTTCGCTTTTGCTGACCCTCCTCTGCGGGGCATTGCTCAAGGTTTCGGCCGAGCCCCCGCCCAAAGCCGCCGCACCGGACGCGGTGGGTTTATTTTCAGCCGCTGCGGAAAAACTCGACGCGAAGGGTACTTCCGTGCACGTGGGCGAGGACGGCTGGTTGTTCATGGCCAAGGAACTCCGCCATTTGGGTTTGGGTGAATTCTGGGGCCCGCGCGCCGCAGACGTGTCCCAGGCCAGGAATCCGGCCAACGCGGATCCCCTGCCGACCGTCCTGGATTTACATCGGCAGTTGAAGGCGCTGGGTATCGAGTTGATCTTCATGCCGGTTCCGCCCAAGGCCGCCATCTACGCCGACAAGGCCGTGGGAGCCGACCCCGCCCGGCGGGTCGATGTACACCACGCACGATTCCTGGCCATGCTCAGGGAGAAGGGCGTGAACGTGATCGACCTCGCGCCCCTGTTCCTGAAGGCCAAGTCGGGCGGCGAACGCGTGTATTGCCTGCAGGATACGCATTGGGCGCGCCTGGGCATGGAGATTGCCGCCAAGGAGGTTGGCGCTATCATCAAGGATCGTCCCTGGTTTGCTGCGGCGAAGAAGCTAAAGCTGGACTCCCGGGTCATCGATATGCCGCTCCAAGGTGATCTGTTGAGCCAATTGGGCGATCCCTTGGTCAAGCCGGTCACGGAGAAAGTGCAGAACATCACCCAGGCTGGCCAAGCCCTGAAGAAGGATCCCAACAGTCCGATCCTGATCCTCGGGGACAGTCATGCCCTGTTCCTGCATGATGGCGGCGACATGCATGCGGTGGGCTCAGGCTTTCCTGACTTGCTGGCCTTCGAACTGGGGACAAGCTATGATTTAATTGCAAATCGCGGTTCCGGCGTCGGTTCTGCCCGCCTGAATCTCGCCCGCGCATTTATCAAGAATGCCACGTATCGATCGGGCAAGAAGATCGTCATCTGGCTCTTCGCGGGGAGGGACTTCACCGAGACCAGCGATGGTACCGATTGGAAGCCCTTGCCGATGAAACGGGATTAATCATGCGCAAGAAGACCTATCGTATCACCATTATCGGCAAGGAAACGCTGCTTGGATCGGATATCTTCAAGGTCTGCTCCGCGTCAGAGGACTACGATGTCCAAGGGCTGGTTTCCGATGAATTTGACCTGGACAGCTGGAAGGAATTTCAGCTTCGCCTGCCGAGCAACAGCACGGTGATCAACTGCCTGGACTACGGTGATGTCGAGTGGGCAGAGGAAAATGCCAAGGCGTACTTCAAGCGCGCGGTAGACACGGTGCGCTTTATCGCCAACGCGTGCAGCTTTCGCGAAAGCCGCCTGTTTCATTTCAGCAGCCATCACGTGTTTGATGGCCTGAAGGGGAAGCACTATAGCGAGCGCGACGTCTGCCACCCGGTCAGCACTTACGGAAAGGGTTGCCTGGCCGGCGAAAAAACCGTGCGCGCCGAAGGCGGCAATACGCTGATCCTTCGCGTCCAGTCCCTCTTTGGCCTGCATGGTCCCAACTACGCCAAGCTGGTGGTCGACCAGTTGAACGGTGGAATCACCACCATCCGGGCGATCGGGGATCTGGTTACCGCCCCAACCTACACGAAGCACGTGGCCGAGGCGGTCAGTGTTTTGATCAAGATGGATCGCTCAGGACTGCTGAATATCGCATCGAGTGGAGAATGTTCCCAGTATGCCTTTGCCAAGGCGATTGTTGAACGGGTAAATCCGCTCGCCCGGGTTGAAATGGTATCCATGGATGACCTGGGATACAAGGCGCTCCGTCCGAAGTACGGGGTCCTGAGCAACTACTGGCTGGAGAGCTGGACCGGGCAGGGCATGCCCGACTGGGAAACCGCCCTGGATGAATTTTTGACCGAGTTAGGGCATTAGTGGGACGGCCTTCATAAGCAGGCGGAGCGGTGGCCTTCACCCGCAGGCGGCATAGGGCTTGAAGGGGGGCTAAACCCGGGGGTTCATATTTTCGAGACGCCCCGTCAGCGAATGAGGATGAATGGATGAAGATACTTGTTACAGGTGGGGCCGGGTTTATCGGCAGCAATTATATTCGGCAGGTCCTCGCCATGGAGGACGGCCGGGAAATTGTCAACCTGGATGCCCTGACCTACGCGGGCAACCTTGAAAACCTGAAGGACATACAAGACGATTCCCGCTATACCTTCGTAAAGGGCGATATCGGTCAGCGCGGTGACGTGGAACGGGTCTTTGCCGAGCACCGCTTCGACGCGGTATTGAACTTCGCGGCGGAAAGCCACGTCGATCGCAGCCTGCATGTGGGGGTCGATGCCTTTATTGCGACCAATATCCAGGGCACGCAGAATCTGCTCGATGCCAGCCGCGAGCACGAGGTGAAGCGGTATCTCCAGGTGTCGACGGATGAAGTCTACGGCAGCCTGGGCGATGAGGGGTACTTCACGGAGACTACGCCCCTGGAGCCCAACAATCCGTACTCGGCCACCAAGGCGGGCGCCGATTGCCTGGTCCGTGCCGCGGGGCATTCGCACGGTCTCGAGGTTGTTACCACCCGCTGCTCAAACAATTTTGGCCCCTTCCAGTTCCCCGAGAAGTTGATCCCGCTGATGATCGCCAACGCCCAGGAAGACAAGCCCCTTCCGGTTTATGGGGATGGCCTGCACGTGCGTGACTGGATCTTTGTCGAGGATCATTGCGCGGGCATCGACTTGGTTCTTCGGGAGGGGAAAGCGGATGAGGTCTACAACATGGGGGGAAATTACGATGTACCCAATATTGAGATCGTCCGGAACATCCTCCAGATCCTGGGCAAGCCGGAAAGCCTGATCACCTACGTCGAGGACCGCCCCGGTCATGACCGCCGTTACGCGATTGACTCGAGCAAGATCCAGCGGGAGCTGAGTTGGGAGCGTGCCTACGCATTTCCGCAGGCCATCGAAAAGACGGTGGAGTGGTACCTGTCCAATGATGGATGGTTGCAGAACCTGCGCAGCGGGGACTACCAGGACTATTACCGGATGCTATACGGTGAGCGCAGCGACGCGGCTGAAGGCCTCGATTTGGCGTGATACGCCCGTGGCATCAGCATGGGGTTGACCGGGTGGCTCCATTCGAGCGCGCTATAGCCCGGGGCATAGCGCGGGTTTCAGGCGATAAGTGTTATGTATGTGGTACAGAGCCGTGTATATAGGGAGTGCCCATTTTATAGGTTTTGGGAATACATGGGCTATTTAAGCGGGTTAAGCAGATTGAATATAGTGCTTAAGGGTATATATTTGGGCTGTTTACGTGCTATGTATATAGGACGGGGGAAATTTGATGGCAGAGCAGAAAAAAATTCGTCCAGGGACCAAGTACGCCAAGGTGTTGGAAGGCATCCGGGTAAAGATTCTATCCGGGGAGTATACCGGCCTTTTGCCGGGGGTGCAGGTGCTCGGCAACGAATACGACGTGAACCTGATGACCGCCAACAAGGCGGTGAATATGCTGGTCGACGAAGGCCTGCTCTTTCGCATTCCCCGCCAGGGCACCTACGTCAAGCGCGTACGCAGCCATACCCTGGCCGCCTTGCTCCCCAACCCCTATGGCCCCTTGCAGGGCTATCTCATCCACGGGGTGGAAGGGGGTGCCCGCGCAATCAGCAATCACTTCATCTTCCATGCGCACCGGGAAGATCCCGAGCAGGAGCTGGAGGCGGTCAAGCGCCTGTTCAACGACAACAAGGCCGATGGCCTGGTCTGGTGGCCCTGCCACTCCGCGGGTGAATCCCGCTCACTCGCGTACGTGCTGGAGAACGATTTTCCTTACGTGAAGGTCATTTCCGTCGAAGAGCAGGAAAATCCCGAATACAGCTCCGTGATCAGTAACGATGTGGGTGGGGCGGAAATGGCGGTCAGGCACCTCGTGGAACAGGGCTGCAATACGATTGCCTACGTGATTCCTCACGGCTGTTCCGAATGGGATCGAAACGTACAGCTACGACGTACGGGTTACCAGAACGTGATCAAGGATGCCGGTCTCGAGGCGGTGCCTGAACTGCGCGTCGATGTCGGCAAGCTTGCGGGAAAGTACGAGGTCGACGTCGCCCCGGAGTTGATCGGTGAATTAAAAAACTGCGACGGCGTGTTCTTTTTTAACGACATCATCGCCTCCAAGACGCTCAAGCACCTGGAGGCTTCCGATGTCAAGGTTCCTGAAGACCTCGCCGTGGTCGGTTACGATAACATCGAGCTTGCTGAGCTTTTTGGTATCACCACGGTCTGGCAGAATTTCAAGCAGATCGGAAAAACCGCGGTCGATGTCCTCATGCGGCATATCGAGGACCGGGATGCCGCTCCCGAGCAGATCATGATGGAGCCCGAGTTGATCATCCGCAAGAGCAGCAAGCGCCGCTAGGCGCTTCCGGCATGCCGCGTCATGCGTAAGATTATCTACCTGTACCTGTTGCCGATTGTCTTCCTGGTCATCCTTTTTACCAATAAGGGGAAGGGCGTGTTTAAGGATTTTTACCGCTATTTCTTCTGGTCGATCATCCTCTTCTACGTATTCAACATCATCCGCCTGATCTTCTGGCCCGACAGTTTTCTCGCGCGCCGCGTGGATTAGGATCCGGCACGGGGCTGGAACCGCATGCCGCGGTGCCTAGAGGTCGATCGACTTGCCCGTCCTGAAGGATTCATCCGCCGCGAGCACGATGCCGAGGCTGTTCACTGCGTCTTCCATGTGGTCGGACAGGTCCACGTCGTTCTGGATCGCGTCCAGCAGGACTTCCTGCTCCCGCTTGCACAGTTCATCGTGATCCGGCTCATCCGTCAGGTCGATCCACTCGTCCGCCTTGACGAAGGTGCCGTCCTCGCCGAGTTCCCCGTGGTGTACCAGCAGCGACTCGGTCTTGGAATGCGCATCCACGTCATCGGAAGACCCGGCCGCCCCCGCGCTCTTGGCCGCGATGCTCACGCAGCCCTTCGGCCCGACCACGTCCTTCACGAAAAAGGCGGTTTCGCTCATCATCGGGCCCCAGCCCGCCTCGTACCAGCCGACGGATCCGTCCTCGAAGACCACTTGCAGGTGCCCGTAGTTGTACATGCCGGGTTGCAGTTCCTCGGTCAGGCGCGCACCCATGCCGCTGACCCGGATGGGCTTCGAGCGCGTCATCAGGCACATCACGTCGACATAGTGCACCCCGCAGTCCACGATGGGGGACATCGAGTCCATCAGGGCCTTGTGGGTAACCCAGTTGTCGCCCGAGCTCTGCTGGTTCAGGTTCATCCGCATCACCAGCGGCTTGCCCAGGCCCTGGGCGATCTCGATAAACTTTTTCCACGAGGGATGCACCCGCAGGATGTAGCCGATCACGAGTTTCCGGTTCGCGGCCTGGGCGGCCTCGACCACCTCCCGGGCCTCGGCCACGGTCGGCGCGAGGGGCTTCTCCAGGAACACGTGGGCTCCTGCAGCGAAGGCTTTCTTGGCGTAGTCGGCGTGGGTGTCCGGGTAGGTATTGATCGACACGACATCCGGCTTCAGTTCCGCCAGCGCGGCCTCGTAGTCGTCGAATTGCGGCGGGTTCCCCACCTCGTCCGCGAGTTTCTGGCGGCGTTCCGGTCCCCGGGCCACCAGCCCGACCACCTCAAACCCATCAATATCCCGGTAGGCCCGGGCATGGGAGGCCCCCATGTTTCCGCAGCCGACAACCAACACGCTTAATTGTTCACTCATCTTCATCACTCCAGGGGTCAAATTGCACTTGAAAGGAAGGCCTTTTGGGCTGATTCATGCCTAAACCGGCCCTCTAGATTTGTCACTTCCATTATTGTCAGAAAATAACACATCCGTTACGATCCGGGCCAACCCCTAGGAGTAGATCCATGAACGACAACACGGCATCCGGAACGAGTTCCTTTATTCGGCTCTCAATCATGATGTTTATCCAGTTTTTTATCTGGGGGGCTTGGTATGTTACGGCACCCAATTACCTGGGTACCATCGGTTTTGCAGGAAAAGACTTTGGCTGGACCTACTCCGTCGGGCCCATCGCCGGCATGATATCGCCTTTTTTCGTCGGCATGATCGCTGACCGGTTCTTTGCCACGGAACGCGTACTGGGGGTTATGCATATTCTGGGCGGGATTATTATGTATTTCGCCGCGCAAACGATGGCGGGTGGGGAAGCGAGTCCGAATTTCATCAATGCCCTCTTCTTCGGCTTTATGCTCTGTTACTTTCCCACGCTCGCCCTGACCAATACCCTGGCGATGAAGAATATCGTCAACACGGAGAAGCAATTTCCCCTCGTCCGGGTCTTTGGCACGATCGGCTGGATCGCTGCCGGCCTGAGCCTGAGCTGGATTGGTTGGGATGCCAGCGTGAATATGTTCAAGCTCACTGCAGGGGCCGCCGTGCTGCTTGGGGTTTACAGTTTCACCCTGCCGCACACCCCGCCGGTGAAAACTGAAGGAGGCGTTACCGCTCGTGAATTGCTCGGCCTGGATGCCTTCTCGTTATTTAAACGGCCGGCCTTCCTGATCTTCATGGTTGCCTCCTTCCTCGTGTGCATCCCGCTGTCCTTCTACTATATCCTGGCCAGTCGGGTGGTGGAGCTGGTCAACCTTCCGATCGGGCAAACCATGTCCTACGGCCAGATGTCTGAAATCTTCTTCATGATCCTCATGCCGTTCTTTTTCCGCAAGCTTGGGGTCAAGTGGATGCTGGCGGTTGGCATCCTGACCTGGGTGATCCGTTACGTATTGTTTGCGGTGGGTGCACCCAATGAGACCATGTGGATGATCCTTATCGGCATCGTGGTGCACGGCATCTGCTATGACTTCTTCTTCGTCACCGGCCAGATCTATACCGACAAGGTTGCTCCCGAGGCGATTCGGGGACAGGCGCAGGGTATGTTGGTGCTGTTTACGCTCGGTCTCGGTATGTTTATCGGGGCCCAGGTGGCCGGACGGATCGAGACGAAATTCACCCCCCAGGCTTCCATTGATCATGGTACACAGGTTGCCGCGCTGGCCAGTCAGCTAGGTGCGGAAGAGATTTCACCGGAAAAAACGGCCGAATTGAATGCGCAGAAAGCCGAGGCGCGGCATGCCCAACTGGCGACCATGAACTGGAAGATGATCTGGGGTATTCCCGCGGCCATCGCCGGTGCGGTGCTGCTCCTGTTCGTTCTTGTCTTCAAGGACGACGAGGATGAGGCACCGGCTGAAACCGCGAATGCGCCGCCGGCCGAATTGTAGCTTTTCCTGTGACCGGAATGCCTGCCGGGCCGTGTTTCGGCCAGGGGAAATGCTTCCGGTCGTTGCGTAGCCTGGTTTTTGCCCTATATTCGGTCCACATGGTTGGCCCCGTTCGTATCCTCCTGTTTGCCCTCCTGGCAGGCATGCCCTGTGCACATGCCCTGGCCCCGCACGAGGTCTTGGTCCTGGTCAACCGGAACGATGCCTCCTCCATGGAGTTGGCCAATCACCTGGTCCACCTGCGCCAGGTCCCCGCGAACAACGTGGTTAGCCTGGCTCTCCCGGACAACCGGGACATCGTTACCATCAAGCCCTCGGAGTTTACCCAGTGGATCTGGGACCCGGTGAACAAGGTGATCGCCGAGCGCGGGCTGGAAAAAGAGATTCTCGCCTGGGTCTATTCCTCGGGCTTCCCCACGACCATTGCCAGCCAGCCCGAGATGTCGATCACGGGCCTTACCTTTACCCGGAACCGGATCCCGGGCGCGGTAGGGGTGGATTCCGCGGTGTACACCTCGCCGCTTTTTCGCGGACCGGATCGCAAGGGCGGGCCGACCAAGCCGACGGCCAGCCTGGACAAGATGAAGGTCGAGCTGGACGACAAGATGCCCCTGCCCGCGATGATGCTCGGGTACACCTGGCACCGGGGGAATGAACCCGCTCTCCTCGTCAACATGATCCAGCGCGGGGTCGTGGCGGATGGCACGCACCCGAAAGGCACGGTTTATTTCGTGTTCATGGACGATATCCGGTTTGAAACCCGGCTCTGGCAGATGCTGGAGGCGCGCAACGAGTTGAAGAGCATGGGCATCGCGGCGGAGATTTCCAATCGCATGCCGGACCGTGCGACCGACCGGATTTCCGGCCTTATGACCGGCACGCAGTACCTGGAGATCGATAACGTGTCGAACATCTATCCCGGCTCGATGTGCGACCACCTCACCAGCTTTGGCGCCCGTTACCAGACGCACCTGCAGAGCAAGGCCAGTGCCTGGTTTCGCGCCGGGGCGACCGCGAGCAGCGGAACCGTGACCGAGCCGATGGCGGTATGGGAAAAGTTTCCGCACGCGCGCTATTACGTGCACGCCGCCAAGGGCTGCTCGATCCTGGAGAGCTTTTACCAGTCCGTGTATGCGCCGCTGCAATTGCTGATCCTCGGCGAACCCTTCAGCCGGCCCTATGGCAAGCTCATCGGCATCGCCCTGGATGTCGAGGGCCAGGCGGTCAAGGTCCGGATCGGAGGACTCGATCCGCACACGCGCGCGTTCTATCATTTCTTTGTCGACGGGAAGCGGGTGGGGCGATTGAGCACGAAGCCTGCATACACCGCCAGTGGCCTGGCGCCGGGTGCACATGAGTGGCAGGTCGTCGTGGTCGCGGATGGGGCGATCAGCCACTACGCGACGGCGCGGAAAGGCTTTACGGTTGCGGGCGAGGTCGTTCGCTGGCCCCAGGTCCCGGCCTCGGGTGAGCTGCGCCTCGCGGGGCAGGGGACCCTGCGGGTGGAAACGGACCCCGCACCGAGACGCTTTCGCATCTGGAAAAACGGCGAGGCCCTCTACGAGGCCAAGGGGGGAGCGTACGTAGATGTTGAGCTGGGAGCAAAACGGCTGGGGAAAGGGCCGTCGCGCCTGGTTGCCGAGGCGGTGTTTGACGACCACTCGGCCTGGAGCCGGCCGGTTACCCTTATCCTGGAGTAGCGGGGAGGGGTATTCCGCGCTACGCCATTGCGCTGTCGCCGGTGGCGTCTTATTATGCGATTACCCATGCGTGCCCTCCCGATACTCCTGCTGCTTTCCGTCTCGGCCTTCGCCCGGGAGCCCGTCTCCCTCAACCAGGGCTGGCTGAGCGAGGAGCTCGCTCCCGGTCTCACCTGGAAACAGCAGAAATTCGAGACGCTCTACAACAGCCTGCAAGTCGTCAACCTGCTCGAGCTCGACACCACCCGGCACACGATCCGGTTTATTTCCCGGGAAGAAAGCCCGTTGAGCGTCCGCCAGGTGGGCGAGACCAACCAGGCCTTTGCCGCGGTCAACGGCACCTATTTTGACATCAATCGCTTTGTTTCCACCGCTTTCATCAAGATCGACAACCGGGTTGTATCCCGTCCACATCCGCACGAGCCGCGGCAGCGCTCGGCCATCGTGATCGACGCGAAGGGACAGGTTGATCTCATCCTCCGCCCGGAGGGCAAAGGGTGGGACAGGTCGCTTCCCTATCCCAACATTCTCGCCGCGAGTCCGATCCTGGTCACCCACGACAAGCCCTGGGACCATACGGGTCACGAATACGGAGACCGGCGCCATCCGCGGACGGCGGTGGGCCTGGCCGGGGATCATCGACTCATCCTGGTCACCGTGGATGGTCGATCAACCGAGGCGGTGGGCATGTCGTATACCGAGCTGGGAAAACTGATGGCTGGCCTGGGATGCCGGGTCGCCCTCTGCCTCGATGGCGGAGGCTCCACCACGCTCTGGATTCGGGGGAAGGGCGTGGTGAATCAGCCGTCGGACCGAAGCCTGCTGATGCGCAGGTCCCTCGAGCGGGTGATGCCGAACGCGATTATTGTTCCCGACTAAGATCCTGCACCGGGTGGGCCACCCGGCAGGTCACGGGGGGAAACTTACTTGAAGATCCCGGGATGCCGCTTGCCCGGCACGGCGTCCTTTGCAATCGAAACCGGGATCTTCATCACCAGTTTCGATGGAAGCAGGCAGACCCCCATGTCATCGCAGGACTGGTAATGTACCGTGAGGGATATTTCGCGCGCGCCTTCCCTTGCCGCGGCAGCCGCCTTCAATGTGGTCCTTAACAGGACGCTACCCCCGTAGACCTGGATCACATTCGGGGCGGAGCCGAAGTCCACACCGGCCGGGTAGGCGACCTTCGTGCTCGCCAGGTTTTCTCCTGCATCGATGGCCAGGATCGTGGGGATCAGGTCCGGGTTGCTCGCCGGGTTGGCATTCACGTGCCAGTGGGCATCGAGGTTCAGTCGAACCGCCACCTGGAGCTCGCCCCCGGGGGCCACCCGCAGGGATGAAAGAAAAGCCTCGGCTTTCAAGGGCGTTTCGGTCTTCGTCGCATCCGGCTCCGCGTCCGTCGCGACGGCCGCTGCCGGCGCTTCTTCCTCGGCAAATCCATAATCGTAATACAGGGCCATGGCCTGGAGGAAGCTGATCGTCCCCCGTGGTGCCTGGGCGATCATGCTGGCGAAGGTGTCGATGGTGTGTCGACCCGTCACGGCGTAGGCGGGCTTGTCCAGGTGCTTGGCGAGCCGGATCAGGACCTTGGTCGCGATGCCGTTCCCGGAGGGGATCGCGGCGTCGAAGGGATCCTTGTTCCGGGTGAGCAGGTTCTCATGTCCCTTGGCCGTGAAGTAAAAACCGCCGTAGGTTTCATCATAAAAATCCTGCATCAGGATCTGCAGGAGCTTGTCCGCCTCGTTCAGCCAGCGCTTTTCCCCGGTGGCTTCGTACAGGTCGATCAGGCCATCCGCGAGGAAGGCGTAGTCGTCGAGGTAGGCATCCAGTTTTGCCTGGCCGTCGCGATAGGTCGTGTACAGCCGTCCGTCCGGTTTGCGCATCGCCGTCAGCATGAAGTCCGCTGCCTTCTCGGCGGCAGCGATGTAGCGCGGTTCTTTCAACTGTTTGCCCCCGTAGGCGAGCCCGCCGATCATCAGGCCGTTCCAGGCGGTGAGTACCTTGTCGTCGAGCCCGGGCCAGACGCGTTTATTGCGCACCGCGCGCAATTGCTTCAGGCTCGTATCCAGGGCTTCCCGGTTCGCGAGTGCGGTCCAGGGTTGCTTGAGGTGCAGGATGCTGACCGGCTTGCTCTCGCCGGTCGCTTCCTCGTGGTAGTTTCCCCCGACCGGGGCGTTGTACGTTTCCGCCAAGGCCTTCGCAGCCGCCTCCCCCAGGATCTCCGTGAGCTCTTTTCTTCCCCAGAGGTAATACTTGCCTTCTTCACCTTCGCTGTCGGCATCGTAGGCGCTCCAGAAACCACCCGCAGGGTCCTGCATGTCGCGGAGCACCCAGTCGTTGATGCCCCGGGCAACCTGTTCATACCATTCGTTGCCGGTGACCTTGTAGGCCTCGGCATAAACGCGTGACAACTGGGCATTGTCATAGAGCATCTTTTCAAAGTGGGGGAGGAACCAGTCCGCATCGGTTGAATAGCGGTGGAAGCCACCGCCGACATGGTCGTGAATGCCGCCCTTGGCCATTTCCATGAGCGTAACATTCACCATCTGCAGAACCGCCGCGTCCTTGGTCTGTGTATAGGCATAGATCAGCAGGGCGAGTGACTGGTGTGGGGGGAATTTTGGCGCGCCGCCGAAGCCGCCACGCCGGCTGTCGAAGGTGGATTGCAGGGACTGGATGGATGCCGTGATGGTGTCCCGGGTGGGCGGTGTCGGGGCCGCCGGGAGCTGCTGGTAAGCCATTTGTTGCAGGGCCTCGGCGATCTGGCTGGCCGTGGTGTCGATCCGTGCGGGGTCCTTCT
Organism: Kiritimatiellia bacterium; assembly: GCA_029936175.1. Lineage (GTDB taxonomy): Bacteria > Verrucomicrobiota > Kiritimatiellia > SS1-B-03-39 > UBA6053 > JAPYUI01. Next base: position 27,295 of record JAPYUI010000043.1, read on the forward strand.
TCCAGACCGCGTCAATATTGTTGAGAATCCCGATAAAATCGGGCTTTCGGAAGTAGGTGCCACAGAAGAAGGGGCGTTGATCGGCGTCCATGAACACGCTGTTCGGCCATCCGCCCCGCCCGGTGAGCAACTGGGTGGCATTCATGTAGATCTGGTCGACATCGGGACGTTCCTCGCGGTCCACCTTGACGCAGACAAACTTTTCGTTGAGCACATCGGCGACCTCGTCGACTTCGAAGGACTCGTGTTCCATGACATGGCACCAGTGGCAGGATGAGTAGCCGACGGAAAGGAAGATCGGCTTGTTTTCTTTCTTGGCCCGAGCAAAGGCTTCGGGACCCCAGGGATACCAGTCAACCGGGTTGCGCGCGTGTTGGCGCAGGTACGGGCTGGTCTCGTGGATCAGGCGATTGAATTCATCGCCACCGTCGGCGGGCAGCTTAGCGATAATTTCACGTGAGGGCAGGGCTTTACGCACGTTATGTTCCTCGGGTTTTTCCGCAGCACGGCAGGACAGCTGGGCGCAGCAAAAGACGGTTAGTAAGGGGATAAAATGAAATTTCATTGTATTATCTGCTTTCGGTCGTGGGGCATCGTAAAATATGAATGGAATGCTTTATTTCCGCAAGGATAGAGGGTA
>JAPYUI010000044.1:0-9014 GCA_029936175.1 Kiritimatiellia bacterium
GCGACGGCGTGACAATTGGATCAGACCTTGACGGGTCGGACGGCTGGCGCATGGACTGGGTTCCCAACGTTCCCGGCGACCACGCGCTGGCGGCACATATCCACACCGCGGAAGCCAGCGTGCATTCCGAGACCGTCACCATCCATGTGCTGAACAGCCATCAATCCCACGTCTATACCCAGGATACCAACGGGGTGATCTGCGTAGAGGCCGAACACTATTTCCGGAAGACCAGCCCGCGCAGCTGGTCGCGGGAGTGGAAACCCCGGGCCATCTGGGGCGGGGAGCAAGGCACGGGTGCCATGGCCGTCTTTCCCAACGAGGGCTATGCCAGCCCGGCAGATACCGACTTGCCGGTCGGCATGGACTATGCCCTCCAGTTCAATCGGACGGGGCCGCATCTACTCTACGGCCGGGCCAGGGGAAACGGGGTACTGAATGATTCATTTCATGCCTACTTCGATGGCCGCCTGGTCGGCGAAAATGTCGGCAACCTGCAGGCCGGCGTCGGGGGCTGGCAATGGGTGAATCAAGACCTGGGTGCTGAGGCGGTGGTCCTGGACGTGACCCGCCCGGGCCTGCACTCACTGACCATCAACCTGGCAGAAGACGCTCTTTTCCTCGACCGACTCGTCGTGATTCCACTGTCCGCAACCCCGCCCCGTGACGAGGGACCACCGGAAAGCGACAGCCTTCCCCTCGGGGAGGTACCGACCTTGAGCCTGACCACGACATCCGCCATTGCTTATGAGGTTCCCGTCATTCCCGGTGAAGTAACCATCTGGCGCGAACGCGGAGAGGGACCAGCCCTTTCGATCAGCATAGGGATCAGCGGCACCGCAACGTCCGGCGTTGACGTGGTCACCCTGCCATCAACGGTCGCCTTGAGCGCGACGGAAGGAAGCGTATCGATCCCGGTACTGCCCATCGATGACGGCGTACGGGACCCGGGCGAAACGGTTAGTATTCACCTCAATTCCAGTGACGACTACCTGTTACTGTATCCGGCAGAACAACGCATAAGCATAGCGGATCCGGAGGAATCCCCGGCGAGTGACTGGCGCAAACAGTACTGGGGCAACTGGTACGAGGCCTCGGCCCAGGACTTCGAGGATCCCGACAATGACGGCTGGGTGAATCTTCTCGAAGAAGCCCTGGGTTCCAATCCCCTGGCGGGCATACTCGAAGAAGAGTCCCTGAAGCCGCTCAAGGTCTGGATCGAATATGAGGAGGGCATCCCTTTTCTGCACTTGACGCACTCGCGGAATATCCCCGCCATGGAAACGATCGATATCCGTGTTGAAGGCAGCTCAAGCCTGGAGACTCCGGACTGGCAAAGCCTGGCTCCCCTGAACAAACGCATGGAAGGCTATGACTTCGCAAATGGCCGGCTGCTTCATTATGTTTTCGAAATCGATGACGTGCCGGCCAAGCATTTCCGACTGGACGTCCGGCGACGCTAGGATTTCGTTTTCGCACCCCGGACACCATGCCGAAACGCCACCGCACAACCGTGGTTCCGCGTATCAACCCCAAAGGCCCTTGAGCAACTCTGTCTCCGGAACCTTGAGTGGGAAGCGCTTGCTGAAGGGGTGATCGGCGATGCCGGCGTGTTCGCGCAAGGCGGTGTGAATGTGCTCGGGGCGGACGCGAATCCCCTTCTCCGGATCCTTCGCCAGGCTTTCGGGATGGATGGGGATGAGAAATTGCTTTTCGTCCGTGGCCCCGAGTACCCGCTTGCCCCGGATCCCCTGCCCCATGAACATGATGGACCCGATCGACCAGTGATCCTTTCCCTCGCCCTTGTTGTAGGTCGGGGTTCGGCCCATCTCGCTCTGGATCACGACCACGAGTTTCTCGCGAATCCCAAGCGCCTCGGAACGCTTCATCACGTAGTCGATCCCGGCCAGGAACTCGGGAATGAGCTTCATCTGGTCGCGGTCGTTGTTGGCGTGACTGTCGAACTGCCCAATGGATAAATTGGCAGAGACCGCTACACCCGCCTTGAAGGAGGACAACGCAATCTCCGCCTGCGTGGCGAGCCGCTGCTTGGGAATCTTGTCGGCGATGTATGGGGCGACACGCTTCAGGGTCTTGGAATTGATTTGCGCGGCGTAGAGCATACTCTGCGCGCGTTCCATCCGCGGCAAGCGGGCACGTGACAGCCGGCTATCCATCTGTTCCTGCAGGGCCCGCTCAATCCGCTCATTCACGAAATCATCGTGGTACGGTGCCTTCGGGTTTCCCTGTACCCCATCGGCATTCGCCAGCAATTTCAGCGATTGCGGGTACGGCACCCGGGCCATGGGGACAAGATTCCCCGTGTTCGAATAATTCCCAAAGGTCATGAAAGCGAGCGGACAGGAGGGCCCCTTGCAGGCCGCCACCAGTGCAGCAAAGGTCGGAAAGGCCAGGCTGTCCAATTTGCCGGTGGCCATGTAGCGGGAGCAGGGCGAGTGATTGTTCACCGAGTAATCGAGCCCATTGAGGACCAGCAGCTCATCCCCGTAGGCCTGGTAGAAATCCTCGTTACTCATCCCTGCCTCGATCTGCGTAGCCGTAGGGGCAAAGGTATGGGGTCCCTGGCTTTGAATGTCCCCTTCCTGGTACAGGCGATTGATCCCGTCGATGCCCTTGGGATCCATGAGGTAGGTGGTGTCCCAACCACCGGAGGCATTGAGCACGATGTAGTACGGGCCCTCGTAGAGGTCAGGTTCTTTCCCGGGGCCAGCCTGGGCGGAGCGACCCACCGGGACCGAAAGCCCCAGGCCGGCCATGCTGCAAAGCTTCAAGAATTCGCGTCTCATGGTTTGTCCTATTCGTATAAAAATTCGTGCTGGCGGAGCAGGTAGGTCACCACCGCCCGCCAGGCACGAATGGTGTAGTGCGGATCCTTGTCCCGCGGCCCATCCTGGCCACTGGACTTACAGTGGTAACTTTCGATGGGCGCGATCTTGTCCCGGCCACGCGCCTGGGCTTCACGCACAATCCCGTCAAACAGGTGAAAGGCCCGCTCCACTTCGGGATCGCCCACCGCATCCATGCGGCCGAGGATCCGTTCGTGTAAATGGACAATTGCCCGGCGAATGTTTTCGTCCGCCGCCTCGTTCGCACCCGGGACCACATCCACCTCGATCCCCGGGAAGAGGATTCGCTCGGAGGCGGGGAGCGCAAAATCCCGGGCAACATGCTTACAGGCGACATCGTTGGAGAGGATTCGCTGGACCGCCCCCATGGCCCCGCTCGGATCCTGCAGGCGCTCCGTAACCGCCCGGGAGTCGATGCCGCCGTACAGGATCTTCAACTGGTCGTTGAAACGCCCCCAGGGTTCACCGAAGATGGCGCTGATCTTTCGACCGAGCTGCTCAGGCGTGAGCAGATGCACCACCCCGAGGTCGTCCAACTCCGCCTGCCGACGCGGGTGGGTCGCCACGGTTGACAGGCCGTCGGCACGGTAAAAGGGTGAGCGCACCAGGTCCTTGAACACCACCTTGAGGTTGAAATTGTTCCCGGCGAAGTCGCGCGCAATCGCCTCAATCCAGCGACGCTGTTCCTGGTAGGCACGGCGGCGCGACCCGAATAAGGGATCTTCGATATCCTCGGGGGCCGGCAGGACTTTTCGCCCGGTAAGGATGTAATAGACGTGCTCGACCATGGCGATGGCGAAGCGGGGATCTTTCGCCGTGATCCGGCCCAGCCATTGCAGGGACCGCCAACGATCGGCCTCGGGCAGATCCTCTCCCTCAAAACCAGGGCCGAACATATCGGTAAACCAACCCTCTTCGCGCGGGCCGTATGGCCCATTATCGTTGCTGGTATTCTGGTAATCCCGGAACAGGCCGGCCACCGGGTCGACCAGGCGATGACAGACCACGCAATCCGGGGCCTCCATGGTCGGTATGGCATACTTGGCATCCACGGCCGCCGCGTCGGTCACCCGGGGCGCCAGGGCCATGAGGTCAATGCCGAGAAAATGCTCGTAAAACTTCCGGGTGCGAAGGCGATTACGATTGGTATCCGTGGTTGGATAGCGCTGCAGGTAATGAAAGGTCGTGAGCAACCCCGCATGGGGATACATGCCGGTCGGGGTAACCTGGTCCGGCTTCCCCGTTCGCAGGGTCAGGGCCTTGAGGCGGGCGGGAACAAATTCAAGGAAGTCTTCCGGGTCCTTGAATCGCTCCTTCAACTCCTCGAAAATCCCGTAGCCACGTGCCGTATAGGGTGAAACCATGATGTAGTCGGCCGTGACCAGCTCGGTGAAAGGACGCTCGTTTCGAACGATGTAATCAATGAGCTCAAAAGGTTCCCGGAGAATGGAAACGCGATAGTCATCGGCCAAGGACCAACCCGCCCGTTTGCGCGCCTTTTCATCCTCGATATGCTCGAATTTCCTCTTCTGGTACCACATGCGGGTATCGCCGAAGTTCCGGTATCCGGCAATGCGTTCGGCTACCCCATCCTGACCCATGAGCAGGAAAATATCGTTAAAGCCCTCGCTCAGCCGGTCGTAAAACGCATCGTCCCGCATCATCCCGTCAAGCACCTGCATCAGGCCATCCATGTCGCGATCCGCCACCAGGCGGCTCTCTCCCGGTGTCGGCAATCGGCCCACCAGGGACAGGCTCACTCGGCGGAGCAGACGGGCAGCGGACAGCATTTCGATATCCGAAAAATATGGTGGGGGACTGTAGTCCGGCGTGTAGCTGGGTGGGGGGCTGAGCAAAAACCACTCAAGGATACGGTAGCCCGTCGATCCCGGCTTCACCACCTGCTCGCCCTCGTGTTCGAGTTCACCTACGGCCTTTTGCAAGAGCAGCGACTTCCCCTTTTTCTTCATCCCGGCCATGCGCGCGAAGATCTTGTGGTTTGCCCGGTGCGCGGCCGGGCGCTCAGCCGCGGGCAGGCGCATCGGATCCTTCAGGATAAAACGACTGTCTTCCGCATCTCCCGCAGGATGGTGACATTTCAGGCAACTGCGCTCACCAACCTTGGCCCAGACCTCCTCGAGGAAGTAGGCCCGAAGGGACGGGTTCGTGAAGGCCGCATCATCATCCGGGGCGCTATAGCCCAGGCAGGGGAGCCCGAGCAGCCACAGGCGCAGGGCTATTCGATAGAACCATCCAAAGGGCATTGTTCAATATACCTTGTAATCACCCGGTGGGGCGAGCGAAGAAAGGCCTGTGTACCCTCCCGGACCGTTCATGGATCGCCTTCAGGCCGTGATACCTTGGATCACCGAGCCGTGCACATTGGTCAGCCGACGCTTGATGCCGTTGTGATAGAAGGTGAGTTCCTCGTGATTGAGGCCAAGCAGGTCGAGGACGGTCGCATGAAAATCATGCCAGTGAACGGGATTCTCGACGGCCTTCCAGCCGATGTCATCGGTGGTCCCGTAGGCCATGCCGCCTTTCAGTCCCGCCCCGGCCATCCAGTTCGTGAAGCCGTACATGTTGTGATCGCGCCCCTTGCCGACCTGGTCCTTCGCGGACTGGGTAAAGGGCGTTCGACCAAATTCAGAGGTGAAGAGGATCAGGGTGTCATCGAGCATGCCGCGTTGCTTCAGGTCCCTGATCAAGGCTGCCACGGGCTGGTCGATGCGAAGGGCTTCCCGGGTATGGTTCTTTACCATGTCCTCGTGCCCGTCCCAGTTGATGCGCGGTGAACCGAAGGAGCCCCCGGAGATCAGCTGGACGAAACGCACCCCCTTTTCCAGCATGCGGCGGGCGAGCAGACAGTTGCGCCCGAAGTCGGCGGTATGCTTGCTTTCCATGCCGTACAACTCACGTATCGCAGCGGGTTCCCGGGCAACATCGGTGACCTCGGGTACGGTGAGCTGCATCCGGGCGGCGAGCTCGTGGCTGCGCATCCGCGCGGCGAGGGCATCGTCGGCTCCGTGCTGATCCTGGTAGCGCCGGTTCAATCGACCGAGCAGGTTCCGGCTGGCCGATTCCGTCGCCACGGGGATTTCCCGGGCGGGAAAGAGATCCGGAATCGGCATGCCCTGGCTCTCAAAGGCCACGCCCTGGTGAATCGAGGGAAGAAAACCATTCGACCAGTTGATGGTACCGCCGGCCGGGTAGCCACGCACATCCGGCAGCACGACATAGGCCGGCAAGTCATCGGTCTCCGAGCCCAGGCCATAGGAAACCCAGGATCCCATGACCGGGAAACCATTGAGCTGAAAGCCGGTGTTCTCCTGGAAGGTCGCGGGGGTGTGGTTGGCCGATTCCGCCACCATGGAACGAATCACCGTGAGCTCGTCCGCGACACCCGCCAGGTGGGGAAACAAGTCCGACACCCAGAGTCCGCTCTGCCCCCGCTGCTTGAAGGCAAAGTCGTTTTTCCGGATGAGCCCGATCTTGTTGAAAAAGGTCTCCGGATGTTCGTCCGAGGGCAATGGCTTGCCGTGATACGCCTCCAGCCCAGGCTTGTAATCAAAGGAGTCGATATGACTCAGCCCCCCCATCAGGCAGATGTGGATGACCTGTCTGGCCCGGGGTGCAAAATGTGGGCGGGTCGGAAAGCCGGCTTGCTCTGCCCCCACCAGGCTGGTCAGGGCCGCACCGGTCAAGCCATAGGCGGAAAACGAGAGTAATTCCCGGCGACTCAAGTGATGGGGATTAGCGGACATAGAGAAACTCATTGCTGTTAAAAACAACCCGGCAGTACGCCTCCAGGTTGTGGGAGGCGATAAATTCACGGGTCAGGTCGATCTCTTCCTGTCCCGGAACGCGCCCATAGGCCAGGAGATGGACCCTGCGAAGCTGCGCATCCAGTTCCGTACCCGCCTCGCTCCGGATACGATCCGCAAAGGCATCCGCAAGGAACAATACCAGGGGATTATTCATCAGGGCCAGGGATTGCAGCGGCGTGGTCGTCACTGCCCGGTTTGGTGTAATCGCGGATGGATCGGGGCAATCGAACACGTCGAGCATCGTGCGCTTTGCGCCGCGTGGACTGAAGCGATAAAGCGTACGTCGGAACTGTTCCGGCTTATCCTGCGGGATCAAATCATAGAAATGACTGCCCTTGAACTTGTATTCGCGGACATCTCGGTAGCCCTTTCCCCCGATATCCGGAACCAGTTTCCCGGAAACCATCAGCATGGTATCGCGAAGGGCTTCCGCCTCCAGGCGCCGAGGGGCCATATGCCAGAGATAGCGGTTGCCCGCATCCACCTTCCGGGCCTGCTCGTTCATCGCCGCCGACTGGCGGTAGGTTGCCGACTGGACAATCAATCGATGCATCGCCTTCAGGCTCCAGCGCTTTTCCCTCATCTCCACCGCCAACCAGTCAAGCAAGCCAGGATGCGAGGGGCGGCCCCCGCTGAATCCGAAATCGTTGGGGGTGCGCACGATACCGGAACCGAAATGGTGATGCCACAGGCGGTTCACAATCACGCGGGCGAAAAGCGGGTTATCCGGATGGGTGATCCACTCCGCCAATTTGCGTCGCCGATCAGCATCCGATGCGTTGAACTTGAGCCCGAAATCCGCGCTGAGCGTGCGCAAGCCGGTGACCCCCGCTGCGGCGACCTCTTCGCCGGGTGTACGTACGCTGCCCCGGATGAGCACATGGGTGCGCCCCGGATTCCCCGGGCGAACGGCCCAGACAGGCATGGGGGTTCTGCTCGATTCGATTTCAGTGACACGCTTTTCGATCACATCCCTACGCGTACGCAACTGGGCTAGCCGGGTACGCTGTTCCTCGCCGAGTCGCTTCAGGATGGCGGTTGCCGAGACAAAGGTACTGGACCGACCGGCAGAGGCCTCGATCGCCGCCGGGTCGAGCGCCCGGTCGTAGAGGCGCGCCTTGACGATTGAGCCCTTGAGCATACGGCCGTCTGCGGGACCTGTTCCATGGCGCAGACCGAAGATAACCTGCGCATCCGCAGCCGTATAGCTTTGCAGTCCCCTGCTTTTATAGCCTCGTCCATAGGCTTGGCCATCCCGGTAGCCGATGATGGTCCCGTCCTGCCTGTACACGATCGCGAAATGAACCGGGCGCCCCTTTGCGTCCTTTTCCTCGGGTCCGTTGAAGCTGCTGTATCGGGCAAACCCGTTGCTCCCCGCCATCCAGCGTTTCTGTTCACGTTCCCCGTAGACGATGGCATCAAAGATATTCCCGTTCAAGGTCTGTACACTGATCGCACCACCGCCCCTTTGATTGATATCATCCAGCTGGACCCAGACCTCGAGGGTTTTCTCCTTGAGGTCGATACCGATGGATCGACTGGCCGCATAGGCCTGCTTGCCATCCAGCCGAATCCCCCGCTCATCCAGCTTTGCCCCGTGCTTCAACTCAATATGCAGCGAACCAACCTCGTCCTCCAGGCCCCGGGTGAAATCCCAGGCTGCCGTCGCGGGTGGGGCCTCCGGTTGCGCCTCGGGGTGGTCTACGCGCTCGGCAAGAATCGCCTTACGCATGGGATCCAGGATGTTCCGTTCCTGGTTCTGGAGTTTTCGCCGCTCGAGCTTCAACTGGTCAGCTTCCTCCTTGAAGGGCACATTCTCCGCGCGAGTCACCTTCTGCTCGTTCGGCGTCACGCCGGCAAGGGCTGCCGCCATCTGGTAATAGTCCCTCTGGGTGACGGGATCAAATTTATGGTCATGACAGCGGGCGCAGTTCACGGTCAGGCCGAGGAACGTTTGCCCAACCGCAGCGATCATCCCTTCCACTTCATCCTGCAGCATCGTCTTGCGCATGGGATCGCTGGAAGGCCGGGTGGTGTTATGCGGCCCGGCCACGAGGAACCCGGTTGCGATGACACCATCAGCCGCGTTCTTCTTGATGACGTCGCCTGCGATTTGCAAGCGGACAAATTCATCGTAGGGCATATCCCGGTTCAGGGCATCAACGACCCAATTCCGATACGGCCAGGCGTTCTGCCGGGGCTGATTGTACTCGAAACCGTGGCTCTCCCCGAAACGAACAACGTCCAGCCAGTGACGCGCCCAACGTTCGCCGTAGTGTGGAGAATCCAGCAGGCGGCCCACCAGGTGCTCGTAGGCCTG
>JAPYUI010000044.1:9114-27929 GCA_029936175.1 Kiritimatiellia bacterium
GCGGGATGGATATCGCGTGGTGGTCGCGGGCGACCCGAAAGCCAGCGCACTGATGGACCGGGTCACAACCAGTGATCCCGATGACCGGATGCCCCCGAAAAAACTGGGCCGCACACTGAGCGCCAGCCAGGTCACCATGCTCCGTCGCTGGATTGAACAGGGCGCGGTATGGGGAAAACACTGGGCCTTCGAACGGATCAAACGACCGGTGATCGCGGATGCGAAGACCCACCCGGTTGACTACCTGGTCGAGCAGCGGCTCAACGATGAAAAACTGACCCCGAATGTGCGGGCCTCGCGTGAAACACGCATCCGGCGTTTATCTCTCGACCTCACGGGCCTGCCAGCCACGCCGGAACAGGTCGATTCCTTCCTGGCGGATACAAAACCCGGGGCCTGGGAGCGCCTGGTCGATCGAACCCTGGCTTCACCGGCTTATGGGGAACGCATGGCCTGGGATTGGCTGGAGGCGGCACGTTATGCGGACACCAACGGCTACCAGGGCGACAACGAACGAACGATGTGGCCCTGGCGGGACTGGGTTGTGCGCGCATTCAACGCGAACCTTCCTTACGACCGGTTCACGATATGGCAATTGGCCGGGGATCTTCTCCCCGATGCCACCCAGGAACAAGTCCTCGCCACTGGGTTTAACCGGAACCACATGATCAATGGCGAAGGTGGCCGCATCGCGGAAGAAAATCGCGTCGATTACGTATTCGACATGACCGAAACCATGGGGACGATCTGGCTTGGGCTCACGCTCAACTGTTGCCGTTGCCACGACCATAAATTCGACCCCCTCCTCCAGCGCGACTACTACCGGTTCACGGCCTTCTTCAACCAGACACCGGTGAACGGTGGGGGCGGCAACGCCCAAACACCCCCGGTCATCGAATTCGGGTCGGCAGCCCAGGCTGCCAAAGCGAAAGCGGCCCAGGCCACGGCCGGGCAAGCGGCGGCGGCGGTCCAACGACGGGCCGGGGAACTGGAGAAACAGCAGGCGGCATGGGAAAGCAAAACCGCCCAGGATACGCCCGCCAGCCCCTGGCGAACCCTTGAGCCCCTGCGGGCAAAAGCGAACAAGCAGACCCTGGAGATCCTGGACAGGGACCGCGTCTACGCCTCGGGAGCGAATCCACCCAAGGACGAATATGAAATTACCTACGGACTGGGGCCCGGCGAGATCCGCGGGTTCAAGCTCGACGCGATTCGTCATCCGAAAATGACCCACGGCGGCCTGGCGCGCTCGGACAGCGGAAACTTCGTGCTGACCGACATTCGCTTTCGACTCAACCAGCCGGACGGTCCCGGGGCCGAGCTGGAAATCTCCGGTTCCCAAGCCACTTTCGAGCAGGGACCCTTCAAGATCGAGAAGGCCTACGACAAGCAGGCCGACTCCGGCTGGGCTGTCTGGGCGGGCAAACCGATCGATCGCGACCATGCCGCGGTATTCCGGCTCAAGCAGCCCGTCCGGGTGCAGGCGAACGCGGAACTCCTGGTCAGCTTGACGTTCAATTCCAAGCATCCCCAGCACAACCTGGGTCACTTCCGCCTCTCGGCCACCGACGCGCCGAAACCGGCACTGGACAAGGGCGAAGACGCCCTCCAGCGCGCCCTCTCCACCCCCCACGAGCACCGGAATAACGAACAGAAAAAACGTATACGCGAGGCCTTGCTCGCAAGCGATCCCCAATGGGGAAAGCTGAAGAAGGAGGCCTCCGATGCAGAGGCGAAGATCAAATCACTCAGCAAGGGGCTGCCCAAGGTCATGGTGATGAAGGACCTGGACAAGCCCCGCCCGACCTACGTGCTCACGCGTGGCCTCTACAATCAAAAGGGTGAGGAAGTGCAGGCTGCTGTCCCGCCGGCCCTGCCCCCCCTGGCGAGCACGGGATCAACCAACCGGCTTGCCCTCGCCCGCTGGCTGGTCTCGCGTGAGCACCCCTTGACCGCGCGCGTCACCGTCAACCGTTTCTGGCAGATGCTTTTCGGTATCGGCCTGGTCAAGACGCCGGAGGATTTCGGCGTGCAGGGTGAGGTCCCGGTACAACGCAAGCTGCTCGACTGGCTGGCGGTGGAATTCATCGAGTCCGGCTGGGACGTGAAACACCTCCTGCGCACGATCGTCAGCAGTGAGGCCTACCAGCGGAGCTCCGTCATCGCAACACCCGCGGCCTACGAGCGCGACCCGCAGAACCGCCTGCTGGCCCGGGGTCCGCGCTTTCGTATGCCCTCGTGGATGCTCCGCGACCAGGCCCTGGCCGCCGCCGGCCTGCTGCATCCCGAGATCGGCGGCGCGCCGGTCAAGAGCTACCAACCGGCAGGGGTCTGGTCCGAGGCGACCTTCGGGAAGAAAAAATACCAGGTCGCCAAGGGACAGGACCTTTACCGACGAAGCCTCTATACCTTCTGGCGACGTATCGTGGGACCCACCATGTTTTTCGATACCGCCAAGCGCCAGATATGCGAGGTGAAACCTTTTCGCACCAACACGCCCATGCATGCCTTAAGCACCTTGAACGATATCACCTACGTAGAGGCGGCCCGGGCCATGGCCGAGTCGCTCCTGCACGATGCCAACGATGATGCCGCCCGATTTCGAATCGCCGGAAAACGCCTGCTGGGCCGGGAACCTTCCGCGGGTGAAGTTAAGATATGGAAACGGAGCCTGGAGCGCACCGCGACAGCTTTCGCGGCCGAACCCGAGGCGGCCAGGCATTTCCTTTCCCATGGCGCATCGGAACGGGACGAGAGCCTGCACATGGAAACCCATGCGGCCTGGGCCGCGCTATGCCTGAACCTGTTGAACCTGGACGAAACCCTGAACAAGGAATGAACGCCGCCTGGAACATTCTCGACCCCGCAGCACCGGCGCCGGTGCAGGATCGACAGCTCGCGATCAACCGCCGCCAGTTTTTCGGGCGCAGTGCAACCGGCATCGGTGCCTTCGCCCTCGCGGGACTGCTCGACCGGGATAAATTGCTTGCAGCCCCACCGGCGGGGAATAACGGCTTGCCGGGCCTGCCGCATTTTCCCCCGAAGGCCAAGCGCATTATTTACCTCTTCCAGAACGGCGCACCCACGCACATCGACCTCTTTGACTACAAGCCTGCCCTGCACAAGCTGCACGGGACGCCCGTACCGGAAGAGTACCTTGTCGGCAAACGCTTCAGCACCATGACCGGCAATCCCTCGGGCAAACTCATGCTGCAGCCCATCGAGCCCTTCAAACAACACGGAAAGAGCGGGGCCTGGGTGAGCGCACTCATGCCCCACACGGCGCGGATCGCGGACGAGCTCTGTTTCATCAAGAGCATGCACACGGAGGCGGTAAACCATGCGCCGGCCATCTCCTTCCTGCTCAGCGGCGCGGAAATACCCGGGCGCCCGACCATGGGCGCCTGGCTCAACTACGGGCTCGGGTCCAGCTCACAGGATCTTCCCGGCTTTGTCGCGATGACCTCCGTGAGCAAGGGCACGAGCTGCGGCCAGATATTTTATGATTTCTACTGGGGCTCCGGCTTTCTTCCCACCCGTTTCCAAGGAGCCAAGTTTCGCGGAAGTAAGGACCCTGTGCTGTACCTTTCCAATCCCAAGGGCATGAAGCCGGAATTGCGGCGCGGGCTGCTCGACGACCTCGCCGAACTCAACCAGCTCAAGTACCAGGAGGCGGGCGATCCCGAGATACAGACCCGGATCGCACAGTATGAAATGGCCTACCGCATGCAGACCTCGGTTCCGGAATTAACCGACTTCTCGGACGAACCCGAGCACGTGCTCGCGCTTTACGGCCCCCAGGTGCGCGAACCGGGAACCTTTGCCTACAATTGTCTCATGGCCCGGCGCCTGGCCGAGCGGGGGGTTCCTTTTGTCCAGTGCATGCACGCCGGATGGGACCAGCACAACAGCCTGACCACCGAGCTCTACACCCAGTGCAAGGACACCGACCAGGCCAGCGCGGGGCTGGTCCAGGACTTGAAGATGCGCGGCATGCTCGACGATACCCTCGTGATCTGGGGTGGCGAATTCGGCCGAACCCCGTTTATCCAGGGCAACATCAAGAACCGTCCCCGCTGGGGCCGCGATCATCACCCCTACACCTTTACGGTCTGGATGGCCGGTGGTGGGGTAAAGCCGGGCATCAGCTACGGTGCTTCCGATGAACTGGGCTTCAACGCGGTCGATCAACCGGTTCATGTGCATGATTTCCAGGCGACCGTCATGCAGTTGCTCGGGATCAACCACGAGCAGCTCACCTACCGCTTCCAGGGCCGCTACTTCCGCCTGACCGACGTACACGGACACGTGGTCAAGGACATCCTGGCATAAGGGGCGCGGGCACCAGCCAAATCATGCCTGGCGTAGATGAACGCCGGGACATCCGGGATCACGCCCCACCGACGACTAACGTGACAATTCCGGCCCCAGCCAGAGACCCCAGTCGGAGTCATTGCCATCGCCTCCATTCTCCACGGATAATTCCAGTTCCTTTACCCCCTCAACCGCCACCCGGTACGAGCAGAGCTGCCCGGCGCGGGTCTGTCGGGATCGATACAATTCCCGACCGTCGCCCTTTATGACAAAAACCACGCTTCCTTCCCGCGTATCGTACATTCCCGCCTGGCCGCTAAACGTCTTCCACCGCCCACCCAGGGTAAATACGTGTCGTGCAGGCGCATGGGCGTAAATGCCCGAGGTGAACAGACGCCCCGCACTTTCGAACAGGGCTCGCGGGTCCGGCACCCGGCCACGAATGGGTTTCAGCCACCCCACCGATGCATCGTCCGGAGCAAGGTCCGCCAGGGCGACCGTCTTGGTATCGACCGGCACCTCGTCAGGCCGTATCGCATGGGCCCCCGGATTTAAGGTCTGCAGCAAGCGGCGAGCCACGGCCTTCGTCGTTTCATCGACCCCATGTTTTTGGAGAAACACGAGGCTCTTTTTAACCGCCACGCGGTCGCGCCGGTTCACGGCCTCGACCAGCGGCGCCAGGGAGAGTCGTCGACTCAGGGCGGTGACCTCGGGCGTCCCATCACGACGAACGGTATAGGGAAAGACAAAGGGCGACCAGGCCCGGGCATTCGCCGAAGCCGTGCCATTCACCAGGCAGGCGACGATCCGGAGCTGGGCGGGCTTTCCCGGAGCGTGTGCATGACAGTGCAGGACAAAACGGCCATCTGCATCCGGGATGGCACTGGACGTGGTCGCATCGTAATCACCCCCTCCTTCCGGGTCCATGTAGGCAATCACCGCATAAACCGGGATCTCGCTTTCAATCGTTCCGCTGAAGATAAAGCCCTTGCCATCCGGCACCAGGGCCGGTTCCAGCAGCTTCACCTTGGCTTGGGTGTTCAGCTCTTTTATGGAACCGCTGAACTGGGGATGGGAGGCGAGGCGCAATCCGTGCGCCAGGGTGAGGAAGGAGCCCTTGCCCTCGTTGCGGAGCTCGTCTCCATAGCTCCGATTGCCGGAACCCATCAAGGCGGTACCAAAGCGCTTTCGCTCATCCGCACGCTCCTTTGCATGAGGGAGCCCAAGCGCATGCCCCAGCTCATGGGCGATACCACCGATGAAAATCGAGTTATGCTTGCCGATCGAAATGTGGCCGTACTGGCCATCGTGCAGCCTGGGTGCCTTCTTTTCCAGGTGGAGCGTGTCGAGGATGGGCGAGTCGAGTTGCCAGGCCGTGCCCGCCCGGGAGGATCCGCTGGCATAGTACGGGCTGCGATGCCGCAAGGTACGCTTCTCGGGATCCCAGTCCGCCATGTTACAGAAAATCACGATGGTTTCATCCTCCGGATCCACCCCGGCCCGCTTCAAGGTGGGCAGGCACTCCCCCCGGATCGCGTGCCCGCTCTGCACGTTGTAGGCGCTGTACGGTTGCTTCCCCTTCACCAGGTGGATGCGCATTTTTCCCTCGGCATCATACACGAGCCGGATCGACCGACGACCGAAACCCAGTCGCTCCATTTCCCCTGCGTAGAAGGCCTGGATATGCTCCAGCATACGTTGCAGGCGCGCGCGGTAATCCGCCGCAGGTGCGCGATCCGCCGGTGTCCAGTAGACCATATGGAGGTACCGCGATCGCTTTTCCGCTTGCCCCTCTTCCCAGGCCTCCAGGATTTCCATGGCCGCGGGTACCTGGCTGGCGATATCCGCATCGGTATCCCGCTGTGCGAAGGAGGTCACCAGGAGGGGGCATACGAGTAGCCAGGCCACATGATTCATCATTCAATCTCTACAGCACGAATGATTTTCAGAGTCCAAGAAAAACCACCCCAGGGTGATCGGCCACCGATTTCCACTTGCCGATCAGCAAACGCGCTCCATACTCATGCCATGCGCAAGATCCATCAAGGCTGGCGGGAACGGAACCACGAAGGGGAGATCCGAGAGGTCATGGGGGTGCGGGAAAAAGCGGGCTGGCGCATCCAGAGTCGCCTTAAAGGCGAGGAGGAATGGACACGGCACGAGCGTCCGGAACAACATGACGTGGAACAACTGATCCATCGCCTCGAGCTGAAATACCGCCGCAGCAAGGGCTCACTGAAAGAAGTGGAGGCCGCGCGCCAGCTGCTCAGGATCGCACGACCCACGAAAACCGGGTAATCGTTCCGTGGCGCAGGAGCCGCTTGCTAGCGTCCGCCGCCGGGTCCACCGCCGGGTCCACCCCGACCACGGCCCCGGTCGCCACCGCCACCGCCACCGAAAAAAGACCAAGGGCTCTGGTTTTTTTCAGCATAGGCTTCCATCTGTTCCTCGGAGAGAAACTGGCCAACGATCTCATTGTGGACCTCACGCAGGCCCGCCATTTTGTCCCGGATGGTGTCACGATCGAAATCGCCCCCTTCCCGCATGGCCAGAAAGGTTTCCTGCAAGCTGGAGCGGAAGGTTCCCTGGGCGATGGACAAGCGTTCCGCCTGGTCGTCATTCAGGTTCAAGTCCTCCTGCAAGCGTGCGAGGCGGTCCGCGTTACGTTCCTCGCGACGCACTTCCTCCTCCTCCCTGCGCTCCTCGCGACGGGCCTCACTCTCCGCCTCTTTCCGCGCCTCATACGCGGCCATCTGCTGGTCCCAGATACCGGTGAACATCTGGCCGGCCTCCTGGGCACCCCCGATTTTCTCATCCAGCTTGGTCACCACGAGCGTCTGGACCTCCTCCTCCAGGAAGCCCTTGACCATGTCGCGAACCTGGTTGGTGGTCGATGAGTCTTTCATCGCCTCAATGGTACGATCAAGGCGCAGGTTGGTGCGCTCCAACTGGGCCACGCGCGCTTCGAGCTCCTGGTTGCGGGTCAACAGGGGGGCGGTCTGGGCCTTGACCGCCTTGCTCACTGCGGCGTCGATATCCACGCCTGCTTCCGGGCTTCCGCACCCGGCCATAGCGAGGGCCAACAGGCAAAAAGGAACAGCTCTACATACATTTCTCATAACAAACCTCCAGATTAAGGACTATAACGACTTATCCTCTGAAATATTCTGGTTCCGGGCAAGATAAATGAGCGGCGGAAGACCCTACCCGGAAGGCCCCTATACCCCCGCGACCCGGATCCAGGCAGGCGTAGACGACAACGGCCCGGTCCCGGTCACTCCCGGAACCCCTAGTAGCGGTAATGCTCCGGCTTGTATGGACCCTCAACCGGCAAACCGAGGTAGTCGGCCTGGGCCTGGCTCAGCTGGTCGAGTTTGATACTCAGCTTGTCGAGGTGCAGGCGCGCCACTTCTTCATCCAGGTGCTTCGGCAGCACGTACACCCCTACCGGGTATTCGCCCTCCTTGGTGTACAACTCGATCTGGGCCAGGACCTGGTTGGTGAAGCTGTTGGACATCACGAAGCTCGGGTGGCCGGTGGCGCAACCGAGATTCATCAGGCGACCCTCGGCGAGCAGGAGAATACTGTTCCCACTGGGCAAGGTAATCTCGTCGACCTGCGGCTTGATGTTTTTCCATTCGTATTTACGCATGGCCGAGACCTGGATCTCACTGTCGAAGTGACCGATATTCGACACGATCGAACCCTGCTTCATCTTGAGCATGTGCGCCTCCGTGAGCACGTCACAGCAACCCGTGGTCGTCACGAAGATATCCCCCTCGGATGCCGCGTCATCCATGTGCGCCACCTCGTAGCCCTGCATGGCCGCCTGCAAGGCGCAGATCGGGTCGATTTCCGTAACGATGACCCGCGCACCCTGGCCGCGCAGGGCCTCGGCACAGCCCTTGCCCACGTCGCCGAAACCGGCGACGACGGCTACTTTGCCCCCGATCAGCACGTCGGTCGCCCGACAGATGCCGTCCGGCAGGCTGTGGCGGCAGCCGTAGACATTGTCAAACTTGGACTTGGTCACGGAATCATTCACGTTGAAGGCGGGGAAGAGCAGCTCGCCGCGTTCCATCATCTGGTACAGGCGGTGTACGCCGGTGGTGGTTTCCTCGCTCACGCCACGAATCGACTCGACCATCTTCGTAAAGCGCCCGGGCTGGGCGGCGACGGCCTTGGCAACCTGGGCCAGGAGGACCGTTTCCTCCTCGCTGCCCGCGGTCTTTCCGGCAAGGGTTCCGGGCTGCTGTTCCTCCTGGTAACCCAGGTGCACGAACAGCGTGGCATCCCCTCCATCGTCGAGGATCATGTTACAGGCCTCATCACCCCAGTCGAGGATCCGGTCCGTGTACTCCCAGTATTCCTCCAGGGTTTCACCCTTGTAGGCGAAGACCGGGATGCCCTGTGCCGCGATCACCGCGGCGGCATGGTCCTGGGTCGAGTAGATATTGCAACTGGCCCAGCGCACCCTGGCACCGAGGGCCAGTAGGGTCTCGATCAGGGCCGCGGTCTGGATCGTCATGTGCAGCGAACCGGCAATACAGGCCCCGCTAAGTGGCTTGGAATCGCCATACTGTTTAATCAGTGAAACGAGGCCTGGCATCTCCTCGAAGGCCAGGTCGAGTTCCTTGCGGCCGAAGGCGGCCAGGTCGATATCCGCAACCACGTAGTCCTGTTTTTCTTTTGTCAACATAGTGTTATCCTTTGTGTTTTATTATCATTCGGCGCTTGCGCGCTACATTCGTTTGGCATGTCCACGTTCGTAATGAGGCAATCACTTTTCCCCGACCAGCAGCAGGACCGGCAAATCCGGGGTCGCCCCGACGAGGCGCTCGGTATAGCGAATGGTCAAGCCTGCCCGGGTCATCCACTCTTCAACGGCTGAGACTTCGAAGCCCAGCCATTGATCGGCATATTGCTCGCGGACCCATTCCTGCTCGTGTGCCACGAGGTCGAGCACGATCAGGGTTCCGCCCTTGCGCAGCACCCGTACGGCATCGGCGACCGCGCTCTCCGGATGCGCCGCGTGATGCAGCGCCTGGCTCATGAAACAAACGTCCACCGAGGCCTCCGGTAAGGGAAGGGCCTCGAGATCGCCCTCGGCAACCTGGATCACGTGTCCCAGGCCCGCCTCCTCCGCGGCCTCTTCAACCAGGCGCAACATGCGGGGCGACTGGTCGACCGCAATCACCCGGGCGGCAAAGCGCGCGAGCAACAGGGCCAGTTGCCCTTCCCCGGAACCGAGGTCCGCAACCTCCTTACCGCTCAGGCCAACCGCGAGGGCCGCGGCAACAGCCCGCCATCCCCCACCCGGCTCGGTAAGCGCCCCGTAGCTACCGGCGATCTCGTCAAAAAAGTCCCGGCTGATTTTCTTCCGGTTGTCCAGCACCCGTCGCACGGATGCCCGGTCCCGGTCAGCCGCCGGCAAGCCGCTCAGCCGGGTATCCATCAAGCCGCTGAAGCCCGCGTCGGAAAAGGCGCGGCCCCGGCGGTAATACACCGAGGTCCCGTTGCGCCTGGCCTCGACCAGGTCGGCATCCCGCAGGGGTTTCAAATGCCGGCTCACGGT
The DNA here is from genome assembly GCA_029936175.1 of Kiritimatiellia bacterium. Classification (GTDB taxonomy): domain Bacteria; phylum Verrucomicrobiota; class Kiritimatiellia; order SS1-B-03-39; family UBA6053; genus JAPYUI01. The sequence goes on from JAPYUI010000044.1 coordinate 19,004, forward strand.
CGACTGGGGAAGACCCAGCACCGTCACCAGCTCGGCCACTGACAACTCAGCTACCGAGATACAGCGCAAAATCCGCAGACGGTTCTCATCTGCGAGGGCTTTAAAGGTCTGTAAGGCGTCAGAATCCATATATCCGCTTTTCCGAATAAATGAATATATAAAGAGGAGGCGGGTACTTTAAAAGCGTTTTTACTCGAAAAGGTGGTATCTTAAGTACAAGTAGAAGCTTTGATGTCCACTGCGTACAAATTATTGCTACTGTTTAGTTTAGCCATCCTGACGACCTTCGTCAGCGCAGAAAAACCCTTCATGAAGTACCCCATCGCGATCAAGATGGATCGCAAAACCCCGGACGACACGAAAAGCGGCCGTAAGAACCTCCAGTTTTTCATCAGCATCGCCAACACGCACGGGGTCATCGACCTGATGGACCTGGACCTGACCCTCCTGATTGTCGGCGCATACGATGGGAGCCCCAACATTCTGCTCAAGGACAAGCGGCAGCACAAGGTACTCGACCGGATGCTGCTCAACTACCAATCGAAGATCAGCTTGCCCAGCGCGAGCGAAATTCACGTGGAGTCCGAGATCCTCAAGTCCGGCATCGGCGATCCCAATCACATCAACCACGGCGTGTGGTACGATGGCTATATCGTCGCGCTCCAGGACAAGGAAGGCAACATCGTCGCCCACGTCGCATCGGAAAATCGCCTGAGAGAACGCTTTAAGGACCTGAAAAAGACCCCGTCCAACCGGGACTTCCTCAAGAAACGCGGATTACAACTGAAATAGCGCAACCAAGCGGTACCGGGCAAAGGGTTCAAGCCCCGCCACTCGCATCGGCCCGGGTCGTGTCGCTTTAGCAGCCCGTACTTTTGCCGCAAATACACTTGGTAAATTGAGGATTCATCGTGAGAGTAAAGGGCACATGAAATCAATATCCGCGCTATTGCTTCTCCCCTTCCTGTCCCCGCTCGCCGTCCGCGCGGTCCCGTCCGGCGAGATCACGTTCAACCGGGATATCCGGGGCATTCTCACCGACAAGTGCTTTGCCTGCCATGGGCCCGATGCGAAGAAGGTCGAGAGCGACCTGCGGCTCGACCTGCGGAGCAGTGCCATTGCACGGAGGAAGGATGGCGATGCGGCCATCGTGCCCGGCGACCCGAAGAAGAGTGCGCTGGTCTACCGGATCTTCGCGGACGACCAAGACGACCTCATGCCCCCTCCGGAAACGCACAAGTCCCTGAAGCCGCACGAGCGCGAGCTGCTGCGCACGTGGATTGCCCAGGGCGCCCCCTACGAGGCGCATTGGGCCTACACGGAACTGAAGCAACCCACCCCGCCCAGGGCCGGGCGATGGGCGATCAACGAGGTGGACCGCTACATTGCCGCCGGGCTGGCTGCCGAGGGCCTCAAACCTTCCCCGGAAGCCGACCGAGTAACCCTCATCCGGCGCCTGTCCTTCGACCTGACCGGCCTGCCCCCCACCCCGGCCGAGGTCGATGCCTTCGTCAAGGATCGATCGAAGGAGGCCTACGAGAAGCTGGTCGACCGGCTGCTCGCCTCACCCCGTTACGGGGAACGCATGACCATCTACTGGCTCGACCTCGTCCGCTACGCCGACACGGTCGGCTACCACGGGGACCAGAACGTCTCGCAATCCCCCTACCGGGACTACGTGATCAAGGCCTTCAACACCAACATGCCCTACGACCGCTTCATGCGCGAGCAGCTGGCGGGTGACCTCCTGCCGGACGCCACCCTCGACCAGCGCGTCGCCTCCGGCTACAACCGGCTCAACCAGACCACGGAAGAAGGCGGCTCGCAGGCCAAGGAATACCTGGCCATCTATTTTGCCGACCGGGTACGCAACGTCTCGCAGGTCTACATGGGCGCGACCATGGGCTGCGCGCAGTGCCACAACCACAAGTACGACCCCTACACCACCCGGGACTTTTATTCCTTCGGGGCCTTCTTCGCGGACATCGAGGAGCGCGGCGTGTACGGCGCCCGCAAGCGCCCGCCGGAAATCCAGGTACCCAACCCGGAAGCACAAGCGAAAATCGAGGCCTTCGACCGGGACATTGCGGCCGTGAAGGCCCAAGTCACGGCCGAGGGCACGGAGCTGCTCGCCGGCCAGCCTGCATGGGAGAAGTCCGCGCGGGCTAGCATGGACCAGACCAAGGAAGTCGAGACCGTCCTGATTGACGACCGGCAGGACACGGGCGGAAAAAGCGACGGTGCCTGGAATTTTGTCGCGGCCGACAAGGGACCGGTACACAGCGGGAAAAGCTCCCGGCGACAGCAAGCGAAGGGCCTGGTCCAGCATTTCTACGACAACGCCAAGAAACCGCTGGAGACCACGGCGGATACCCGCTTCTTCGCCTGGGTTCACCTCGATGCCGCGAATCCCCCGAAAGCCCTCATGCTCCAGTTCAACGACGGGACCTGGGACCACCGGGCGGTCTGGGGGAGCGACGACATCTCCTTCGGGCGGCAGCCCAAGAGCTACGCGGCCTACCAGCGCAAGGGCGCCTTGCCCAAGGCGGGTGAATGGGTCCGGCTGGAGGTGAACGCGGCCGAGCTCGGCCTCCCGGCCGGCCGGAAAGTCAAGGGCATGGCCTACACCCAGTTCGACGGCCTGGTGCACTGGGACAAGGCCGGCTGGATCGGCGTCAAGGGCCTCCCCCACGAGGTCGCGCGTGCCCTGGTCATCGCCCCGGACCAGCGCGACGACAAGCAGGCCAAGGCCGTCCGGGAGCACTTCCTGGCCACGGCCCCGGCGATCCTTGCATTGAACAAGACGATTGCGGGCATTGAGGCCGAGCGGGGCAAGGTGAACAGCAAGGGCATCTCGACCGTGGTGAGCAAGGCGGTCAAGCCGCGCATGATCCGTATCCTGCCCCGTGGCAACTGGATGGACGACTCCGGCGAGGAGGTCCAGCCCGCGATCCCCGCCTTCCTCGGCAAGCTGGACACCGGCGAGCGGCGGGCCACCCGCCTCGACCTGGCCGAGTGGCTGGGCCGACCGGGCAACGTGCTCAGCTCCCGCACCCTGGCCAACCGGCTCTGGTACCTCCTGTTCGGCCGCGGCATCTGCAGCTCGGTCGATGACTTTGGCGGCCAGGGCACCTTCCCCTCCCATCCCGAGTTGCTCGACTGGCTCGCGGTTGATTTCGTCGAGTCCGGGTGGAACATCAAGCACACGATGCGCAAGATCGTCACCAGCGCAAGCTACCGCCAATCCTCCCGGCCGTCGCCGGCCCTGCGCGCGGAGGATCCCTACAACGCGCTCTTTGCCCGGCAGGGCCGCTTCGGCCTCGCCGCGGAGATGGTGCGGGACAATGCCCTGGCCGCCAGCGGGCTGCTGATCCACAAGCTGGGGGGGCCGAGCGCCAAGCCCTACCAACCGGTGGGCTATTACGCCCAGCTGAACTTTCCCGGGCGGAAGTACGCCGCAGACAAGAACGACAACCAGTACCGGCGCGGCGTGTACACCCATTGGCAGCGCACCTTCCTCCACCCCATGCTCAAGGCCTTCGATGCCCCCAGCCGCGAGGAATGCACCGCCACCCGCGCACGGTCCAACACCCCGCTCCAGGCCCTGGCCCTCCTGAACGACCCGAGCTTCGTCGAGGCCGCCCGGGTCTTCGCCGCACGGATCATGCGCGAGGGCGGTGCGCGCCCGGAGGATCGCATCCAGTGGGCGCACCGGAACGTGCTGTCCCGGACGGCCGAGGCGGCCGTCGCAACGGAATTGAAACGCGTCTACGAGCAGCACCTGGCCCATTACCGGGCCCAGGTCGACGCGGCCAAGAAGCTGATCGCGGAAGGCGAGGCGCCGGTCGCCACGGACCTCGACCCGGCCGAGCTCGCCGCCTGGACCGGGGTTTCCCGCGTCATCCTCAACCTGCATGAAACCATCACCCGCTACTAGGGAGCCCGCTATGCAACCATCCAGCCATCCCCAACCCCTGCCGGACGAAACCGTCGCGCGGCGCACCTTCCTCCGCCGGACCGGGCTCGGCTCGATCGCCCTCGCCTCGATGGCCGGTACCGCACAGGGCATCCAGACGCATCACCACCCCCGCATCAAGCGGGTTATCCACCTCTGCATGGCCGGGGGACCCAGCCACCTCGAGACCTTCGACAACAAGCCGGAGCTGGCCAAGCACAACGGAAAGCCGATGCCCGAGTCCTTTACCAAGGGCCAGCCGATCGCCCAGCTGCAGGGCAAGGCGCTGAAGGTCCTCGGCCCCCAGCACACCTTTGAGCGGTACGGCAAGAGCGGCCTGGCCATGTCCAACGTGTTCAAGCACATCTCCGGCCACGCCGATGAAATGTGCATCATCAACTCCATGCACACCGAGCAAATCAACCACGATCCCGCCCACACCTTCTTCAATACCGGCACCGCGATCAGCGGCCGCCCCTCGATGGGCTCCTGGGTGCTGTACGGGCTCGGGGCGGAGAGCCGGGACCTGCCCGGTTTTATCGTGCTCACCAGCGTGGGGGGCGGACAGAGCCAGCCCATCAGTTCCCGCCAGTGGCACTCGGGCTTTCTCCCCAGCCGCTTCCAGGGTGTCCAGATGCATGCAACCGGCAACCCGGTGCATTATGTCGGCAATCCCGCGGGCGTCGGCCGGGCGCAGCAGAAAGAGGTCGTGGATGCGGTTTCCCGGATCAACGCCATCCGCAACAAGGCGCTGCAGGACCCCGAGATCGCGACCCGGATTGCGGGTTACGAGATGGCCTTCCGCATGCAGGCCTCCGTGCCCGAGCTGACCGACATGTCCGGGGAGCCCAAGCACATCGTCGACCTCTACGGCTGCAGGCCCGGCGATGGCTCCTTTGCCAGCAACTGCCTGCTCGCCCGGCGGCTGGCCGAGCGCGGGGTTCGCTTTATCCAGCTCTACCACCGCGGCTGGGACCACCACGGCGGGGTCAAGGGCGGGGTCGTCAAGACCGCCTCCCTCGTCGACCAGGGCACCTCGGCCCTGCTCAAGGACCTCAAGCAACGCGGCATGCTGGACGACACCCTCATCATCTGGGGCGGGGAATTCGGCCGGACGCCCATGGCCCAGGGTTCCGGGCGCGACCACCATATCAAGGGCTATTCCATGTGGATGGCCGGGGGCGGGGTGCGGGGCGGAACGACCTACGGCGCCACCGATGATTTCGGGTACAACGCGGTGGACAGGAAGGTCCACGTGCGCGATTTCCACGCGACCATGCTGCACCTGCTCGGCATCGACCACAGCCGCTTCACCTACAAGTTCCAGGGACTCGACTTCCGCCTCACCGGCGTCGAGGAGGCGCAGGTGATCCGGGACCTCTTCACCTGAACCCCGGGCCCAGCAGTACGGCATGATCTATTTCTTCCGTGAATAGTTGAACCCGGCCGCGGCAAGACCCGGATCGGTCGCGAAAACGGGCCAAATCCCGAATCCATGCTTGGCCCCGTGTTCCAGGGGACGCATAATCCCCCTTGCGACTGCGTTTTGGCCGCACTACCATGAAGCCGTCCTTATCCAGCCTGTGTTCCGGCCTGTTCCTGGGGCTGCTCTCCACATCGATGGGGCAGAACCATACCCTCACCCTGCAGGAAGGGGTGAACGGCTACCTCGGCACGCAGGATACCGAGATCCGCCTCGGCACGCCACTCACCCCGCTCGGGAACAACCCCTCCATCAGCGTGGACGGATCCGACGGCGGGGGCCCGGTCCAAGGGCTCCTGCGTTTTGACCAGCTCTTCGGGCCGGGAACCAACCAGGTGCCCCTGGGCGAGAACATCCTCTCCGCCACGCTTACCTTCTACAGCTTTGACCCGGGCGGGGTGGTGGCCTTCCATCGCATGCTCGTCGACTGGAGCGAGGCCGGCAGCACCTGGAGCAACCTGCTGGGGGGGGTGCAGGCAGATGACATCGAGGCAGCGGCGACTCCCACCGGGACCCTTAGCGGCCCGAACGACGACTTTGTCACGATCGACCTGACCGCGGATGTCATGGCCTGGTCCACCGGCCTCAGCAACACGGGCTGGGCCCTGCTGACCGAGGTGAGCAACGGATGGGACTTCGACGCATCGGAAAACCCCACGATCAATCGTCGCCCCCTACTTACCGTGATCTACGGAACAGGTACGATCCCGGTCGACCTCAGCGGCGGGACCCTGCCCGCGGATGCCGTGGTCCTGGAGCAGCGGGAGCACCACCTGGCGGCCTCGTTTGACGCCCTGCCCGTGCCGGTTGTCCAGTGGTTCAAGGACGGCGCGGCCATCACCGGTGCGACGGGGAGCACCTACACCATTTCCAACATGACCGCCGGCACGGCCGGCGATTATTTCGCCCGCGCCACGAATCTGGCGGGCAGCACGGATTCGCGCACGGCCAGCATTGCACTCGAGGAGGACCTCCGTCCGCCGTTGCTGATGACCGACCCGGTCAACCAGCCGCGCCTCTTGAGCGACGGGACCTTCGTCTTCACCTTCGACGAGGACATGGATCCCGCCTTCCTTTCCACCCCCGGCGTACACATCTTCCCCGTGGGCGGCGACGCCGTGCTGGACAACCTGGGCATCGCCGGGTTCAGCCTGCTCGACGGGACAAACTTCGTCGTGACCTCCTCGCTTCCCGCGCTATCCCAGGTCCCTTACCTGCTCACCCTGTCCGCGGGGGCGGTACAGGACGAGGCGGGCAACCCGAACGCAGCCGTCAACGACCAGCCCATCAGCGGGATCGTAAACGGCCCGGTTTTCCTCTCCGGCATGGTCACGAGCGAGGGCTCGATCGCGCTGGCCTTCAGCGAGGAGATCGACCTGGGCACCATCGTGCCCGCGCACCTCTCGATCTACCCGGAGGCCGGTGACCCGGACGCCGACAATCTCGGCGTGCAGGGCGCGCTTGCCGGCTCGAACCTCACCGAGCTCATTCTCACGACCCTGGCTCCGCCCCAACCCGGCACGCCATACCGTGCCCGCGTGCAGGCCGGGGCGGCAAGCGATCTGGATGGCACGCCAAACGAGGCCGGCAACCTCCCCCTGCGTGCGCAGTACGTCATCTTGCCGGCGGGCACGACCTGGGCGTACCTGGATGACGGCTCCGACCAGGGCACGGCCTGGCAGGCACCCGGCTTTGACGACAGCACCTGGGCCCGGGGCCCGGCCCCCCTGGGCTACGGCGACGGGGACGAGGCAACCGTGGTCGACTTCGGCGGGATTTCCACACAAAAATTTATCACCACCTATTACCGGGCGAGCGTCGATATCAGCCATCCGGCCGAGTTCAGCGCCTTGGTGCTGCGCCTGCGGCGCGACGACGGCGCCGTGGTGTACCTCAACGGAAGCGAGGTCGTGCGGGACCGCATGCCCGCTGCACCGACACCGATTCTCTTCGACAGCCGAGCGATCGGCGGCGCGGTAAACGAACCGCAAGAATCCACCTTTTATGCATTTTTCCCGGACCCCGCCCTGCTGCTGGGCGGGACCAACGTCCTTGCGGTTGAGATACACCAGCGGTCCGTGACCAGCTCGGACACCAGTTTTGACCTCGCGCTGCTCGGTGAAGGCATCTCCCTCACCGGAAGCGCACCCCAGGTCACCCACCACCCCACCCCGGCCGCACAAAGCCTGGCCGAAGGCGGCAACGTCACCTTCACGGCCGCCGCCGGGGGCTTCCCCTCGCCCCGCATCTACTGGGAACATGATGACGGGATGGGTGGCTTCGTCCCGGTCGCGGGTGGCACCAACGCGACGCTGGTGATCGACCCGCTGCTCCCCAGCCATTCCGGGAATTACCGGGCCGTGGCCACGAACTACGCCGGGGTGAGCTTCAGCGACACGGCGAGCCTGGTGGTCAGCGACGACACGGTCGCGCCGACCCTGCTCAGCGCCCGGGGCAGTGACTTCTCCGTCTTGCTCACCTTCTCCAGGGATCTCGGCCCCACGGCGAGCCTTCCCGGGAACTACACACTGGAGCGGGTCGGCGGCGGAGGGGCATTGACCGTCACCAACGCCATGCTCAACGGCAGCCTGGTGACGCTGCAGCACCCGGAAAAGCAGCCGCAAGGGCGCTACCAGGTGACGGTCAGCAACCTGGGCGACACCACGGAGAACCCGAATGTGATCGACCCGAACCCAACCGTATTCGCCTATACCTCGGACCTGGAAATCATTGCCGTCGATGCGAGCTGGCGCGCCATGGATGACGGCTCCGACCAGGGCACGGCCTGGCGCAACCCCGGCTTTGACCACAGCACCTGGATCGAAGGACCGGCCGAGCTGGGCTATGGCGACGGGGACGAGGCGACGATACTCGGCTTTGGGCCCGATAGCACGAACAAGTATGCCACCACCTATTTCCGCAAGACCTTCACCATCGACGACCCCACCGACTTCACCAACGTCACCGTGGTCCTGCATTACGATGACGGCGCGGTGAGCTACCTCAACGGCATCGAGGTGAACCGGGTCAACATGACCAACGACCTGGCCCATCCCGTCCTGTTCAGCCACTATGCGGATGCGGCCAATATTTCCGACAACCGCTACGAGACATTCTCCCCCAGCCCCGCCATGCTGGTGGCCGGCGAGAATACCCTGGCCGTGGAAATACACCAGGCCAAGGCCACCAGTTCCGACATCTCCTTTTCCCTGCAGCTGCGGGGCCAGACCGGCGAATACGTGCCCGACATGATCTTCGGCCTGCCGGACTACAGCGGCGGGGACATCCACCTGCACTTCGACGGAACGGGTGACCTTTACGTGCAGGAGACCGACAGCCTCGCGGCACCGGCCTGGACCACGATCACCGCTCCACCCGGGCCGCATACCAGCCCCTTGAATGTCGGCCCGGCCACCGGGGCGAGGCGCTATTTCCGGGTGACCAACAGCCCCTGAGCAGGCGCAAATCCCTCCCGCCGAGAGCCGGGT
>JAPYUI010000045.1:0-6980 GCA_029936175.1 Kiritimatiellia bacterium
CTAGGGTGAATCCTGATTTCTTTTTCATTACTCTTTAGCTTTCTATTTTATTTTTTGCCTCATCAAGCAAACCCCCTCAAGTCAAGCGGGCGGGGGATTACATTTCGTATGGGAGGTGAAAAGCAACAGACGTGCCAACCAATGGGCTAAGCATGGAAATAATAGCAACTAATGACGCCTTGCATGACGAACGTTGCGTCCATGAAAATAACCCCTTACATACGTTACGAGTCCCTTACGGATATTACGAAGTTCGTATGCGGGTGAAGATAGTTGAGCCAGATCGTTCACAAAATTGACACCCCTTGACCCCGTGCTTCGCGGACAGGCTAAGCCACCGGGTGTAAACGGCAAACGGTTTCGCAATAAGGCCCCGGTCCACCTGGATGCCGTCTGGATGGCTAAGGACCCACGGGGAATAAAAAAAACGGCCGCCCAGTGGGCGACCGTTCTTTTTCCATTTGGAAAAAACACTACTCTTAGCTGTCGAGGACGTGTCCCTCGGCCGTCAGGGCACAAGTCGGCACGCCATTACCCGTTCCCGGTAAGGTGTACGTACCGCCTCCGGGGCCATTCGTCGGAGCCTGGTTCTGGAAGTAAACATCCAGGCCCGGGCTGATGCTGGGCGGCATGTTCGTGGTCTGCTGGGCCATGAGGTACTGCTGTACCGCTCCGTTGATCTGGCGTAAATTCTCAATACACGCGTTCTTTTGAGCGGTGCGTCGAGCATTCGCGAAGCCTGGGATGGCTATCGCGGCCAGAAGGCCGATAATCATGACCACAATCATGATCTCTACTAGGGTGAATCCTGATTTCTTTTTCATTACTCTTTAGCTTTCTATTTTATTTTTGATTTAAGTGTAACGTACTCTCAACCCCGCTTTAAGTGAACCTTTCACCTATAAACGGGGCTTTTATTTGCTTTATTGCGAACATTAAAAGCAGAGGGTGTGCCAACTGGCCGAATGGCTCCCGGAAAAATAGTCCTCCGTTGCGCTGAAATCCTCATCCCGTTCCAATTCCAATAACAATTTTAACCATGCAAATACCTTGTGAACCAGGTCTAATCCACTCAAGAAACGTGCCTTACAGCAACATAGCGACTCGAAAACCAACAATTATAGCGCGTTGAAACGTCCGATCGGTCTTGGATGTACGAGGGGTCCATATCCGGAGATGCAACCCAGCTAATATCGATCCAAATCGCATTTTTGTAAATATGCAAGCGATTCCTGGTCAAAGCCTTACAGGAGGACAAGATCGTATGCCACGGCATGGGGAAGAAGGGCTTGGCGCCCTCGGAGCTATGCTCGAGATATAAACCGGAACAAGACCCGCCCAGGCTGGGGAGTCCCGGATCTGTGGGGCATTCCCGCGGAGCTTATTGCGAGACTATTTCGCTCAGCTTAAAGATCGGGAGGAACATACATACCACGATCCCGCCCACGGTCACACCGAGGAACACGATCAGCAAGGGCTCGATCAGCGATGTCAGGCCATTCAAGGTGGTGTTTACCTCGTCTTCGTAGACATCCGCGATCTTCCTCATCATTTCGTCGACTTTGCCCGACTGCTCGCCGGCTGACATCATCTGCACCAGCATCCGGGGGTATTCCCGGTGTACTGACAAGGCCTGCGAAAGGGGCTCACCGGCTTCTACGTGATCGCGCGCCTGCAGCAGGATGCCACCCAGAACACGGTTCCCCACCGCTTGAGACGTAATCTCCAGGGACTTCAACATGGGCACCCCACTGGAGACCAACTGGGCAAAGGTCGAAGAGAACCGCGCCAGGGACACTTTCCGGAACAATTCACCGAAAATGGGCAACCGGAGCTTAAACCGATCACTTGCATAGGCTCCACCCGGCGTCTTCTTGTATTGGTGCAGGATGATTGCGAAGATGATAATGACCCCGAAGACGTAAGGAAAGTACGCTTTGATGAAAGCGCTGATATTGACCAGGGTCTGCGTGGGCCCCGGCAGGTCGGAATCGAAATCCTCATAGATCGTTGCAAAGGCCGGCACGATCCAGATCATCATGACCAGGGTCAGGATGATGGTAACGAAAGTGACCATGGTGGGATACATCATGGCAGAAAGAACCTTGCCGCGCAGCTTGGCAGCCGTTTCAAGATAAACGGCAATGCGGGCGGTGATATCCGCGAGCAAACCACCGGCCTCACCGGCCGAGACCATGCTCACATACAATTCATCGAAAATGGCCGGGTAATGCGCCATAGCCTCGGAAAGCGACTCGCCGGATTCAATCCGGCTCCGAACGCCGGAGATCACCGGTTTAAACGTTTTGTGCTGGGACTCCTCCTCCAGGGCATCGAGTACCTGCGTGATCGGCATACCCGCATCCAGCATGGCCGCGAGAAGGCGGGAAAAGATCGGGAGTTCCGTTCGCCGAATCTTGTTCGCCCCGGGGACCTTGTAGATCTCAATCGTGGTATGGGATTGCTTGCTGAGGGATGCCATCTGGGACGCGGCATGTGAACTTGAGTGCTCCATAATTTACCTCGATGACTCGATCTTGAACCTTGCGTTAATGGGAAGACGTCACACGGATGATTTCCTCAATCGAGGTCACCCCGGTCGTGGCCTGACGAATACCGGCCCGCCGCAGGTTCAACATACCCGATTTTTCGGCCTCATTTTTAATCTCGTTAGAAGTCCGGCCGTCGTTGATCATCTGGCGCACCCTTCCATCAATCTCCATGATCTCCATGATCGCCCCGCGATTACGATAGCCGATATCACTGCATTTCCAGCAGCCCACGGCCTTAAAGAACGTGGCCCCACTAAAATTATACTGGCTGGGATCCACCCCGTTGGTCCGCAGGAATTCCTCGGGAGCATCCGTAGGCTCTTTACAGGCCGGGCAAAGCTTCCGGTAGAGACGCTGGGCTTGGGCCAGAATCAGCGAAGACGCGATCATGAACGGTTCGATCCCCATGTTCATAAGGCGGTCGATCGCACCGGAGGCATCGTTTGTGTGCAAGGTGCTGAGCACAAGGTGACCCGTTAAAGCCGCCTGCACGCAAATACTGGCGGTTTCGGTGTCGCGAACCTCCCCGACGAGCACGATATCAGGGTCCTGGCGAAGAATAGCCCGCAAGCCGGAGGCAAAGGAAAGGCCGACCTGGGTGTTGGTCTGTACCTGGTTCACGCCTTTCAACTGGTATTCCACGGGGTCTTCGATCGTGATGATGTTTACCCCCTCCTTGTTGAGCTCTTGCAATGCGGAATAAAGCGTCGTCGTCTTACCGCTGCCCGTGGGGCCGGTTACGAAAAGCATGCCGTACGGCTGGCGCAAGGCTTCCATGAATTTCTCGCAAGAATGATCGTCCAGCCCCAGGGAACCGACGCCGGGAGGCAAGGAGGCCTTGTCCAGGATACGCATCACGATCTTCTCCCCGTGCACGGTAGGCAATACGCTGACCCGGATATCGACGGCTTTATCCAGCGCCTTGATCTTGAAGCGACCATCCTGCGGGACCCGCCGCTCGGCGATATCCATGTTGGACATGATCTTAATCCGGGAGGAGATCGCAGCCAACATGCTGATGGGCGGGGAAGGGGTTTCATAAAGTATGCCGTCGATCCGGTACCGCAGGCGCATCGTTTTCTCCATCGGCTCTACGTGAATGTCACTGCAGCCTTTCTGCAACCCTTCCACCAGGATGGAATTCACGACACGGATGACCGGGGCATCTTCGGCGATCTCAAGCATCTCCTCGAGATTGAGATCATCCATGCTCTCGATATCCAACTCGACATCCTCAACATCATTGAGGATTTCCTGAAGCTGACCACCTTCATTCTGGATCAATTGCTCCAGCAGGGTGGTGATTTCAGCCTGCGAGGCAACCACGGAAACAATTTTCAGCCCGGTCAGGCCGGCCAGCTCGTCAACCGCCATGATGTTAAACGGATCCGCCATCGCAACCGTCAAACTTTTTCCGCACATGGCAATGGGCATCATTTTATGCCGCAGCAGGGTGGGAGCCGGCAGGTTCACCAGCATCTCGTGGTCGGGAGAGAAATGGCTGAGGCGAATGGGGGCCATGTTGGCCGCTTCCGCAGCCGCAAGCGTGAGTACATTCTGGCTGACCAAGGCCATTTCAACCAAGACGGCCTCAACCGGCCTAGCCTCGTCTTCAGCCTGCAGGCTCGCCTCCGCCCACTGGTCCTCGGTCAATCGCCGATTGTTTAGCAGGATGTCTTTAATATACGAAGCTGAACGGGCCATAGGATTCCAAAAACTCTTTCATTTGCAAAATGCCCTTCGTTCCGGGCATACAAATGTCTAAGCCAAGGTGTCAAAGTAAAAGCAAATTAAGTGCCAAACATCGCACGCAAATTTAATTAAGAATTATTTGTAGAGAAACGATACAAATGGTACACAATTTGCTAATTTCTTGCCTAGCGATAGTGCGTGACTTGATTTGCGGTGAAACAAGGTAAATCCTGAAATGTTAGATGTGGGTACAGCAGACGTTCTCTCCATCCAAGACGAGAACCAGTTGGCTATTGTCACGCTTGAGGATTACCTTCAGCGGAACGACCCCACCGCCGGCCTGCTCCTCTCCCTGCTGGATTTCAGTGAAAACATGGAGGACCCGGAACGGGCGGGCGAGTATGCCCAGCAGCTCGGGGCCCTGATTAGCCCGGAAAAAAACCAGGAATATGTCACCGTCACCGTCCGCAGTCTACAGAAATACCAGGATGCTTTGCCGGGTTCCCTGCCTGAGATCGAACGTATTGCCGCCCTCGCCAAGACGCAGAACGAATCGCAGAAACAATCCAGCCAGCAACTCGATGAACGGCGAATCTACAAATTTGACCTGGCCAGCGAGCTGGTCCTGGTGCATCGACTGCAAAAAGCCCGGATGCTTACCACGGAAGATTACAACGTGGTGATCAACGACCTCTGTTCCTACTCCAGCGTTATGCTGGACGCTCCCTCGACGGTCAGTCATATTCTCCACGGCCGGGGTCTTGTCAGCTATGAAAAGGCCATGGAATTTATCAGCGAAGACTCCAATCTTCCCATGGTTTCGCTCAAATGTTTTGAAATGCGCAAGGAGGCGTTCTCGCTTCTACATATGGAATTTATGAAGTATCGTGCCGCCCTCGTCTTTGACATCATGGAGGGCGAGGCACTGGTGGCTATCCTGAACCCATACAACAAACGACTTCAGCAGGACGTGGGAATGCTAACGAACACCCGTTGCCATTTCTACCTGGTAAAGGCGGAAGATTACGACGCGGCCGTAGATGCCGTGCGCCAGGTTTACTTACGGGAAAGCGGAGTATATTAAACCTGTTTATCGGGGAACCAAACATCATGGAAACGGGCAAAACAGACAAGAAATCAAAACGAAAGATCACAGAAGCCCTCGGTATCGACCTGGGCAGCACCAGCATCAAGGTGGTCCGGATCAAGAAAAGCGGGAATTCTTTCAGCTTGATCGAGGCCGATGTCATGGAATCGATCGACTGGCAGGCCGAGGGAGATATTCGACTCAACCTGGATAAAAAGCTAAACACCCCTTATGTCGCCATCTGCTATGCAGGGATCGACTCGGTGATCCGATACCTCGACTTCCCGTCCAAGCTTTCCGGGCGCGTCATGGACAATCGCCTGCGCAAGCAGCTCGGCGTGAACGGGGACTATCGCCTGGCGTTCTGCGTGGCGCAGGAGGGCACTGGCGGGGATGACAACAAGGTCATCGCGGTATCTATCCCGGCGGTTGACACAGAAAAAATCAAGCGCTTGCTTCCCGGAACTCGCCCCACCCTCGTATCCGTCGAGGTCTCCGGCCTGTCCGCCCTGCACACCTTCGAGCATACCGACTTGGTTAAAAATGTGGAGGAAGCCGTGTGCTATATCGAGTGCGGTGCCGAGGTTACCGTGGTGAGTTTCTTTTACCAGGGACGCATCGTCCTCACGCGCAAGTTTGAATATGGCGGATCGGAGCTCGTTTCACGTATCCGCGAACTCCTCAATATCGACCAGGATGCCGCCCTTTCCACCATCTTTGACGACCCCCAACCGCTGAACGTGACCAATGAAAACCCCATGGGTCCCTTCCTGAAGCAGTTGACCATTTCAAGACATTATGTTGAACGCAACGAACAATGTCGGATTGGCAAGATCTACGCCTCCGGGGGTCTCAGCTATTCCCCGTATTGGATAGAGCAGATCGGCCGCACCATGGAAACCGAAGTAGAAGTCTGGAACCCGTTCACCGCGAACGGTGTCACCTCGTACCCGCGCGGGGTCAAGGGGGTAGAATCCATGTTCGCTCCCGCCCTCGGGGCAGCCCTTGCAATCATGAGTTGATCCTATGAGCAGTTACGTAAATTTACTGAACGAGAACGAAATACACTATCACTCGGCCGCACGGGACAGCAACCTGATCCGCTACCTGGTCATCGGGGGGGTCGCAGCGGCCATCCTGCTCGGGTTGACCACGGTCATCCGGTACAACGGCGCGAAAAACAAGGCAAGCAACCTGGCCGCCCGCTGGAAAACCCTGGAGGGGGAATACGCGAGTACGCTCGCAAATAATAAGCTGCTGAAAACCCGGGAGGACACCCTCAACGAGTTGAAAGGTTGGCCGGCGGCCCGCGTCGACATGGCCGAGGTCATGGAACTCCTGCGCGACAAGATTCCCGAAAGAATTCAACTGACCAGGCTGAGCATCTATAGCCGCATTGAAGGGATTGATGCTGTAAGCCGGAACAACCGCAACGCCCCGGCCCGGAAGATCACCCATCCGGAACGCATATACACCCTCACCCTGAATGGCACCGTCGTGGATGAGGAAGGCGAACAGATCGTGCTCGCTGGCCTTGTACCCTCGCTGCAAAAGGATCCGGAGCTGAAGAACTATTTCTCCGAGGTCGTGTTCAACAGCATCACGCCGACCACCGCGAGAGACCATGCCACCGGCGAGCAGGCCAGTGC
>JAPYUI010000045.1:7080-27604 GCA_029936175.1 Kiritimatiellia bacterium
ATCCAACGGGATACCCTTTCCACCAACCAGGAACTGACAGCGCTCAATAGCGCATTCATGGCCGAAGAATCCTTTGCCTGGGCTTCGCGCCAGATCTATGACATCGGTCGCGAACTCGGTCTCGAACTGGTGATCCCACCGAAAACCCAAAGCCGCGGCAAGGGCGGGATAGGACACATTGCGTACTATTCCATCGATGCTCAAACAACATGCTCATTCGACGAGTTACGAGCCCTGGTCACCAAGATCCAGGCCATCAGCCCGTATACGACCATCTCCACCCTCAGCATCGTACCCAGCCCGGATACTTTTGAAAAACATCGAGTCGCCTTTACGGTCCAATGGCCCATATTCAAGGACCCCCAGCTGAAATCGGAATTCGAACGCGCCTCCTAGCACGAACAAGGACAGAACATGCACCACGCCGGAAAATTATTGATCATCACCTGTGCCGCCCTCCTCGGCACGAACGTGCAGGCCCAAAGCCAGGCGGCCCCCCCGCTGAAGATTGAGTCCGGGAAGCGCGATCCATTTTGGCCGGTGGGCTGGTATCCCAATGCCCGGAAGATCTCTCCCCTTAAACAGGGCCTGACGGGGGCGGAGCTACGCGCACTGGCCCTTGCGGAACAGGATCGCCTGAAACAGATGCTGGCCATAAACGGCGTCATGTCAAAGGGGGGCAAAAACATAGCAATAATCAGTGGAAACATGGTAACGGAGGGCGATGTTCTTGAAATCGACGTCGGTGGCAATACCTACAAATTACTTATAAAAAGCCTGACTCCAGACAACATTCAGCTTGAACCCGTGCGCGACTGAACCTTTAATATAACACCTGTAACCCGAGGTATTTAGGATGATAAAGAGAGGCATAATCACTGCCGGTGTCGGACTGCTACTAACCGTCTATCCACATTCAGCAGTTGCGCAAACCAGCGATCAGGCGACCCAACTCAATGAAATCCAGCAGAAGACACGCTCTTCTGCTGCCGATGCACTGCGTCGCGCAAGAGAGGTCGCGGAGAAGGTTAAAGCCAACCAGGAAGCGGGCTTGGCGGAAAGCGCCGCCTTGGATCCTGCCACCCCGGCAGCGGAACCGACACCGCCAGGGGCAGACCCGGTGGTGGCGCCCCCACAGCCAAAGGTTGTCCCGATTGCCACCCCCCTTGCAGACCAGGGGTCCAGGGCCGTGCCCCCGCTTGCGCCTGCTGTTCCGGCAGAACCCATAGCGATTCCGGCAGAAGCCGATCCCGCCGAGGTGAAAACCCCGGAAGATGACATCAACATCCAACCGCTCGAACCGATCTACAAGGGTATCGATATCGAACAGTCCAACGTGGACGAAGAATTGATCACGATAGAGCTCGACGATGTAGCACTCAAGGATGTGGTCCGCATGTTCAGCCGCATTTCCGGGGCAAACATTATCGCCTCCGAACAACTCGAAGGACATAACGTGACGGTTAGCCTGCAGGATGTGGAATGGGAGATCGCCATGAATGCCATCCTCGACCAGTCCGGCTTTATCATGGTCGAAAAGCACCCCGGCATCTACACGGTCATCTCCAAATCCGCCCTCGCAGCGGAACCCGTGGAGGTTGAGACCATCATTCTCAATTACATCACGGTTTCCAATGCCCTTCCCGTGGTGCGTCAAATGCTGGTGAGCACCAATTCCTCCGTCACCCCCCTGGTCGCCGCAAATGCCCTGATCGTCCGTGAAACCGCCCAGCAGATCCTTGAAATCAAAGAGGTCATCGCCATCATCGACAAACCCCGCCCACAAGTTTTCATCGAAGCAAAGTTCGTGGAGCTTAACGACCAGGCGATCGAAAACATCGGGGTCAACTGGGAGGTCCTGCAGGGATATACCCTATCCGCAAACTCTATAGGCAAGGATTACACCGACACCCGGAGACGGGTCGAACAGAACTCCAAAGTCGCCTTCCTACAGCGTGAAATATCGGATGACAGCGAGACCATTAACAACGGTTTAAATTCGAGCGGAAACGGAACGACCTTCAACGCAAGCGATTCGATCAACCGAAGCATTGCCAACCTGGGGACCCCGCTCGAATCCACCAGTGCCGCGGGAAGCGGATCAGAATCCCGGACCTCCTCGGGAAACACTGCGAACTCCAATTCACGGAACACCATCAACGGGAAAATACGAAACACCTCCGTTGTCAACGCGGTCCTGTCCGGGCTCAACTTCGACCAGGCCACGGTCAGTGCGGATACCGTCAGTATCACCCCCTCCACCCCGCGAGATCGAATGGATGTCCGTACGGCCATCCTCTCTGCGGAAGATTTCTCCCTCACCCTGAGCGCGCTCAAAGAAATGGACGGGGTACAAATTGTGTCCAACCCGAAGTTGCTCGTGGCCAATGGCGAAAAGGCCACGATCCATGTCGGCCGAAACGAACCCAACATCGAAGCCGTTCCGCAGGGCGACACCGGTGACCGATTCGCATACAAGCTAAACTCCTCCCAGCCCTTTATTGAAATCGGGGTCAGGCTCACCGTGATACCGACCATCAACACAAAGGACAGTGTAACCTTGAAGATCTCCCCGGAACTCAGCCGCTTGCTTGGAGAAAAAACCGTAGGTGAAGCCAACACCAGCTTCCCCATCACGCAGATCCGAAAGATCGAGACCGAGTTCAACGTGGAGAGTGGAAAAACCGTCGCGATCGGCGGGCTCACCGAAACCTCGGACAATGAGGTGATCAAAAAGGTTCCCGTGCTGGGCGATATCCCCATAATTGGAAAATACCTCTTCACCCACACACACACGGAACAGTTCCAGGATGAGGTCATCATCTTCGTGAGCGTGGCCCTGGCCGATCCGCCTGACATAGAAGCGAATACCGGAGTACCCGAGGGGAGTCGCCTGATTCACCAGTGGCTGGATAAACAGGAAAAGAAGGGTGTTGAATCGAAAGCGGACCGGGTAGATGACCGCACCGTAGACGAAATCCTCGCGGACCTTCGCAGGAAAAACAACTGAGACCACGACTGGGTCCAGCAGAAAAGGAGGCCAAAGAAGCCGCCTTTTTTGTTGCCCGATGGCGACTATCCCCTCCCACCCCAAGCCTTCGTCGTTGAATCTCCTTCCAAAAATCCGGTCGCGCTTTACATTGGACCCGTGAAAAAACGCCGACTTTTCATTGCACTAGTAATGATCACCCTGGCTTCTGTGGGTGGATGGCAATACGCCTTGACCCATGACTACCCGAAGGGAACCGGGGAGATTATCGGTGCGCCAGACGGAAAGACCTACGCCGCGATCGTTTACCTTAAAAAGCGCGCCTGGTTCAGTGAACCAAGGGAATACGTCGCGATGGAGATCGGGCGGGGCGCCTACCACCAAAAACCGGAAATCATCCACTATAACGAGCACCCACTGGAAACCCTGGATGTTAAAGAACTGAGCAGGATGCAGCGTAACCAGTTGGTCACCTGGGCACCTGACTCAAGCGAGGTCACCTTCCACCTGGGTCATGAGTCTATAAAAATAACCATCCCGGAAGCGCCGGGGAAACCCTAGCAGGCTGCCGGGAGGCGCCCCCTCAACCCGCGTTCATCGCCTCGAGGGCAAGGATCAGGGCCTGGGTACCCGACTTCGCATGACCCAACTCGACCAGGTTCCGGTACAACTGCTCTGCCAATTCCAAGCCCGGGAGGTGCAAGCCCATCGCCCGGCTTTCTGCAAGCGCGATCCCCATGTCCTTCACGAAGTGCTCGACAAAAAAACCGGGGGCATAATCCTGCCTCAACATCCGGGGGACCAGGTTGCTCAAGCCCCAGCTCGCGGCGGCACCACTGCTGATGCTCTGTAGCACGAGCTCCGGATCCAGGCCTGAACGCCTGGCGTACAATAAGGCTTCGCACAGGCTGATCATCGTACTCGCAATGATGATTTGATTCACCATCTTCGTGTGCTGACCGCTTCCGGGCGGCCCCTGGTGCACACGTGTTTTGCCCAGGCACTCCAGGAGGGGCAGGGCCTCCTTGAACCCGGTGGCGTCGCCCCCCACCATGATCGAAAGCGAGGCGTTCCGGGCACCGACATCCCCCCCCGAAACCGGCGCATCCAGGGCACAGGCCCCTTTCGCTTCCGCCGCCTCTGCAACCCGGCGAGCCAAGGCGGGACTGCTGGTGGTAAAATCGATCAGGAGCGCACCCGGGCGCACGGTCGAGAGGATCCCTTCTTCCCCCAGGAACACCTGTTCCACGTCTTCCGGGAAGCCCACCATCACCCCGACCACATCCGCGCCTTCAGCAGCCTTCGCGGGGCTATCGCACCAGGATGCCCCCTGCGCCAACAACGCGGAGGCCTTCTCCGGATTTCGCGTGAATACGCGGAGGCTATACCCGGCCTGCAGCAAATGTCCCGCCATCGGAGCCCCCATGACCCCTGTTCCAATCCAACCAATCACTTTTTCCATAGCTATTTTCCTTGTACTTCGAGTCCTGCGTTTGCGGGGTACGCCAGGCTCTCAACCAGGGCGGCACCGTCGTTATTTCAGCGCGGCAACCGGCGGCAGGTTGTCAACCAGTCTGGCATCGGTACGCTTCAACTCGGCGATGGTTGCTGCCCGCAGGTATTTCAGGCGTTCTGCCTGCGCAGGATCGACGGCGAGATTGGTGATTTCGTGTGAATCGGCTTCCAGGTCGTACAACTCCTCGACCTCTCCCGGAATCAACGTACGCACGTACTTATACTTCTCGTGGATCAGCGAAACATACCAGGGTACGCCGGGACCGTGATACAATCGCCGATCCCCGGGCCCGGGGATTACCGCGGTGTTCGATCCGTATTGCTTCGCGGTGTGAACCACCAACGCCGGATGATGCCAGACTGCATCCCTTGCCTTTAACAGGGGCGACAGATCGCGCCCGTGCATTTTCCACGGCAAATCGATACCCGCCCAGGCAAAGAAGGTAGGGGGAAGATCCACGCCACTCACCGGCGACTTTACCACCGAGCCCCGCGGGGCGTTCCGATCCTCCAGCGGCGCACGAATCATCAAGGGTGCCCGGATCGTACCATCGTAGGGACCCACCTTGGATTTAAAACCGTGTTGTCCCCAGGCAAATCCCTGGTCCGAGGTAAACACGACCCATGTGTTCTGGTCGAGGCCGGTTTTTTCCAGGGTTTCGAGCAAGCGGCCCACGCCCTGGTCAATGGCCAGCACGCCCTGATGATACTGCCGTACCCAGTCTTTGAGCGGGCGACCGGGCAGGTCCTTCATTCCAACGGGCGTTTTTCCGCTTGCGCGTGCCGCCCGCTCGACCGGGCCCCCGTCGGGACCCCTTTCCCAGAACGCCATTTTTCGAACGTACGCCGGCTTCCCCTCGCGTGGCGGGTAAATGTCGGGAGCGGGTTTCACCTCGACATGGGGGTAGCTGCCCAGGTGTCGATCCGCGGGGGTGAAGGGGCCATGCACCGCCCCGTAACAAAGCCAGAGATACCAGGGTTGCTCCGGTTGTTTTGCACGCTCATTGATGTACCGGACCGCCCAGTCGGTGTACTTATCGGTGGTATAGCCCCTATGCATAACCGGCTTGCCCCCGTTCGTTTCAATCAACTGATTGTCGTAATAGTTGGGGGCGTTTTCGGGATGACGCGGACGGTTCCAGACTTTCTGAAAATCCCAGTCACGACCGAAGCCCGCATCCACACCGGTATGCCACTTGCCAAGGTGCGCGGTGGTGTACCCGTTCTTTCGAAACACGCTGGGCCAGAACGGACACTTCTCCGGATCGTAGGTACTACCCGGATACGCACCCTCCATGCGCATGGACTCGATCCCGTGTTGATGATGCCCGGTAAGCAGGGTCGCGCGCGATGGCATGCACCAGGTGCCGATATACGCCCGGTCGAAGCGCACGCCCTCTGCAGCAATGCGATCGATATGGGGCGTCAACACCCAGTCAAAGGAGTGGGGATCGCAACCGACGGTACGGTGCGACTGGTCATCCGTATAGATAAACAGGATGTTGGGACGATTTTCAGCCCAACAGACCGTGGCGCACAGGAGCAGCAAATAGAGATGGTATTTCCTCATAACCCTCACGTTCATGACCCCCTAAAATAAATTGAATCCCGTACCAATCGCACCATAGTCCCCGTATATAGTACAAATCCCCGCGTGGGCAACGAAAACCAATTCGCGATGTACATCCGATTAATATACCAGGCATCGGTATGCCTCCTGTTTTCCGGGGCGACCTGTGCCCAGACCCATTGGCCCCAGGCCTCCGGCCCGCAGGCCAATTGGAAAGTGGAAGGTGCCGCGCCCACCCATTGGAGCACGGTACGCAACGAAAACATACGGTGGCGCACGCCCATGCCGGAAAGCGGACAGTCTGCAGTCACGGTTTGGGGCGATCGCGCTTTCGTGACCATCCACCAAAGAATCAGCACCCCTGAAGAACGTTTTCTCGGCGGAAACATCATCGGCTACTGCCTTGATGCGAAAACCGGGAAGGTATTGTGGACGGCAAAGCTTCCCGGTACCCAGACCATGGAAATCGCGGGTGGGTTCAGCGACGCTACCGTATTTTCCCCGGTAACGGACGGGGAACACGTCTGGTTTTTTAACCGATGCGGATCCATGGCCTGTTATGACTTCACGGGCAACCAGGTGTGGCAGCGCGTATACCAAATGCGATTTCGTCACAGCGCGCGCATGTGCGAACCGGTCTTGACCAATGGCCAGATTCTAAACGTCGAAGTACAGGATAAAGAAAAGGGCTCGCTGATCACCAAGTTTGTCCCGGGTACCTCTAAAACCATGAAAGCGGTCATCCCCAGGGGCATCGATGAAAGAACCGTGTGGACCTACCTGCATGGCATCGATGCAAAGACGGGGAAGGTCCTCTGGCGGGAACAGGTCGGCACCTCGATTCACAACAACCCCATGATCTCGACCCTTGCGGATGGCCGTACGGCCATTGTCCATGCCCGCGGCGGAGGACACCACCCGCTGGAAAAACCCTACGGGCTCAGCCTTAGCAGTTTGGCCCCTGGAGAAGAAGGGAAGACCCTGTGGTCTACAGCCCTGGAGGGTTACGACCCACCGTTCAACAACCACTGGAATGCCGAGGAGGTGTACGGTTTTCACAACGAAGCGCACATCGTGCTCGATACCACCACCGGAAAAGAGTTACGGCGTCACCCGCTGTACCGATCGGCAGACCTCTGGGCCTGGGCTCCCGCAAAAAATGATTGGACACACCAGGAAGGCATCGCGTTAAAAACGGGCAAAAAACACCCCATGACCTACCAGACCAATATCGTGGTGGGCAACTGGCACTGGTTTCTCGCGCACAACCGGCATCTCGTCGGGCGCATACACACCAAAACCGGCAAGGTCGAATACCTCGAGGTGCCCGCCCAACTCGAAGCAGGTAAAAAAACCTCTCGTCGGCACTGGGGAAAAGGCTTGAAGAATGAACCCAAAAACGCCGCCGGTTTTGCCATTGGCCGCAAAGGACACAACGGCACGGGTTTCGGGCACATTTCCGCCGGCAGCCCGATTCTCGTTGGTAACCACTTGTTTTTTCCGGTGGTCACGGGGACCGTATACGTCATCGACAGCACGGTACAGGCCCTGAATCCCAAGGCCTTGATCGCGGTCAACGATCTCGGACCCGCGGGTGAAACCTGGACGCTGAGCTCGTTCAGCTTTGCGAACGGGAATTTGTACATGCACACCATGCGGGAAGTCATTTGTATCGGTACGCCCCGGTAATCAAACACACCTGGTTCCGCGTCAATATACACGAAGGCTATGCCCGGCCTCCGGGAAATACCCTCCCACGACCCCGGTTCCAGTCCAGGCAGTCACTTTTGCCATAGTTATTTTCCTTGTACTTCGGATCCTGCGTTTGTGTGGTACGCTAGGTCCTCAGCGGTACCAGCCCGCCGTGAGAAGCCCGGGAAATCATCATGGACGTACAGGCATTTGAAGCAGCAGTCACCCAGCGCTTTCCGGGTCTTGCGGATGACTTTCAGGCAGAGCCACATGTCGGCATCCGCATGGAGATCTTCGCACGCCATACCTGTAAAACCATCACCGCGCGCGACCGGGAATCCCTTGTCCCCCTGTTAACCTTTGCCGGAATGGTACTCGAACAGGCCACATTACCGCTGCGGCGCGTCCTGCTCTGCCACTACCTCACCCACATACATTTCACCGGGTTGCCGCCGGACGAAAGCCTGGCGTTTCAACAATTGATGCCGGAAAACCTCCGGCGCGAGTGGATCGAGATGAACGCCATTATCGACCGCGTGGAAGCGGCTGAACAAGGCGGGCACCTTTGAAGACATCCCTTATCGCCCTCCCCGGTGCCGCCGATCCCTTTCGAGCGGCCCCGCAGGCCGACCGCGAAATAACCGGTCCGGTGCTCAGCGCCCTCGCCGCCCGGGATTTCCAGCAGCTCATCCTCATCGGTTGCGTACCCCATCTTGTCGAGGCCATCCGCGAACGATATCCCAAGCTCGATATCCACCTCGTCCAGGCCGCCGAAGACCTGCAGCTTGAACCGGAATCCAACGCGCTCCTCCTCATCGATCAACCCGCACCAATCATCCTGCCCCTGCTCAACGCCATCGCCACCGGCGCGCTGGCGGCCGAACCGGTTCGCCTGCTCTCCGGGGCTCCCGGCACCCAGCCCGTTTTGGAGCCCGTTGCCTGGACCGGCGCTCCCGGGATCCCTGCAGGCATCGTGCGTGAACCCACGGGGGCCTACCGCACCCGAAACGACGCCGGACGCATCGGCTTCCGCCCCGCACGCAATATCGATCCCGAATCCGCTATTCGTGAACTCGGTCTCATCGGCCAGGATCCCGGATTTCTCAAGATGCTCAACGGCTGCTGCACCATGGCCCAGCACGACATCCCTATCCTGGTACAGGGCGAGACCGGAACCGGAAAGGACCTCATCGCCCGACTCATCCATCGCCTGAGCCCCCGGTGCCGTGAACCGTTCATCCCGGTCAATTGCGCGGCCCTGCCCGAACAGCTGGTCGAGAGTATCCTCTTTGGACACCGCCGAGGGGCCTTCACCGGGGCACAGACGGACCAAACGGGCAAATTCGAGCTCGCCCATGGAGGCACGCTCTTCCTGGATGAACTGGGCGAGCTGCCGATGGCACTGCAGTCGAAACTCTTGCGCGTGCTCGAGGACGGCATCATCGAACCGTTGGGTGCCAAGAGCACCAAGCAGGTCGATGTCCGCCTCATCGCCGCCACCAATCTCGACCTCGGCTCCGCCATCCGCGATAAGACCTTTCGCGAGGACCTGTACTACCGACTTGCGGCTGGACTGGTCCGTTTACCGGCCCTGCGCGAGCGCCGGGACGATATTCCCCTGCTCGCCCTCGCCATTCTCGACCAGATGAACGCCACGCTGGCGGAGCCGCGCCAGCTTGCCACCGAGGCCCTCGAGCGACTCCGCGGTCGCGAGTGGCCCGGCAACGTGCGCGAGCTCCAGAACACGCTCAGTCGTTCCGTCCTCTGGTCAGCGGAACAAACCCTGCAGGCAGATGACCTCCTCCTCGACGATCCCATCCTGGGAAGCGATGATCCCCATGTCCACCTGCCGGCACCGGAGGAGGGCTTCTCCCTCGAGACCTACCTCGCCAGTGTCCGCAAACAGCTCTTCCTGAAAGCCATCGACCTCGCCCACGGCAACCAGTCCAACGCCGCCAAACGCCTCGGCGTCTCGCCTCAAGCCGTCCATAAATTCCTCAAGAGCCAGGACTAAACCGATTGCATGAACGAGGGGCTCCGCCGAGCTTTTGCGGGGCGGAAGACAACTGGGCCACTCGTGCCCGGGCCTCCGGCTGAGCATGGACTGCTGAAAGACTCGATGGACCTTGCAGCAGAAGCCCTGCCGGGCTTTTACAACTCATGTTCATGTGTTTTTAAACCCCGGTTGAAACGATGGCCGGCACCATGCTGTGCGGCTATTTTTTAAATCCCGTCAACGCAAGGTATTAGAACTTTCGTTCACTTTTCTTTCCGGATCTGGCATCCCCCCTGCATTTCATTGTTTCAATGCCGGACGCATCCAGCCCCGGAAATCGAACCCTTAACCGGAACGCATACCTATGAAAAAGCTGAATCATCACCTCCTCCTCGCCGGTCTCCTGGCCACAATGATCAACCCGTGCAACGAAAGCTTCGCCAAGGAAGCGACGGGAATCCCTGGACCCACTCAAAGGGCAGGCAAGGTCCGAGCTGCAAAAGAGGCCGTTGAAAGCCCAGGAAGGCCCTGTCGCTGCTCCATCTTTGAAACAATTTCCTATGACAGCGGCACCCAGGTCCTCACCCTGGCTTTTAACAACAGCTACGGCTACCGGTACTACGGCGTGCCCCCGCTGGTCTACCGGGACCTCGTCAATGCACCCTCTCCCGGCGCGTTCTACAACCAACAGATCCGGCGCGTATTCAAGTGCCAACGCATTGGCCCGACCGGTCGCCTGGAAGTCGAAAATTCCCGCACCAGGAACAGGACCTCCTGCCCGTATCTTTTCCCGGTACGTTCTCGTTAAACACATTCCCTTGCGGGCAAGGCGGTGTTCCTGGACAACAAAGATGAAATCCATCCCCCGCATCTCACGTTTTCCTTGAACCCGTCTGCCCGCAGGCCTCAGGCACCGAATTCAATGAAGGAGGTGCCGCTCCCTCGGCACCATGGATATTTTTTCCGGCCACTCGTTTTATCATCGTTTTCGCCTTTCATATCACCCATAATTAAACGTGTGTCATCTCCTGGATAAGTTACTTCTTGCCTGCTGCGTTGGATGGTCTCCGTCACACCTGGTTCTCGTGATGCTGCTACCGATCGAGGGCCTCTGGGTCCAGGGAAAGGAGGCCGGATCACCCCTGCCTGAATGGGTTAACGACTACTGCATCCGCTGTCACAACCCGGAGAAAAAAAAGGGGAAGCTCGATCTTGAGGGTATCCTGGAGGCCGACGT
Organism: Kiritimatiellia bacterium; assembly: GCA_029936175.1. GTDB lineage: Bacteria > Verrucomicrobiota > Kiritimatiellia > SS1-B-03-39 > UBA6053 > JAPYUI01. Next base: position 18,080 of record JAPYUI010000045.1, read on the forward strand.
GGCCCAGCATGCAGCTACCTGGGAAAAGGTGGTCAGGCGGCTCCAATCCCGCCAGATGCCGCCGGCGGAGCGAAAGCGTCCCCCGGAGGAAAGCTACGACTCCGTGCTCGCATCATTAACCGGAAGCCTTGATGCGCACGCCGCCGCCCATCCAAAACCCGGGCGCGTCGAGACCTTCAGGCGACTCAACCGAACGGAATACCAGAACGCAATCCGCGACCTCCTCGGGGTGGAGATCGACGCGGCGCGTTTGCTGCCCAAGGACGAGGAAAGCCATGGCTTTGACAATGTCACCGTCGCTACGCTGGCGCCCAGCCTGATCGATCGCTATATCTCGGCGGCCCGGAAGATCAGTCATTTGGCCCTTGGCAGACCTTCAAGCAGGCCCGGAGGCGAAACCTTTCGAATGCCTGCCGACTATACACAGGAAAAACACGTAGCCGGTCTTCCACTCGGGACCCGTGGCGGCGCCTTGCTCTCCTATACCTTTCCGCGGGACGGGACCTACGAAATCGAGGTGCTGCTCGCCCGCGACCGGAATGAACATGTGGAGGGGCTCAACGGTTCCCATACGATGGAAATCCTGATCGATCGGGCGGTGGTTGAGCAGTTTGCGGTGTCCTCTACCGGAAAGAAGGGCCACGACGAGGTGGATAAGCACTTGAAAACGAGAACCCAGGTCCGCGCAGGTCCCCACAAGGTAGGCATTACTTTTCTGAAAAAATCGTATTCACTCCTGGAGAACAAGCGTCAGCCCTTCGAGGCACATTTCAATTTGCATCGCCACCCTCGCCTCTCGCCAGCCATCTACCAGGTTTCCATTACCGGACCGTACGAAGCCAAAGGCCCGGGCCGGACGCCGAGCAGGGAGAAAATCCTCATTCGACAACCGGGCAGCGGGCGTGAGGAGGAGCCTGCCGCTCGTGAAATACTGGCGAGTCTAATAAAGCGGGCTTTTCGTCGGCCTGCTTCAAAGGCTGACGTGATAAAAGCAATGGCATTCTACCGTGATGGAGCCCGCGCGGGCGGGTTCGAGGCGGGAATCGAACACGCACTCAAGTCGATTCTTGTCAGCCCCGAGTTTCTCTTCCGTATTGAAAAGGAGCCGATCCGGGCGAGGCCTGGAACCGCCTACCGGGTCAGCGACCTTGAATTGGCGAGCAGGCTTTCGTTTTTTTTGTGGAGCAGTTTACCTGACGAGGAATTGCTCGATCGGGCGATCAGCGGGAAACTGAGCCATACCGAGGTGCTGGAAAGCCAGGTGCGCCGCATGTTGGCTGACCCTCGCTCGAGGAGCCTGGTCAGCAACTTCGCAAGCCAGTGGCTCCATTTGCGCAATCTCGATACCATCACCCCTGACCTGAGACGTTACCCGGATTTTGATGACAATCTGCGCCAGGCTTTTCGCCGGGAAACAGAGCTCTTCGTCGAGAGTATCTTGCGGGAAGATCGCAGCGTGCTGCATTTGCTGAAGACGGACTATACCTTCCTCAACGAACGCCTGGCCCGTCACTATGGCATTCCCGGGATATCCGGCAGTCGCTTCAGGCGCGTTGTACTCGATCCGGACCACCATCGCGGGGGCCTTCTCAGGCAGGGCAGCATTCTCACGGTTACGTCCTATGCGACACGCACCTCTCCGGTGATACGGGGCCACTGGGTACTCGAGAATATCATCGGCACACCCCCACCGCCTCCGCCCCCGGATGTCCCGTCCCTTGAAAAGAACACGGTGGATGCAACCCTGCCGATGAGAGATCGCCTGGCGGAACATCGCGCCAACCCGTCCTGCGCGATTTGCCACGACCTCATGGATCCCATCGGTTTCGCCCTGGAGAACTTCGATGCCGTGGGCCGGTGGAGGACATTCGAAAACGGGGCGGCAATCGACGTGCGGGGAAGGCTTCCGGACGGAACGGTCCTTTCCGGGGTTGAAAACCTGGAGAACGGCCTTCTTGAGCGCCCGGAACTGTTTGTCCGCACCCTCTGCGAAAAGTTGCTGATATTCGCACTGGGCAGGGGCATTGAATCAACCGATGCCCCGGCCATTCGCCAAATCGTAAAGGAGGCCGGGGTTGACGAATTTCGTTTTTCATCCATCATACTCGGGATAACAAAAAGCGTGCCATTCCAGATGAGAGCCACGTCGAAAGGCAAACCTGGAACCGATCCATGAAACCCACATACAGCAAGCCCTTCATGCGTTTCACCACCAGGAAATCACTTCCCCGGAGAACATTCCTAAGAGGAACCGGTGCTTCCTTTGCGCTGCCGCTATTGGATGCGATGATCCCGGCCGCAACGGCCTCGGTCAAGACCCCGGCAAACGACCTGCGCCGACTCGGTTACGTCTTCATGCCCATGGGATGCGACCAGTCGCGCTGGACACCCGGGAGTGAACAGACGCTCGACAAGCTCTCGCCGATCCTGGACTCCTTGAAGCCGGTAAAGGACCAGTTGACGGTCCTGACCAACATGGAGTTAAGGCCTGCCTACCCGGGATCACACGCAACGTCCAATTCTTCCTTTCTCAGCGCCGCCAAGGCCAAGGTAACGGAGAGTTCCGACTACTACCTGGGAACAACCGCCGACCAGGTAGCCGCAAAGCAGATCGGCCACCAGACGCAGCTTCCCTCACTGGAACTCGCGATGGACCTGCTGCAGACCGTCGGTCAATGTGACAATGGATATGCCTGTGTCTACCAAAACAACTTGTCGTGGTCTTCCCCTACGACACCCCTGCCTGCGGAAGCCCATCCCCGCCTGGTCTTTGAAACCCTTTTCGGAGAAGGCGGGACACCCGAGGAGCGACGCGCGGTGCTGCGCGAGAAAGGGAGCCTGCTCGATTCCATTGCAGATGACATGAAACGGCTTAAACGCGAGCTCGGGGCAAGTGACCAGGGACGCATCTCAGCGTACCTTGACTCGATTCGCGAGGTGGAGCGGCGCATTCAAAAAGCGGAGGCCGATACGAAAGATAATCCGTTGCCGGATCTTGACCGACCCATAGGGGTCCCTGCATCCTATGCCGATCACGCCCGCTTGATGTTTGACCTGCAACTCCTTGCCTACCAGGGCGACATCACGCGTGTTAGCACCTTCCAGATCGCTCGCGAAACGAGCAATCGAACCTATCCCGAGATAGGCGTTCCGGATCCGCATCACCCGCTTTCGCACCACGGAGATAATCCGAAGAAAATCGAGCGGATGTCGAAAATCAATGCATTCCACGTCTCTCTGTTTGCTGAATACCTTGAAAAACTCCGGAACACGCCGGAAGGGAACGGATCCTTACTCGACCATGTTTTGCTTTTGTACGGTAGTGGGATAGGCAATCCGAATGTGCACGATCACACCAACCTGCCCATCCTGCTCGCGGGAGGTGCCGCCGGAAAGATGAAGGGAAATCGTCACATTCGTTACGACAAGCCAACACCGCTTGCCAATGTACATCTCTCGATATTGGACAAGGTCGGCGTCCCATTGGACACCTTCGGCGACAGTACGGGTAAGATCGAAAATCTCTTTGAACCCGTGTCCTTATAAACCGCATACCATTCCATGAACCACATTCTCGTGAAGCCTCCCCTGTTCAGGTTGGATCTATGCGCCATGCGGGACCCCGGGCTTAGGTGGAACTGTAAAACGGGCATCCTCGTTCTCCTATGCTGGACGATCTTTTCAATGGTGACACAGGGAGACAACGCCTCGCTTGCAGATGCCGTTGAAGCACGGAATGTCACTCGAACGACAACGCTTTTGTCCCGCCGGGTCGATGTAACCATTCCCCAGGTCGACGGCATGACGGCCCTGCACTGGGCGGTCCATCACGATGACGGGGAACTCGGGAAAAAACTCTTGGATCTGGGTGCCCATGCTTCTGCGCAGAATCGTTATGGCATCACGCCACTCTATCTTGCCTGCGTCAATGGAAACGCAAACCTGGTGGGTGCACTTCTTACATCAGGAGCAGATCCCCATACCACAAGCCGCGGAGGTGAAACGGTATTGATGACCGCGGCTCGAACCGGAGATGCCGACTCGGTCACCGCGCTCATCGATGCGGGAGCAAAAATAGACGCTAAAGAACGAAACGGACAAACCGCTGCCATGTGGGCTGCCGCGGAAGGGCATGCAGACGTTATCCGGGTGCTGCTTGCTGCGGGCGCGGATTTTCAATCGCCCCTGAAAAGATCTGGATACACGCCCTTCTTTTTCGCGGTCAGAGCCGGTCGAGCAGAGGTGGTTCGGTTGCTGATCGATGCCGGTGCCAAGGTCAATACGGTGATGAAATCCTCGAGTTCCGGGGGCAAACTCCCGAAGAAAGGAACCAGCCCCTTGCTCCTGGCAGTCGAGAACGGGCACTACGATTTAGCCGTCGAACTCCTCGACGCGGGAGCTGATCCCAATGATGATCGTTCCGGGTTTACCCCCTTGCACTCACTCACCTGGATTCGAAAACCCGACATCGGCGAATCGGCTGCCGGCGACCCGCAGCCGCGGGGATCCGGCCGACGAAGCAGTGAGCAGTTCATCCGTGAGCTCGTGGAACGAGGATCCGATGTCAATGCGCGCCTGAAGAGGGGAAGAAAAGCCGGGAAGGGTCGGGTGAGCGAGATCGGGGCCACGCCCCTCTTTCTCGCCTCCGACCGGGCTGATCTCGCCTACATGAAGTTGCTTGTCGCACTTGGCGCAGACCCGCTTATCCCCAACAAGGATGGGACTACACCCTTACTGGTTGCCGCAGGTATCGGCAGCACCGCTCCCGAGGAGGAAGCAGGATCGGAGGCCGAGTGCCTGGCGGCGGTCAAGTACCTGGTCTCGCTCGGTGCGGATATCAATACCGTTGATGCCAATGGCGAGACCGCGATGCATGGGGCCGCCTACAAGAATATCCCATCCGTGGTGGAGTACCTCCATGAGCGGGGAGCTGATATCCGGATCTGGAACACCAAGAACGCGTTGGGCCGGACGCCGCTCCTGCTGGCCGAGGGATATCGTCCCGGGAATTTTAAGCCATCCTTTGCAACCGTCGATGCCATCGTGACGGTTATGCTGGCAAACGGCATGGAGCCGCCGACCAGTCCAAAGCCCGGTCATACGAGGAAGTACGCAAACTAGGACGTTTCCATGCTCAAGACCTTCTCCCTGTTTTTTTTGCTCTTCACCCTTTCTGCTGCTGCCGAGTGGCCGTTCTTTGTTTTCGAGAACGGGGTTCGACAGCCCCAGCTTGAGGCGCAAGTAAAGATGCTCAAGGAAGGCGGGTTTGGGCGTATTGGCTCGGCCCGACCCACGAATGTGGGGAAACAACTCACGGTGTATGACGAAGCGGGCATACAACTCGCCAGCCTGTACGTGGGATCTTCCATCAGCCCGGAACGGACCATTTACCCGGATGACCTTCGCCAGGCCATCAAGGATCTAAAAGGCCGCGACACCCTCATTGAACTGAATATCCAGGGGCGCATGAAGGAGGAAGAAGGGGACCAAGTCGCCGTACCCATGGTGCAGGAAATCGCCGACCTGGCCAGGGCGTCCGGGCTGAAAGTCGCCCTGTATCCACATGCCGGATTTTACGTGGACACCCTCAGCGACGGGTTGCGGATCGCAACAAAGTCCGGACGGGATAATGTCGGCGTGATGTTCAACCTCTGCCACTTCCTGAAGGTTGAACCCAACAGCGACCTGGAGGAAACCATTCGCACCGCAGGCGACCGGCTTTTCCAGGTATCCATCAGCGGGGCGAACGAAGGCGGTCGCAGCTGGAATGCGCTGATCCAGCCCCTGGACGAGGGAACCTTCAACCAGGCCAAGCTGCTCAAGATCTTGAAGGGCATCGGGTACACGGGACCGGTAGGATTACAGTGCTACGGTATTCCGGGAAACAAGGCCGAAAATATGAAGAAATCCATGGCGGCGTGGAACGACCTGATGCAAAAGGTCGGCCCGGAGTAGTTTCGACCTGTCGAATCAATGGCAAGCTGTGCCCCGGTTATGGATGCGCACGGGCCGGGGTATCCCTTATACAAAATACAGGCAGAGCACGAGGAGCAGCATCACCGCCACCCAGAATACCATGCTGCTCGTTCCCTGGCTGCGGGCCATGCGGCTGGCGGGACCGAGCAGGCTAAGGAGCTTGGCAAGAAAGATCCGGCCAAATTCCAGGACAAAACACTCCAGCTTCACCTTCATCGAGAAGGCCGTGGCGACACCCCGCTTGGCGAGCGCAAGCATGGGCCTGCGATAAAACCAATCGAAATCGAGATTGACCGAGCGGAGTTCCGGCGGATAGATCCCCGAAAATTTCAGCCACGTAAACGCCAGGGCCGAGAAGAAAAGGATCTGGAGTTGTGTAATGACGTGCCCGGAGGTGTAGGGGACGTAGTCCACGGTGAACGGTAGAAGCCTGTAGAGTCCCCCTGGAAAACATCCGATCCCGATACAGAGTGCCGCCGCAATAGCCATGGCCGCAAGCATGTTCCGCGGGGCCTCCTCGCACCGGATACCCGAGTCGTGTGCAAAGAAAGCGAAGAAGGGAATCTTGATACCCGCATGATGGAAGACCCCAGCGGAGGCGAACAGCAGGATCAGCCAGACGAGGTCGTGCCCCTCCTTTAGGGCTGCACTCATGACCATGGACTTGCTCACGAAGCCACTGAAGAGGGGAAAGGCCGAAATAGAGCAGGCCCCTACGATGCAGAGGATCGTGGTCTTGGGCATACTCTTGTAAAGTCCACCCAGGTCAGAACCATTCATTCGCCCTGTCCGGTGCAACACGGCACCCATGGCCATGAACAGTAACCCCTTGAAAATCACATCATTGAATGCGTGCGAAACGGCCCCGTTGACCGCCAATTCTGTACCGATACCGATACCACAGACCATGAACCCGATCTGGTTGATCATGCTGTAGGCGAGAACCCGCCGCAGGTCATTTTCGATCACGGCATAAAAGATCGGGAAGGCCGTCATGGCCGCTCCGATATAAACCAAAATGGGAAATCCGTGAAATTCCGCCCCGGTAAATCCGCGGGCAAGCGCGTAGACCGCAACCTTGGTGGTAAATGCGGTGAGGAAGATTGCGCCGGTGGGCGTCGCCTCCGGGTAGGCGTCAGTAAGCCAGTTGTGGAGAAAGGGAAATCCACACTTGATGCCGATCGCGATAAAGATCAGGCCCGGGCCCCAGCCATCCAGGCTCATGTGCCCGAATGTGACGGAACCCGTCTGCCGCGCATACAGAATGACCCCGGCGAGCAGGAGCACACCGGACCCCACCTGGGCCACCAGGTAGCGTATGCCGGCGCGATAGGAGCGCTCGGTACGACGGGCCCACACCAGGAACACCGACGTGAGGGCGAGCAGTTCCCAAAAAACGAAAAGCGTGATCAAATCCCCCGCGAAAACCGCCCCCAGGGCACTACCTGCGTAGGCGAGGGCGGAAATATGCTGCAGGTCATCCTTGACGTGCAGTGAATAGATTATGCCGATCAATGCCGCGATGTGGAAGAGGTACCCAAAGAGGCGGCTGAGCCGGTCAATGCGGACGACGGTCAAGTCAAAGGAAAACAGGGTGAGCTGCCAGGACGATCCCTCCGCCAGACCCAAAAGATGGATGAAGCTCAGGATCGGCAGGAGCACCATGAAGGCAACCCGGGCCCGGCCACGGAACAGCGGCACGAGGAACGCACCGACGAGGAGAATGACAAAGGGAGGGAGGTCACTTATCATAGTAATCCTCCTTCCGCATCAGGACCTTACGCATTTTCTTTGCGATCACCACGAGCAGCACACAGGCGACGAATCCGTAGATGGCGTAAAACCCGGGCAGGCCTTCCCATCCGCGTTCGATGTGGCGCAAGTGGCCCGTGTGGCTTAGGCGGAGCGCAAGATCGACGAGATCAATCCCCACCAAAACGATGCAGATTCCGTAAAACCCGCGCAGCAGGCGCTTCACGTTTCTTGGATCGTCGAATAGGAATTTTTTTTCTTTTTTATCCATGGCGCTTAGCTTGAAACGACCGGCAGGAGCAATGACTCGATGCTCCGTGGCTCGTCCAGGCCATCGGGTTTTCGTTCAATGGCTGCTGACTCATGATAGCGGGATCAGGTTAACCAGTGACATGAGCGTGTCTGCGTAGAAAAATAGTATAATGCAGCCAAGGGCGGTGATCACCGGGGGCGCAACGCAACAGAACGGGGCTTCATCAATGCGACGCCAGCTGAATCCGTGGACCTCCTGTCCATCCATATCCAATTCCGCCTGCTCATCCAGGGCCGGGCGTAGGAAGGCGCGTATCGGGATAGGCAACAGGTAGGCCACGTTCAAGAGCGAGCTGGCCATAAATACAACGATCATCATGAACTGTCCGGCATCGGCTGCACCGAGCATAAGATACCACTTGCTCCAGGAACCGCCACATGGCGGCAGGCCGATGATACTGAGCGAAGCGATGAAGAAGGCCGCAAAGGTCAGGGGCATTTTGCGTCCGAGGCCATCGAGTTGGCTGATTTTCGTCTTGCGAACCTTGGTATAGATCGCGCCGGCACAGAAAAAGAGGGTTATTTTCCCAACCGCATGCATGGCGATGTGCAAGGCGCTCCCTTTTACACTCGTCGCGGTCGCCAGCAAGGCACCCAGCACGACGTACGACAGTTGACTGATGGTTGAGTAAGCCAGCCGTGCCTTAAGATTATCCCGGGTGATCGCGACGATGGAGGCGAGCAGGATGGTCGCGGCCGCAAACCACATGAGCACCTCCCCCGCCCCGCTCTCACGGATGAAGTCGATACCGAAGAGGTAGATTGAAACCTTTAACACGCTGAACACACCGGCCTTGACGACCGCGACGGCATGCAACAAGGCACTGACAGGCGTGGGGGCAACCATGGCCGCAGGCAGCCACTTGTGAAAGGGCATGACCGCGGCCTTTCCGATACCAAAAACGAAGAGCGCGAGGAGCGGCAAGCCCAGCTTGGGGTCGACCTTCCCCGCCATCACCCCACCGGCCTGGAAATCGACCGTGCCCGCAAGCACATAGACCCATATGGTACCCAGGAGCAGGAACACCACCGAGGTGGTCAACAGGACGCCGAGGTAGATGCGCCCGGACCTTCGGGCTGCGGCATCACCTTTGTGCGTAACAAGTGGAAAGGTGGAAAACGTCACCAGCTCATAAAAGATAAAAAGCGTGAACATATTCCCCGCCAAGGCGATGCCCATGACCGCCGCAATCGCGAGGGCAAAGCACATAAAGAAACGAGACTGGTTCTTCTCGTTATTTCCCCGCATATAGCCAATGGAGAAAACCGAGGTGACGATCCACAAACCCGAGGCGATGAGCGCAAACAGCATGCCGAGGGGCTCCAGGTTCAACTGGATCAGGATACCCGGGGCAGGCTCAGCCAAGACACGTGAAACGACTTGACCGGCCATGACATCGGGCACCAGGCTACAGACATGATAGAATAGGGTGCAGGCCGTAAACAGCGTCACGCCCTCACGCAGGTTCGGCCATTTTCCCAGGC
>JAPYUI010000253.1:0-3424 GCA_029936175.1 Kiritimatiellia bacterium
CCTGCGTCAAGCATGAAACGCAGCCATGGAAAGGCCCGGAAATCCGATGCGCTTTAACGTAAGGAACTACAAACAAGCTGCTTGCAGCAGAATACAGCTCCCTGCATAGACGCGCTGAGCGGCGCTAGCTCATGCCGGGCCTGCAGGGCTTTCGGGTCTCTTTCCACCGTGAACCAGCCACGTATTAACAAGCGGATTTACACCGATTTTCAACTATATCCTTAGATATAGACGGGTCAAATGCCCTGGGAACCTGACGAGTCCCCAGGCCGCAGAGGGGCCCCGTGGCTTCAAGGTTGCGCCTCCTTACACTTGGCCAAGTCGCCCAAACCCGGTAGAAAACGGCCATGAACGCGATCTTGACCAGCCGGCTCCCGATCCTCCTCCTGCTCCTGCTGGCCTCGGATCCCTGCCTGGGAAGCGACTCGCCCTATGGCACGGAACACCGTGGGGCCCTGCTGCTTCACCTCAGTTCAGACGGACAAACCGCGATGCAACTCGATGCGAAAGCGGGCCAGTACGTCCACGGACTGGTCCCCGATGAGGGTCGTGCCGCCTCGGCACGGGCCCAGGCCTCCCGGCGTGGCCGGCACGGCCCCTTATTTTTCACCGCCTTATCCGGCAAACAGCTGCCCTACGATGATCGCACGGTCAATGTCCTGGTCGCTGAAGACCCGCTCGGTATCGCGACAGAGGAACTCCAGCGGGTCATCACCCCCCTGGGCAGCCTGTGGACCCGCCACGGCAAGGGCTGGAAGCAATGGGAGAAGCCCTGGCCGGGCAGCATCGATGAGTGGACCCACTACCTCCACGGCCCCGACAACAACGCCGTGGCCAGGGACACGGAAATCGCACCCCCGAATCATCTCAAGTGGATCCAGGCCCCCAGGTTCGACCGCCATCACGATACCCTCGGTGGATTCCGTGCGGTGGTTTCATCCCGGGGCCGGGTGTATTCCATCGAGGACACGGCTCCCTCGGAAAACCCCTACTGGGGAGGGGCCTGGGTCCTGCGGGCACGGGATGCCTTCAACGGCCTCACCCTGTGGAGCAAAGCCATCCCGGAATGGAGCCCGATTGGGCGACCTCACCGTACCGGCCCGGTCCAGCAGCCCCGGCGCCTGGTCGCGATCGGCGATCGCGTCTATGTAACCCTCGGCCACACAGCCCCGGTCTCCGAGCTCGACGCGACAAGCGGTGAGGTCCTGCGGGTATTCGAAGGCACGGAACGCACCCAGGAAATCCTGGTCGATCGGGGCGTCCTGTACCTGGTCCAGGGGGACCCCACCACGACCTCCGACATGAATTACTACCTGAGCCGTGCACAGCGTTTCGGGTTTGATCCCGAGACCGATCCCTCCTACGTCAAGCAACCGAAATCCCGGCTGGTCGCCATCCGCATCGAGGACCGCAAGCAACTCTGGCGTAGAGACGAGCAGATGGAGGGCTATTGGGCGATGTCCCTCGGAGTGGACCGGGAACAGGTGGCCTACCTGGATGCCGGGCACCTGTATCTTCTCGACGCCCTGACCGGCGAGCAGGTCTGGCAAAGCGAACGGCATTCCTCGGTCACCGCCCCCGGCAGCCCAGTCACCGTCGTCCTGGAAGCATCCCATATCTTCGTCGCCGATCAACCAAGGCTAAACGCGTATGACCGGAGGACCGGGAAAGCCCTGTGGGATGCGAAGTCGCAAATCCAGCACGCGGTGAACGGGCCCAACCTCTTCTACAACCGGGGTTCTGTCTGGATGAACCACCTGGGCGGACTCGACCCCGCAAGCGGCGAGCTTAAGGAAGCCATGTCGGTCCCGGGAAAGTTCCAGTTCCACATGGCCCACGGACGATGTTACCGCGCCAAGGCCAGCAGCAATTTCATCATCAGTGCGCGGAACAGCACGGAGTTCCTGCCCTTCGGCTCCACGGACTCCGTCGCCTACGATTGGCTCCGGGGCACCTGCCAATACGGCATGCTCCCCTGCAACGGCCTGGTCTACGCAACCCCGACCAACTGCGAGTGCGCCATATCCGGGCGCCTGAAGGGTTTCTACGCGATGGCGAAAAGTGCGCCGCCCCGACCGGTTCGGCAGGATCAGCCCGGGCGACTCCTGAAAGGTCCCGCCTTCGGAACCCTCAAGGAGCCGGACGGGGCCGTCCCGGAGAACGCCTGGCCGACCTTCCGATCGGACATGGGCCGATCGAACAGCGTGAAGGCCGGGTTGAATGAGCAGCTGAAACCCCGGTGGAAAATAGCGCTCGGCGGCCGGCTCACGCAACCGGTTGCCAGCGGCGGCGTGCTCGCGGTGGTCGACCAGGCCGCCCAGTCCCTCCACCTGCTGGACGCCGCGAGCGGGGACACACGCTGGGTGCACCCCTGTGCCGGGGCCGTGGACTCACCCCCGACCCTGTACGGCGAAATGGTCCTCTTTGGCGACCGCCTCGGGAGCGTTCACGCCCTGCGACAACAAGACGGTGAAAGGATATGGTCATTCCTGGCCGCCCCGGAGGAGCGGTACATCGGGGCCTGGGCGCGCGTGGAGTCGACCTGGCCCGTGCACGGCTCGGTTCTTGTCGCTGATGGCAAGCTCATCGTAGCCGCCGGGCGCACCTCCTTTCTCGATGGCGGAATTCATACCTGGGCCCTGGATCCGCTCACCGGCGCGGTGCTCGGCCACGACCGCATCGAGGGTCCCTACCATGAGAATGGCCGGGTGCTCGGGCACCCGGAAAACGAGAAGGATGTCCAGGGATGCCTGGCGGACATCCTGTCCTCAGATGGTCGCTTCGCCTACATGCGTCACCAGGTCCTGGACCTGGACGGCACCCGGAGTGAGCACCGCGGATATCCACACCTGTTCAGCAGCGGCGGCTTCCTGGATCATTCACGCAACCACCGAACGGGGTGGACCGTCGACACCAAGATCGGGTACTACCTGCGATCTCCCGGGCCGGACGGCGAATTGATGGTCAAGGACGGGGACCACATTCACGCCTTCCAGGGCTGTGCGACCGGGCGGCAGACCCGCTTTGATCCCCTGGCCAAGGGCTTCACGCTCGCCCGCTATACCATGCAGAAACGACCCGAGCAGGAATCCCATTTGACCGGCACCGTCGTCGCCCGCCCGAACAAGGCAGCCAAGCCCGGCAAGCCGGGCAAGAAGAAGAAAAAGAAACCGGTAGAGACCCGGCCCTTCTTCAACCCGCGCGCGCGGGGAACCACGGATATCGGCTACACCTTCAAGCAGGAACAACGTAACCAGCTGGAGGACTTCAACGTGAAAAGCATGCTGCTCTCCGATGGACGCCTGATTATGGCCGGCATCGCCAACGAAAAGGGGCCGCAAGGTGACCCCTACGCGGTGTTACGCGAGGGCCGCGGAGCCGCCTTCCGCATCCTGGACTCGGCATACGAAACCGTGCAGAAGCA
>JAPYUI010000253.1:3524-4794 GCA_029936175.1 Kiritimatiellia bacterium
TCAGGGCTGCGGCTGGGATTCCTGGCTGCGATTGAACATGCCGTGCGTGAATTTCATGAACCCGTCCAGTTCCTGGCGCTGCTTCCCGAGGCTCGTCTCCAGCTGGCCCAGCTGTTCCTGGTTGAGCACCTGGCCGGCATCCTGAATGTACACCCCGTGTAATTCCTCCACCTGGCCGAGCAGGTCCTCGCGACGATCCGCATTCATTTCCCGCGGGTCGTAGTTTTCCGGCTTGCTCAGGCGTTCGAGTTCAGGAAAATCGGCACGTGCATCGTAGAGCATGCCCACCAGCTCGTCGTTGGTCGCTTCATCGAGGCCGGATTCCCCCAGGCTGCGATTAAACTTTTGCACGGACTCACGTTCATTTTTGGAGTCCTCCCAGTACTCGTACTCTGCCAGCACCTCAACACCCAGCTGTTCCCGTATCCCCGCATGGACCTTTTCCCGGGATTCCACCATCCGGGCTGCGGAGTCCTCGACGTTTCCCGTTATCCACTGGATCCCGTTGGCGATGCCCTCTATGTTCTGGTCGAGAATAATTTCCGACATCACGGCTTCCTGCTCTTCGCTGAGTCCCAGTTTCCGAAACAAACCACCGTGGGAGCGTTTCAGCCCCTGTGACATCCCGGCACGCATCATGTTCTTCAACTCGGGTGAGTCCACGATCTGCTGGAGACCTTTCGCCAGGCTGGGCTGGGAATCGGCCTCCAGGGACTGGTTCTGCTCATGCAGGGCCACGATCAGGTCGTTCGCCTTTCCCAGCTGCTCCACCGCGGCGTCGTTCGCCACGAAGTCATCCGGGTCCGGGAATACAACCTCGGACGAGCGCATGACTGAAGGCGGCTTCACCGACTCGGGAGGTGGCAGCGGCTCATCCAGAGCTGCGAGGGAGGCCGGAGCGGGAGCAGGTGCCTGCTTCGCGGCGGTCTTCAAGCCGACAACATAGGCTCCGAGACCGACTACGGCAAAACCAAGCACGGTGATAATGGTGTTTTTCATGACAAAGGGCCTTTCTCTAGCATCCAGGTTACGGGACAGCTTCACCTGTCCCGGATCAATCATACATATTGTATGGCAGATGCAAGCCGAAGGTTACTCATGGGGCGTGAAAAATCAGCTATTCCCCCCGCATAAAGGCACTTTCCCCGACTTGACCTGCCCGCGGATAGGCTATACGTACATGATTCCTCCCGATGCGGGTGTAGCTTAGTGGTAAAGCTCCAGCCTTCCAAGCTGGCTAGGGGGGTTCGATTCCCCCCACCCGCTCCAT
>JAPYUI010000001.1:0-5743 GCA_029936175.1 Kiritimatiellia bacterium
AAATCGGAAAGAGCCTTGCTCAACCAGCGCCAGGTTCACTGCGGTGTTAGGAATGGAAACCGCCACGCAAATTTTTCGGACGTCGAAAACGAATGCTGAAGAGACCATGATCTTGGAAATAAAACGTTCACGTATGAAGGCGCGTACCCCGGGATTGAACAAGCGATGATGGAGAAAAAATGCAGGGAGCCCTTGCCTACGATGGTTGCGGGTGACAGACGGGCCGTCGTTAGACATGAGCTTAGTTTGGGACCACGGCACCTGAACGGCAAGAAGGCGCACAGGCAATAGTTCGTACGCGAATTACGGCGAATAGCTTCCATCAATCTGTCCAGGGTGTGTTAAAATACACGAGGTATAAAAGCGGATATATTCGCGGAACTCCGCAAGGTTTTTGTGATTCGTCCGGACATGGAGTGGGCTTGGAAATACATGTAAAACCATCGGTCAGTAAGAAGATCGCCCTGAAGGCGGGGAAGATGATTACGATTGAACCGGGTATCTGTTTTGGGGGCATTGGCGGAGTGCGGATGGAGGGTGTTTTTTTCGTCAGGGCGAAAGGGTTTGAATTCCTTGCACCCCGCAAGCTGGGCTGGAGCTTATGATATACGTATGGGTAATGCTCGTGCTGCTTATTGTGGCTGCGGGTTACAAGCATATCGAACATCGATTGATTTTTAAACCCACTCGTACGCATACCACAACGCCTGAAAAAGAAGGACTGGTGTTTGAGGAGGTAAGCTTCACCACGTCGGACGGGCTGCAGCTGCATGGCTGGTGGTTTCCGAATCCGGAAGCGATAGGGACTATTCTGCATTGCCACGGTAACGCCGAAAACATCTCCGATCGCCTGTGGCTTCCGAAAGACCTTCAGCTCATCCCGGTGAATTTGTTGATGTTTGACTACCGGGGTTTTGGGATCAGTCCGGGTCGGCCGTCAGCCAGGGGTTGCTACTTGGATACTTTTGCCGCGTACGATTTTATTCGCTCAAAGCATCCGGATGAGACCGTCCCTCCGATTATCGTGCTGGGCCAATCCCTGGGAGGTGGTGTTGCCTGTGAGTTAGTCATCAACCGGCCCGTGAAGGGACTGGTCCTGGAAAGTACCTATACCAGCATCGTCCAGATGGGACGCCGCTATTACCCCTGGTTGCTTCCGGATCTTCTATGTGGTCACCGCTTTGATTGTATCAGCAAGGTGTCGCGAATCACCGTGCCGAAGCTATTTGCCCACAGCCCTATTGATGAGACGATACCCTTCGATATGGGCGAAACCCTGTTTGCCGCGGCGGCGGAACCCAAAGGTTGGTTCCAGCTTGAGGGCGAACACGGAGAGGAAAGCCTGCGCCAAAGCCCCGGTTACCACGTTGTTTTCCGAGACTTCGTGATAAAGGCCTTATCGCTTGACCACTCGTAACCCGCCTCGGATACAAAGGATTTAGCGCAAGGAAATATCGGGTGGTCCACCCATTCCGGGCATCACGATTTTGTTTGCTTCTTCACGCTGCATCTCCCGGGCTCGCTGGACCATCGCCTCGACGGCTTCGTTCACGGCTTCGGGAAAAAGTTCAATGGCCTTTTCCAGGTTATCCGCCGCAATAGGTGCATCGATGGGTACGGCACCCATTTGCGTCATCACGTTGGTCGTACCCATATACTGGGCCTCGCGATCGGGATCCGGTGAGCCATCAGCTTTAACCGGTATCAACACCTTGAGGGCCCCAACCTTGAGATCCGTGTAATTCTCTTCACGGAAAAGATTCGCCTTGTCGATCTGCATGTCATTCACTTCTTCACTCATAATCTATCGCCTCTCATTATATTAAGGGCACCATTGCTTCGTCTTTCCCCCGTCACGTCGAACTGGATAGCTCGGGGTAGTATGAGGGAATAAGGTTAGGGATATAAGCGCCCCATCAACCGTGGAAAGGGGATTGCCTCCCGAATGTGCTTCAGGCCACAAATCCAGGACACGGTGCGCTCTAAACCCAGTCCAAAGCCGCCATGGGGTACCGTACCAAAGCGACGTAGATCTAAATACCATTCATAGGGTTCGGTTTCCATACCTTCGGTTGCCATTCGTTCAAGGACCCGGTCCAGTTCGTCTTCCCGCTGGCTTCCGCCAATAATCTCGCCATACCCTTCGGGCGCCAGTACATCCAGATTGAGGACCACCTGATTATTGTCCGGCGAGCGTTTCATATAAAAGGCCTTTATGTCCGCAGGATACTCGGTCACGATCAAGGGCCGGTCAAATTGATTGGAGAGAATGGTCTCCTCGTCACCGCCAAAGTCCTTGCCCCATTCAAAGCTGCGGGCGTCTTCCTGGTGACCCGGCCGGTTCTGCAGGTCGGTTTCCCGTTCCCTAATCTGCTCTTTAAGTGTGAGAATTTCCTGACCGATTTTTTCTTTTTTCCAGGCCTTGGTAACCTGTTCCTGTTGTGCTTCGAGTTGCTTGAGTTTCTGGCCCCAGGTCTTCAGTTCTTCCTGGTCGGCCGCCATTTCCTTTCCGAGCTTCACGTGAAGCTCGTCACTGCGAAGGAATTCAGCCGCTTCACTATAGGTCATTCGGGGAAAGGGAACCTCGACTTTTTCCAGGGCGGGTATGTCGCGATCCAGCAGTTGGAGGTCAGCGCGGTTGTTTTTCAGGACCATTTTGACCAGGTGGCTAATGAAGTTCTCGGAAAGTCGTTCCAGGTCGGGTAGTTCGTAAAAAGCGACTTCGGGCTCGATCATCCAGAATTCGGTCAGGTGGCGTCGTGTTTTGCTTTTCTCGGCTCGGAACGTCGGTCCAAAACAATACACCTTGCCCAGGGCCATCGCCGCTGTTTCCAGATAAAGTTGACCGGTCTGGGCCAGGTAGGCTTTGTCGTCATCGAAATAATCGACTTCGAACAAAGTGCCCGCGCCCTCGGCCGCTCCCGGTTGAAAAATAGGCGTGTCGATGAGGGTGTAGCCGTCGGAATCGAAAAAATCGCGGGCAGCACGTATGATAGTATGACGCACCCGGAGAATCGCGGTTTGCCGATGCGAACGAAGCCAGAGATGCCGATGGTTCATCAGGAAATCAATGCCGTGCTGCTTTCGCGCGATGGGGAACTCTTCCACGTGCTGGATAAGGGTGATCGCGTGTACGGAAAGCTCGAAGCCACCGGGTGAACGCTCGTCCGCCTGAACGGTTCCGGTTACGCTCAGCGAGGATTCGTGTCCGATTTGGTCGGCCTTGGAAAAGGCTTCTTCGTGCTGCGCTTCGACCGTACACTGGCAGATGCCGGTGCCGTCGCGAACGAGAAGGAATACCAGTTTACCGCTGGAGCGTTTTCCGTCCAGCCAGCCGCGCAGGGTGACATCCTGCCCGTCGTGTTGCCCCAGGTCCTGGATGCTTACGTTCGTGCTCATGGGCGGGGTTATACCGCCTTGCGGAAAAATGGCAGCAAAAAAAATCCCGCGAGGCCGGTTGAGAAAGTCGTTTCATCGAGACGGCCCGCGTATTTGCGTTTTCAGGCGTTCCGCTCGTTCTGGTGCTCCAGGACCAGGGTGATTTCCTTTTCCATATTTCCCTCGACCGCGTCGATCGCGAGAAAAAAGTCCAGGGGACTCAATTCAAGCTCCTCATCGCCCCGCAGAAAGGGGGCGGTGACCGTCACATCCGCCCCGCGTTCCAACAAGAGTTCCAGCATGGGATAATGACGGCCGAATGCATGATACAAGGGGCTTTGTCCTCCCAGGCTCTTCAGGGAGGTCGGCCAAACGGGCAATCCCTCGGCATTCAGGGCAGCCGGCATGTCCAAATCCACCCCCTGGTGGATCAAGTCCAGGATGATATCGGTTTCCATGCAATCGATCGCCAGGTGAATCAACCCCGCCCCATTCAGGGGAAAATGGCCGTAATTGAGCTCGGGAAAAGTCTCTTGTTTCAAATCCGGATTGGCATCCAGGTGATTCCGCAGCAGCTTCAGGTTGCTGCGGTGGATCGCGGTGATGGCGGTATCCTCGAGTGGGGTCCCGGCCTTCACCAGGAGGCTGATGCACTGGTACTTGAGCTCCGAGCGGATGGGCGAGCGGAATAGATGATCCAGGGCACTCAGCCCCCCGGCTTTAACCGTCGCATCCGCCCCGGCTTTCAGTAAAAACGCGATTCCCTCCGGATTATTAAACTCGCAGGCCACGAACAACACCGGGCCGTAGGTTTCGGAATAGGTACCGGCCGGGTCGCCGCCGAACTCGATCAGCGTGTCGGCGGCCACGAAATGATTCATCGCCGCCGCCCGGGCCAGGGCGCGGTTCAGCTCCGCCTGCCCGGCATTCGGTCCAAGCTCGCGGATGGACTCGATATCCCCGGCGGCTGCGGCCAAGATCAGTTCATTTTCCATAATATTATTTGGGCAGATCCGGTGTGCCGCTCGCGCTTTCTTGCCAATTTCAGCTTTCCGGTTTAGGGTGGAAACATGTCCCTCTCCCAGGAAAAAATCAAACAGTTAGAACGGCGGATGGAGGCCCTCGGAATCAACGATAAGGACCTGGAGGAGCGGTTTATTCGCGGTTCGGGAAAAGGCGGCCAGAAAATTAACAACACGGCCTCCTGTGTTTACCTGCAGCATGTTCCCTCCGGTATCGAAATAAAGTGCCAGCAGGATCGCTCGCAGGTGATGAATCGTTTTCACGCCCGGCGCGAGCTCTGCGACCAGCTGGAAGAAAAGCAGCTGGGGGAGAAATCCAAGCGACAGAAGGAAGCGGAAAAGATTCGCCGCCAGAAACGCCGCCGCTCCCGGCGGTCAAAGGCACGTATGCTGGCGGATAAGAGTCACCAGGGTACAAAGAAGAAATTGCGGGGGCAGGTCCGGCAGGAGGAGGACTGAGGGCGTGTTTTTTCGCGCGGAACCGCCGCGGATGTCCGCCTCCCGTACCGAGGGGTTCATCCGTCATTTGCCGGGTTGGAATCGCACCCGCTGTCTACGAAATCGCAAAGGGTCTCGATATAGGCGGCCGAGCCGTCGCGTAGCCATCCATCCAGTTGAGATTGCTCTTTCAATTGTTGGCCACGGAGACGGGAAACCGCGATGAAGCGGCTTTCCATGCTGCCGACCGCCGTCATGTCGCCCCATAGTTTTTCGAACTGGGTCACCGGGTAGATGTCTTCCTGGCCGTGGCCCCAGCGTTTCTTGACGTCCTTGATCGTGATGTAGGTTGGCAGGCTGCGTGCGGCTTTGCGGACCGCGTCGACCACCCGTTCATGGTCGTCGAGTTGATCCCGTTCCAGGCCGAAGAAGCCGAGAAGGGCGTCGACGTCGATCCAGGTGGTCAGGGAATTGTAGTACGACAGGCCGAACTCGTCTTCCTCGTTTGGCATGGCCAGGCCCTCGACCAGGCGCATGCGGTCGTCTACGCTGGCCAGGCCTCCCCCCCGATCGTCGATACGCCGGGAGATGACTTCAAAGCTCAGGCCCGCGCCGCTGTTGAGATGCATGCCGAGGAGGGCAGGATCCAGGTGGGCCCCCAGCGTGTCGATGTTATGCACCATCAACACCTTTAAGTTAGGGCTCTGACGGAGCACATCGACCAAGGTGCCGTTCAGGAGCATGTTGGGAATCTCGTACCAATGGCCCACGGGGTGCAGACATTGCTGGGGTACATTGTCCCGGTAGTCGCTCACCTCCCCCTGGTTCTCCGCCCAGCTCATCAGCGCGTGCTGGAGATTCTCTTTCGCCTTTTGCTGGCGTTCGTCGAGGATCTGCTGGGGCAT
>JAPYUI010000001.1:5843-9542 GCA_029936175.1 Kiritimatiellia bacterium
CCCGACTTGAGATCCTTGCGTATGGATTCGTGTTGTACCGGGTCGAAGCCAAAACGGTTGAGCAGGCCATCCAGTCCTTCACCGGTATCCGTCTCGGACTCCAGGGAGGGCAGGAGATAATCGAAGACCGCACCCGGGATTGCTTCGAAAGCGGGATCGATTTCACAGGCTTTGCGAAACCGTGACATCTCGGCATGCCGCGAGGGATGCAATTCCCGCGGATCGGTTCGGATTAGACCGGGCAGGACCAGCGGATAATAATTCGCCGGCATCAGGGTTTGTTCCCCTTTTCGCAAGTGGGCGGTGCTGCCGCTCTCATTGATTTCAAAATCGTAGACCACCGGGTCCATGGCAAAGGGCAAGGCATACTCCAGCGTGTGTTTCTCCTCGAGCATGACCTCCAGGAGCCGGGTCTGCGCCTCTTCCTTGATCGCGGGATCGAAGATGAATCCCATGCCGCCACCGGACATGCCGCCCAGCATCCAGAAGCCCCAGAAACGATCGCTGAATTCCGCACGCATATGCTCGATCAGGCGCTCGGTGTAATAGGTACTTGCCCAGGGGATAATCGTTTTGATCGGACCGAAAAAGTGCTCGGTGGTCAGTTCACCCAGTTTGCGGATATCCCCCTTCTTCAGGGTCTTGAGGATCTCGTCGAAGAGTCGGATCGATGCCTGACGCGCGTCCCATTCCTTCTCGCTGCGCAGGAGGTATTTCTCCGTAACCATCTCCAGGATAGGGCCCACGTTCTGTGCCATGCCGCCGTGCACGAGCACGAGGCTGTTCTGCAACTTGTCCCGCGTCTCCTGGCTGACTTCATCGGTCCCGATGAGCGTATGTCCGGGCAGGAGGCGCCCGCGGCTGATACCGTATTCGGGATCGCCTTCCTCGGCGGCACAACCGGCAATGACCTTGATGCCCGGCCAGATGCCACCGGAGTCCTGCCACCCGCCGCCGGAACCGCCCATCCATTCGCCAAGGATAGCCCGGGCCGCGACGATTCTTCGGTCGGCTTCCACGAGGGGACCGGTCAGCTCAGCGGTCTGGCGTGTCGCCCGCATGCAGGTCGCGGTCAGGGCGGCGAGGAGATTTGTCGACACGGCGAGCCGGGAACCCTTGGGGATATTGCGTACGTTGCTCACCAGTTCAAAGCCCCGTCCGGGTCCGAATACGCGTTCGAGCAGGCGCTCCAGGGAATGGCCGGAACCTTCGACGCCCATGGGGATTATGCCGGAAGCGATCACGGCGGACTTCAAGAGGCCGAGGTAGTCCTGGGCGAAGTTAAACAGGTCGTTCAGCGAGTGGATCTCTGCCATGACCCCCAGGTCCACGCTGGCAAGGCGGATGACCGGCTCTTCAATGACCCGGAAAAAGGCTTCCACGGGCGGCTGGGGCTTCGCGTCCCGTCCCTTCACTGCCAGGTCGATGGACACGTTGAGTACTCGGGCGCCCTCGGGAAAGTCCATGCCGAGAAAGAATATATCACTCCAGCAGGAATGGGAGAGATCCATGCGGACGGCGGTTTGCTCCGCGAGTACCGGATGGACACCGCCGGGATCGATGAGCCGCGGGTCAACCTTGAGAGCGTGGTCATCCGGGTGACCCATGCGGAACATCCACTGGTTCCCGCGCACCGACTGGACGCTGCGATGGACCTGGTCCGCCAGGTTTTGCAGGGCGAACTGGTAGTAGGCCCGTGCGAGGGCTGAGCTGAGGTTATCGGAGAGGCCATGGGTCGTGCGAGCATCGAGAAAACCATCAATGGCTTCGACAAATCGACGATTCAGGAGGTCTTCATAGCCACTGAACGGGATCAGGCCCGGGGCCTCATCCAACAGGGGGGGCAGGTGGAAGCGGTGAATGGCATAGAGGAAAAAAAGCGCGCGCACACGCTCATATAAATTTTCACTGGTCCGCCAAAAAGCATCCAGCGCGATCCCTTCCTGCTCCAGCGCGGCCCGGTCGAGCCCGGCACAGACGGATTCGAGTGAACGGTCGCGATCCTCGATATTTTTCGAGGTAATGATATCGATCAGCGTCGAAACCATCAGCGATTTGCACTCCGGGCGAGCAGATCGACCAATCCGCTCAAGACCTCGTCGCGGTAAGGGCTCTTCAGGGCAACCGCCAGGTGGCCGTAGAGCAGCCCGTAGCGCTCCTCGAGATCATAGCGTCGACCCTGGACTTCCAGGGCGAGATATTGGCTGCAATGGGCCAGCTCGTTCAGGGCGGGCGAGAGGTTGAGGTTCTGGTCCGCCGCCAGGTTCGCCAATTGGTTGTCGAGAATGGTCATGATATCCGGGCTCAGGACGTGCATGCCGAAGAAGCACAGGTAATGCGCCTGCCGCATACCGGGGACCACGAGTTCCTGCTCGGCAAAAGTCGGGGTTGGCTTTTCCGCCACCCGGGTGATTCCGTAAAGATGGTCAAAGGTCTTGTATTGCCTGCCGGCGATCGCACCGAAATAGGGAAGCTTGCTTTCGTGTGTCGCCTGAACGGCCGATATCGACGAGGCATGCCGTTCTGCGGCGCTGATCAATTGGGCGGCGCAACTGGCTTCCGGATCGTCGGAGACATAGAGGTGATCGCTCACCATGAGCAGAAAGGGGTCGTCCCCGGTGAAGTCCCGGGCACAATGCACGGCATGTCCATAGCCACGAGCCTCTTCCTGGACATAAAAGCGGAGGCCCTCCTGGTGCCCGGGAGCGGCTTCCCGGTAGAGATCCTCGTCACCTGGTGAAACGACCAAGGCCGTTTCCTTGATGCCCGTGCCGGCAATTTCATCGAGCAGCAGGGAGAGTACGCTGCGCGGGTGACCGTCCCGGTCGATGACCGTTTGAAGGGGGATGTGTCGCTGGGTGCGGCTGGCCGCGGTAATAATGGCTTTCTTGATTTTCATGGATCTACCGGTTTGGGGAGTGTCTAGGATCTATTGTCTAATGATCTTTGGCTGTGCTCGACAATCTAAAATCCAAGAGGATTCGGCGAAGGATCATGCCTCGGCCACGCAAAAACCACTGCTTTTAAAGTCTTTTGCCGAAATATGAACCCACCCGACAAACCTTGAAGAACCCGGTTTGGGTGCGGCTGCCTCCCGGACTCGTTCCCGACCCCTACGGGATCAAGCGGTCCCAGTCGGGCTGATGATGAAAGTCGAGTTTGCTCAGGCTGGCCGTGGCGGAGTACACGGGTTCCTTGGTCCCTTTCGTGTAGTCATAGCGGCTGAAATTCACGTGCAGCAGGGTCTTCGCATCCACGTCCACGCCGGAGCTCAAGAAGCGATAGGGAAGGCGCGCGGCGACTTCCCAGGTGCCATCCTTCACCCGGGTCCGGCTCTGGAAACGGGACTGCTCGATTCGATAGGGTCCGATCAGCTCTTCGACCGGCGGAGAGGTCTTTCGCTTTTCGTAGAACGTTTTACTGCTTTCGATCTTCAATTGCATCTGTTGATTCTGTGGGCCGATATGCAATTCGAAATAGGCTTCCTGGCCCTCCGGCCGGATAAACATCTCAAACACATCACCTTCCATGAAGAAAGGGGCATTGAAGGTCGTGTTGCTGTTATAGATTTCCGCATCCTCCAAGTGGGCGTAGACCAGGAGACCGCTTTTCTCGCGGACGACCTTCACGTAGCCCCCGGCAAAGGAAGGGGTCTTTTCCCAGGCCTGTTGGAAGTCCATTTGAGGTGCCGTCCGGGTG
>JAPYUI010000001.1:9642-27874 GCA_029936175.1 Kiritimatiellia bacterium
ATACCGACAAAAAACTGCCAGGGAATGCTGGCCCATCCGCCTTGCGGCGGGTGCATGGCCATACTGACCGTCGCATTCACGATCGGCGCACCGGCGAAGATGATCGACATGACCACCGGCACATAGACGTAGGTCGGCTTGGGCGCAGCCCCGAAAGCGAGCAGGACACAAAAGGCGCCGATCGCGCCTACGCCGCCGGCGATCAGGGACCAGGACATGCCCCTGGTTGAAAAGGTAAAACTCCCACCGGCCAACTTGATCATGATGGCCGAACCGACCACCGCGATGACCAGGTAGGCAATACCGACAAAGAAGAAGGCCTTGTAACGGACATCGCCCGGAGGGGGTCCTCCCGCCGTGTGCATGGCCATCTGGCCCTTGTGGAGGAAAATCCCATAGAGGCCCCAGTTGAGGACAACAAGCAGGGCGAAGAACAACCAGGCCATACTGGTGGTTGCAGCCGGATTCGGGTTAGTCATGGTGCGTCGTTCCCTGGGTTACATGTATATTCCGATGGTCGGAAGATGCCACGAAGTTTTCCCGTGATCGGAGGCATTGTAAAGCGAGAAGCGGAAGGAATTGTTTCCGGTTGTCTACCTCTTTACCAGGAACGCTGGCGATACAGCTTGCTGTGCACGGCTTCGGACATGGCGGTCGTATCCAGCTCCCCGCCGAGGAAGCTATTGATCCGATCGGCTTCACGGATCTTGTTTTCGATGACGTCGTGGTACTTGAGATACAGGGCGGTGATGTGTTGTTCCGCGATCCACTTTCCGGCCTCGCCGAGAATGGTGGTGAAATCGTTCATCAATTTTTCTTCCGACACCTTGGTGTCCTTCTTTCCTTTACGCATCAGCACCCCGTAAAAGCTCGCAACAACTTCGCGAATATCCCGCTCGATAAAGATCAGTTTGTATTCGTAGCCTTCGGCGGGAAGGAAGGGCAAGTTGTCAGCCATGACCTTCACCGCCTTGCCTTCGGCGATAGGCAGCCAGGAGGAATCATCATGGGTGCGCTTGGTGGGCTCGAAGTCGAAGTACCCCAGGGGATTGTCGTCATCCGCCCGGGCGTGATCGTCGGTGACGAGGGGCAGGCCCCCGGCTTCGAGCATTTGCATGGCGAGCGCGGTGCCGGAGCGGGGCAATCCTGAGACGATGGTAATCATGTTGAGTGGTTCCGGTTTAAGATTTCGGGTGCTTTATCTTGTATGTAGAATGTGGGTCAATGTTTATTAGCGCTTATATGGCTGACAAGGAGTTCACCCTGGAACGACCGCGCTTGCGATACGTCGAGCCGATGTCGATCGAGCATGAGGGACAGCAGATGATCGTCATCCGCGACCCCTTTGAGATTGCGAACTCACCCATCCTGCTGTCCATGGACAACGTGTACCTGGTGAATCTCTTCGACGGGGAGCATACCCGGGCCGAAATCGAAGCAACCGTCATCGCGGACTCCGGCATGGAGCTTCCGGAAGGCGTGCTCGATGACCTGATCGCGCAGCTCGACGACAACTACTTTCTCCACAGTCCCCGCTTTCGCGAACACTACCAGGCCCTGTGTGATGCCTGGGCGATCGCTCCGGTTCGCGAGGCCGCGCATGCGGGCCAGTCCTATCCTGCAGAACCTGAGGCCTTGAAGGCCGTCCTCGATGGTTTTTATGCAGAGGCAAAACAGGACCTGGAACAGCCGCCCGGTCCGATACGGGCGATTTTGGCCCCGCATATCGATCTGCGTTCCGGTGGCGCCTGCTACGCCCCGGCCTTTGAATTGTTGAAACGTCACAGCGATGCGGACCTGTTTGTCATTTTCGGGGTGGATCATTATGGTGAAGGGGTTCCGTATAACGTGTGCGCGAAGGATTTCTCCACCCCGCTGGGCAGGGTGGAAACCGACCGCGAGCTGATTGGGGCCTGGGAAGCAGGGGCGGGTCCTCTCACCCGGGCCGACTGGAGCCACCGGACGGAGCATTCAATCGAATTTCCGGTGCTGTTCCTCCAGCATGCCTTCGACCGTCCGTTCAAAATCCTTCCGGTCCTCTGCGGCCCGATAGAACCCTTTATGGAGTCGAATACCTCACCGGGGGCGCACCCCGATACCCAATCGCTTCTCGCCTCTCTCGAAGCCGCGATCGAGGGCCTGGGGCGCAAGGCGGTGTATGTGTTGAGTGTGGATCTGGCCCACATGGGTCCGAAATTTGGGGACGAGCAGCCCATCGACGATGAAGCCCTGCAGCGTATTGAAGCCCTCGACCGGGCCCTGCTCGAACCGGTGGCCGCCATGGATGCCGCCGGCTTTCTTAATCTCGTCCGGGAGGATATGAACCGTCGCAACGTCGATGCCCCGATGGCGGTTCTTTCCTGGATGTCGATGAACCAGGCTCGTTGCGGACGCCTGTTGGATTACGGCCAGAATTTTCAAGCGGATACCGGTTCCATGGTAAGTTTTGCCAGTATGGTATTCTGGGGGTGAAGACCTTGCTGCCGGGTGACGGCTGCCCCTTTAAACACACGCTTTTTCAGGAATAAACACATGGCCGGTAAAAAGAAATCGAATAAAAAATACTGGGTTGGTTTCGATCTCGGCGGAACCAAGATGCTGGCCCATGTCTACGATGGTTCCTACCAGAACAAGGGTCTGGATCGCCGGAAGACCAAGGGGGACCTGGGACAGAAAGGCGGCATGGAACGCGTGATTGATTCCATCGAAACGGCCTTGAAGAATGCAGATGTGAATCCGAGGTGCCTTGAGAGTATTGGTATCGGGGTTCCGGGCCCGGTCGATCTGGATAAGGGCATCTTGGTGAATGCACCCAACCTGGGCTGGAAAAACGTGGAGGTTCAAAAGGACCTGGAAAAAAAATTCGCCTGCCCGGTGGCGGTGGCCAATGATGTCGATGTAGGGGTGTACGGGGAATATAAATTTGGGGCGGCAAAAAAAGCGCGGTGTGTAATCGGGGTGTTTCCCGGAACCGGAATCGGCGGTGGCTGCGTGTATGAAGGAAAAATATTCCGCGGCAACCAGCTTTCCTGCATGGAAGTTGGACACGTGCAGATGCTGCAGGGAGGGCCCGCTGGTGGCGGTTCCCTTGAGGCCCTCGCCAGTCGCCTGGCGATCTGCTCAGCGGCCACGGTGGCAGCCTATCGCGGTCGGGCCCCCTTCCTGATGAACAATTTTGGCACCGATCTGTCGGAAATCCGAAGCGGGGCTTTGGCCGCTTCGGTGGAAAACGGGGATACGGAGGTAGAGCACATTATTCGCAAGGCGGCCCGCTGGCTGGGATTGGCCGTTGCGAATGTCATCAACGTGATGTCGCCGGATATTGTTATCCTTGGCGGCGGCCTGGTGGAAGCCATGCCCGAGCTGTATCTCGCCGAGGTCAAGAAGAGTACAAACCAATTTGTCATGCCCACCTACCGTAACACCTACAAGATTAAAGCAGCCGCGCTTGGCGACAACGCCGCGGTTCTAGGTGCGGCGGCCTGGGCGCGGAAATGTTGTGAGCAGGAAGACACCTAGGCCTCCATGTTGTCCGGGAAGAAAAAGAAAGGTCAGCGAGCCCTGGACAAAACGGGCGTGAGGCAGGTCGTGGTCATCGACACCTCGGCGATCCGCCTGGCCCGGGCTGAAAAAGGAAACGTATTCCAGGAGGTTTACGGGTACTCGGCCGAATTTTGCAAACGAACAGGTTCCTCCTGAACCGGAGATAGCCCATGTCGAAAAAAAAATATTTTAATCGCGATCTCAGCTGGTTGGCCTTTAACCAACGCGTGCTGGAAGAAGCGCACGACGAATCGTGCCCCCTGCTGGAACGCCTGAGGTTTCTCGCCATCACCAGCAACAATCTTGATGAATTTTTCATGGTTCGGGTCGGCGGGCTCACGATGCTTGAAACGCAGGGTATCCGCAAGGTCGACCCGTCCGGCTTGAGCATTCACGAGCAGTTGGCATCCATCAGCGAGCGGGTCCATCACCTGGTCGAGCTCCAGGACGCCTGCTATACGGAACAGCTGGAGGATTGCCTGGCCAAGTCCGGTATCCGGCACCTGCGCCCTGGCGGGTTGAGTGCGGCGCATACCGAGCACCTCCGCCGCTATTTTCGCGAGGAGATTTTTCCAATCATCACCCCGCAGGCGGTGGATCCGGATGGCCCCTTCCCTTCATTGTTAACCCGCGCCTTGCACCTCTGTGTCCGCCTGAAAAATCCACCGGGCGCTTCCCGGAAACCGCGCGTTGCGTTGATCCAAATAGGGCCCCATATGGATCGCTTTGTCACCTTGCCGGGTGGAGACGATTACGCCTTCATCCTGCTTGAAGACGTGATCCGGATGTTCCTGGATGACTGTTTTCCCGGTGAGAGCATCCTGGAAAGTTGTGCCTTCCGGCTCACCCAGAATGCTGACATGGCCGCTGACGACAGGGCCAGCGACCTGATGGAGGCGATGGAGGCTGTACTCGATGCGCGCAATGACAGTGCGTGTGTGCGTCTCGAAATAGAGGAAAGCGCGACGAAAGTGCTGCAGACCTATTTCAAGCGGGCCCTCTCGATCAAGGACCGCGCGGTCTACCTGATCCGCGGGCCCCTGGACCTGGCTGCGTTCATGAACAAGGGTGGCGTGAGCGGGTACGAAGAACTGAAGAATCCGTCCTGGCCCCCGCAGCCGGTTCCCGCCATGGATCCGGATCGAAGTGTTTTTGACACCCTGACTCACAAGGACGTGCTGCTGGTGCATCCCTTTGACTCTTTTGACCCCGTCGTTCGCCTGGTTGACGAAGCGGCTCGGGATCCGGATGTGGTCGCGATCAAGCAGATCCTGTATCGGACCAGTCGGAATAGCTTGATTATAAAGTCGCTCATACAGGCGGCCGAACAGGGCAAATATGTTACCGCCATCCTGGAACTCAAGGCCCGGTTTGATGAACGCAGAAACATCGACTGGGCGCGGGCGCTTGAGCGTTCCGGTGTCCAGGTGATTTATGGGGTTAAAGGCTACAAGACCCATGCGAAGATGTGCATCGTTATCCGTCGTGAAGCCCAGGGTCTTCGACGGTACATGCATTTCGGGACGGGAAACTACAACGAGGTCACCGCCCATCTCTACACCGACGTCAGCTACCTGACCAGCCGTGAAGATTTGGGTGCGGATGCCTCGGCCTTCTTTAACACCATTACCGGCTACTCCCAGCCGCACAGCTTCCGCAAAATCGATGCGGCACCGCTCACCCTGCGTGATAAGCTGCTGGAATTGATCCACGGCGAAATAGAACGACACAAACAAGGGCAGGAAGCCATGATCATGGCCAAGGTCAATGCCCTGGCCGACCCCGGGCTGATCACCGCCCTCTACAAGGCCTCGAATGCAGGCGTGAAGATTCTGCTGAACGTGCGCGGCATCTGCTGCCTGCGTCCGGGAGTGAAAGGCATGAGTGACAATATCCGCGTGATCAGCATCGTGGATCGTTTTCTCGAGCACAGCCGTATTTTTTACTTTCACCAAAACAAGGATCCCAAGGTCTTTATCAGCAGTGCGGACCTTATGCCCCGCAATCTGGACAAGCGGGTCGAGTTGATGATTCCCATTGAAGATGCGCCCTCACGCAACCGGCTCATCCAGGTCCTGGAGACCTGCTTCAAGGATACGGTCAAAGCCAGGGAGCTATTGAGCGATGGGAGCTACCGGCAGGTCCGGATGAAGGACAAGCAAAAACCTTTACGAAGCCAGGAGGCCTTGTATAAACAGGCGACCAGGACGGCGCAAAAAGCGATTCAGGCCAAGCCGACGGTCTTTGAACCGCACCGCCCGAGCTGATCGATCCCGGGCCTTCCGGGGTACGCCTTTAGTCCAGGAGCTGAAACCGGTGGGATCCAAGGCCTTTTACCTGTGTTCAGGCCGTAGCGGGAGGGTCAATAATCCAGGAATATTTCTCTCATTCCTCGATTTTCCTTATGGTTCTGCCCCGACTGGTGTATATTTTAACGGAAACCCTGAGGGCCTTATGATGAACAGAAAATCCGGATTTACCCTGATTGAATTATTGGTGGTTATCGCCATTATCAGCATACTTGCGGTGCTTATGCTGGGTTCCTTCAGTGGCATGTTCGAAACCGCGAGAAAGACCAGTTGTATGAACAACCTCGCACAACTGGGTAAGGCGGTTCAGGCCTATGGCCAGGACAACGACGACTTTTTGCCCCGGACAAAAAAAGCCATCCCCCTGGGCGACGGGACCTTCGGACCGAACAATAATTCAGGCTTAAGACGGACCATCTGGGCCAATGCGTTGGCGCCATACATGGGCTTAAAACCCCAGCGCAATGGCAGTCAAACGTATGTAACCAACCAGCAGATATCCAAGGCCAAGATCATGACCTGCTCAACCAAGTACAGGTTACACAAGAATGAGATTAAACCTGACGGACATATCACCTACGGGAAAAACATTTTCCTCTTCCCCTACGATCCGGACAAGGTCGCTAAGTGGGGTGGCTTCAAGCCTGACGAGGCCTATCCAGAGCAGAGCTTCCCCGTGAACCTGTTTGAAATCACGACGAAAACCGTGTTGTTCGCGGATGCGGAATTTAAAGGGAAAAAATTCCTTTTTGAAATGAGGCCGGCCTCGATTTCAGGAGGCAACGAGAACACCTTTGAACACAAGCCAAAAGGGATCAACCTGTTGTTTCTCGATGGCCGTGCGCAATACCGCAAGGTCTCGGATATCCCGGAAGACCCAGAAAGCGATGAATTTGTCGAGGGCCAGGATTACACGGGGCGGTTGTTCTGGAAGGGCTTCCTGGTCAACAAGTAAGCCGGTAAAGACAAGGGGCCTTTTTCACCGGATACCGAAAACGGCTTGCAGGCACCCCAAAACGAGGCGGCGATAGGCCAGGGGAGCTTTGAACGATGAAGCTCGGCGAAAAGCGGTCCGCTACGGTTTTTGTTCCAGGATCCTTCGGACGGTCTCGACATCCTGCTCGATCTGCTGCTTCAATTCCTCTACCTCATTAAATTGCTGGTCATTTCGTACGTGGGCGATGAAATCGACCTCCATGGTCTCTCCGTACAACTCCTCGATCTCATCGATCAAGTAGACTTCGACCATGTGATCTTCCGCCCAGGGATTTACATAACCCGCGGCGGGATATCGACGGTTGTTGATAAGGGCCTCCACCGCGTAGCTGCCGGGCGGCGGAAGGATCTCATTATGCAGGTGCACATTTGCGGTGGGAAATCCCATGCTTCGCCCGATCTGTTTGCCGGGGATCACTTCGCCACGGATTCGGTAGGGGCGGGTTAACATAGCCGTTGCATCCGTAATTTGGGCCTCGCGTATGGCCTGGCGGATTCGCGTACTGGACACGGGTTCCTCCTGGTAATGGGCCGGCTCCGGAACGACCAGGAAGAGCCCGCGCTCGGCAGTGAGTCGTCGAAGCAGGGTTATGTTTCCCGCCGCCTTGTGACCGAAGCGGAAATTCTCGCCCACCACGATTCCGGCCAGCGGAATGGCTGCGTGGAGCAGATCGATGAACGCTTCGGGCGAAAGTTGTGCAATCGTATTGTTGAATGGCAACAGCAGAAAGCCATCGATGCCGAGGCCCTCCAACTGCCGGGCGCGCTGCTCGGGCAGCGCCAGGAGGAGCGGAGCGCGTTCCGGGCGCAAAAAACATTTTGGATTGGGGTCAAAGGCCAGCACCCAGCTTTGCCCACCCGTTTGTGCGGCACGTTCAAGCGTGGTCCCGATCACCTTGCGATGGCCGAGATGAATACCATCGAAGGCCCCGATGGCCAGGACGACCGGCGGGGATTCGGCGGGAAAGGGGTCCAGGCTGGTGTAGGTTTGCATGGGGTTCAGGCGCTTGGTGGTGGTGGGAGCGGAAGAACATGCGCCTGCAGCCCTTCGTAATCCAGTTGCTCCAAGGCCTCGATATCCAGGGCCTCATCCACGTTGTATGAGCCGGAATGCGTGCGACGAAGTTCGCATAAATGGGCGCCGACACCGAGAGCGTTTCCGATATCATGAGCCAGGGTTCGAACATAGGTGCCCTTGCTGCAGCCAAGGATGATTTGGGCTTCCGGATGCTTGAAATCCAGGAGATCAAAACGGTGGACGGTAACCGGCCGCGGCTCACGCTCAACCGTCTGGCCTTTGCGAGCGAGTTTATATAAGGGTTGGCCATTTTTTTTAATCGCCGAAACCATGGGGGGAATCTGCTCTATTTCGCCGACCCACTGCAACATCTCTGCCTCCACGTGCTCCCGGGAAATGCCAGCGGGGTCTCGTTCTTGAACCACTTGCCCATCCTTGTCGTGTGAGTCGGTGCTGATCCCAAAGCGTATGCGGCCTTCGTAGACTTTATTTCCATTCATGATCTGCTGGGAGCACTTGGTGCCCCTGCCGAGCAGCATCACCAGGAGCCCGGTTGCCATGGGATCGAGGGTTCCGCCGTGTCCGACTTTCTGGAGCTTAAAGTGCCGGCGGATGACATCAACCAGGTCGTGCGAGGTCTTGCCCATCGGTTTGTCTACCAGCAGAATCCCGTCGATGGCGGGGTTTAAATCGCGGTTTTTTCTACCCCCACGTCTACCCATCCGCTCCCTCCTCCCCCTTTTGCCCGGCCACATCCTGGGCATCGTTTCCCGGTAGCGGTTCCTCTGCGTCCAGTTTCTGCAGGATGGCCAGGATGCGATCCCCTTCAGACACCGAGTGATCGAGCTCAAACCGAAAACGCGGACTGTACTTGAGCGTGACCTTGCTGAAGACTTCCTGCTGAAGATCGACGCGGAATTTTTTCAGGAGATTGAGGTGCTTCCGGACCTCCTCATCCTTACCGCGAATGGACACCAGGACACGGGCATGACGCAGATCCGGGCTGGTGAATACACGTGTTATCGTGACCAGGGACATGTCGAAGCCTTCGACGTTGATGACCTTGTACATGCCGCCCGCGATTTCCCGCTGCAGTAGTTGATTGACTCGGGTTAGACGGTTGGAAGCCATGACGCAAGCCGGCCGCGTGGCCGCCGATAGAATTACAGGACTGCGGCGACGGATTCAATTTCGTAGGTTTCGACGACATCGCCCTTTTCAAAGGCTGAAAAGTTTTCGAGTCGAATACCGCATTCCTGGCCGTCTCGGACTTCACCGGCATCCTCCTGGAATCGCTTGAGCGTGGAAACGGTACCCTTGTAAATGACATCGCCGTTACGCAGCACCCGGGCCCGGGCCCGTGAGCGGATGCGTCCATTGATGACCATGCAACCGGCGACATTGCCCTGCTTGGTAAGTTTGAAGATCTGTCGAATCTCCGCCTGGCCCCCGAGAAGCTCCCGGGTTTCCGGCTCAAGCATCCCGGTCATTGCCCGTTCAACCTGTTCAATCAGTTCATAAATGATGTCGTAGAGACGGACCTCCACGTCTTCTGCTTTCGCCATCTTGTTGGCAGCGTTTTCGATGGGAACATTGAAGCCGAGGACGATGGCCCCGGATGCGGAGGCCAGCAGCACATCGTTTTCGGTGATGCTGCCCACGCCTGCCAGCAGGTATTTTATTGAAATTTTGTCGGTTTTGATTCCGCCCAGCGATTGGACGATGGCTTCCATGCTCCCTTGAACGTCGGTCTTCAGGACGACGAGAAGTTCGACCTTCTCCAGTGCACCCGCCGCTGCCAACAAGTCCTCCAGGCTCATTTTTCTCGGGGTCCCATCATCGATTTCGTCCGCATTGGGAACCTCGACCGGCCCGCTCAGGCTGTCCTGACGCAGCTGTTCTGCCCGCTCGGAGGCAATCATCTTGGCTTGCTTATCGCTCTCGCTGAACGCAAAACTCGCGCCGGCCTCCGGAACGTCCGAAAGGCCCATGCAGCGGACAGCATGCGAGGGCCCGGCAGATTTCACGGGCTTGCCCTTGTCATCCATCAGCGATTTAATTTTGCCATGGGCAACCCCGCATACAAGGACGTCACCCACGTTTAAAGTGCCGTTGGTCACGAGGAGACTGGCGGTAGGGCCGCGGCCTTTTTCGAGCTGGGCTTCAATGACATAGCCTTCCGGCGGCATGGCGGGAGAGGCTTTCAATTCCATGATTTCCGCCTGGAGCAGAATCATTTCCAGCAGGGTATCCATTCCATCACCGGTTTGTGCGCTGACTTCCACGCAAATCGTTTCACCTCCCCAGTCTTCCGGGGCGAGGTCTTCGGCCTGAAGCTGCTGCTTGACCTTGTCCGGATTGGCACCCGGAAGATCCATCTTATTAATGGCCGCGATTACGGCGACCTCAGAGGCCTTGGCGTGCATGATGGCCTCGTGTGTCTGGGGCATCAGGCCCTCATCGGCTGCGATGACGATGATTGCGATGTCCGTCAGGTTTGCCCCGCGTGCGCGCATTTTTGTAAAAGCTTCGTGGCCGGGCGTATCTAGAAAGGTGATCAGGTGGCCGTTTTTCTCGACCGTGTATGCCCCGATATGCTGGGTAATCCCGCCGGCTTCACCTTTGACTACGTTCGCCTCGCGGATGGAGTCCAGGAGCGAAGTTTTGCCATGGTCGACATGACCCATGAACGTTACAACCGGTGGGCGGGTAATTGCGTCTCCCGAAGGCTCGTTCGTGTCCTTCTTCTTCGATCGGTCTTTTTTCTTCTTGGTACCGGTCGGTTGTGGCTGGGGGACCGGTTTTTTCTTTTTCTTCTTTTCCTTGCGGACGAGGATTCCGAGTTTGGTTCCGACCTCAACCGCCACGTCTGCATCAATTTCCTGATTGATATCCGCGAAAATGTTCATGCCCATCAGGGTGGCGATCAAGCGGTTGGGCTTGAGCGAGAGCTTTTCTGCAAATTCACAAACCACGACCGGGCCGGTTACCACAATGGCACTGGGGTCTTCCTCGGCTGCGGCCTCTCCTGTAGCACCCTCATCCCCGCCGGGTTCTTCAGCCCCTGCCGGAGCCTCTACGGGTTCTTCTGCAGCGGGGCTTGTCGCCGATGCATCGGTTTCCGTGTTGGCATCAGGTACTTCAACCGTTTCTTCCGAAGGGTTCGCACCGCTATTTTCACCGTATTCAGCGGCGATTTTCCGGCGGATCTTTTCGATATCCTGCCCCTCAATAGAGGACATGTGGTTTTTGACCTCGATGCCCAAGGCGTCCAGTTCCTGGACTAACCATTTGCTGGTCATCTTGAGTTCTTTAGCCAGTTCGTGAACTCTCATACGATCTCTCGTGCGGCTTGGAACCCCGCAGGGGCCTTACCGCACGTTCCTTTCGTAATACTTCTCCGCCGCGGCCTTAATCGCGGCCGCCTCCTCCGCGGAAAAATCGGCCATTTCTACCAATTCGTTGTCTTCTGCAGCCATGACGCCTTCAATCGAAAGGAATCCGCTGTTGACGAGTTTTTCCGCGTTTGCCTCACCAAAACCTTCAATTTTGGACAGGTCTCCAATGGCTGCAGCGACTGCGTCGGCGAAGTCGGTTTCGGGTCCGTCCTTGCGGATATCGATCTTCCACCCGGTCAGCTTATTGGTCAGGCGTGCATTCTGGCCTTTCTTGCCGATGGCGAGCGACAACTGGTCCTGATCGACGGTTACCTTGACCGTGCGTGTTTCCTCATCCACGTCGACGCGAGCCAGACGGGCGGGAGCGAGGGAGTTGGTCACGAAGGTTTTGATATCATCGTGCCAACGGACGATATCGATCTTCTCGCCGCCCAGCTCGCGTACGATATTCTTCACCCGGATACCACGCATACCCACGCAGGCACCAACCGGATCAACCTTGTCGTTGTGGGACAATACGGCAACTTTGCTGCGGAATCCGGCTTCCCGGGCGATGCCCTTGATTTCAACGGTTCCATCGGCGATTTCACTGACTTCGATTTCAAACAGGCGGTGGACAAAATTCGGGTGGCTGCGGGAAAGAATGACTTCGGGCCCCATGGCCTTCACGCTTACGATATAGGCCCGGATGCGGTCTCCCATCTGGTATTCTTCGGTGGGTACGCGCTCGCGACTGGGCATCACGCCCTCGCCTTTCGGAATGTCGATAATCACGTCGTTTCGATCAAAACGGCGAACCGCGCCACTGATGATGTCCCCTTCACGATCCTTGTATTCTTCGTAGAGCCGGTCCTTCTCTGCCTGGCGCAAGCGGTGTAGAATGGCTTGTTTGGCCGTCTGGGCAGCGATACGCCCGAAATTTTCCGGGGTGACCTCCCGATCGATCAGGTCACCCACCTGCGCTTCCGGATGGGTTTT
Organism: Kiritimatiellia bacterium; assembly: GCA_029936175.1. Classification (GTDB taxonomy): domain Bacteria; phylum Verrucomicrobiota; class Kiritimatiellia; order SS1-B-03-39; family UBA6053; genus JAPYUI01. The sequence goes on from JAPYUI010000001.1 coordinate 21,885, forward strand.
CCTGGCCTTGTGAACATCGATTTCTTCCGGACCGGTCTTAAACTTGTCGACGACTTCAAGACTGGCTATCGCTTTGATTACCAAGGTGTTGCGATCTATTTCGATCCGCAGGTCACGGTCTTGTCCTATGGTCTTGCGCGATGCGCACACCAAGGCATTCTCGACGGCTTCAATCAGGATCTCGCGGTCGATGCCGCGTTCCCGTTCCATCTGTTCGATAACAGTCTGTAACTCGTTATTCATTTCCCAGTTCTCATACCCTGAAAGGCTCGCACCAAACAAAAGAGTGGGTTGGTATACCCACTCTTAAACTCACGATAAGATTTAGAGCCTGACCGGGAATGGTATAGGAACATCATGGGCTGGTCAATAGGTAAAAGACGGTGGATATGCGAGCATTCTCATTGTCGACAAAGCCTGTTATATCCATTTTTTATATGATTATAACCCATTTTCCGCCTTCGCCCGGACTCCGGGAACTTTCCATTTTACATCACCCGTGCCCGGCGTAATACTTTAATAGGACCGATCGATGAGTGAACACACAGAACCCAGCAATATTTACGAGACCCGTTCCCCGGCGGACCCGGTTCCGGAGGAGACCCTTTTTGCTTTTCGCCTGAACAAGTCCAGGACCATAACCCGGAATCGTCTGCTCACGGGCCTTTTCATGTTCGTGGCCGGTTTTATCCTGTTATTCTGGTACATCGTTATTTACACCGCACCCGACAAGACCCGGCAGCTATCGGATACGGTGGGTTACCGGCCGGAATATTTTGGCCTGTCACAGGGGATTGAACCCCCCAAAGGCAATACGAATGGCCCGATCTACGAGATTGATGTAGACCGTTACCTGCCCTCTGACTGGGGCTACCTGCCCACCGGGCCTACTGCGAAGGAGATTTCCAACCGGGAGGAGGAAGGCATCGAGACCCAGGATGACATTGCGGACCTGCCGGATGACATCAAGGATTCCGATGACATTACCCGCTTGCTCGCCCGGGTTGCCGAGCAGTTTATCGACCAGGAGAAATACGACCTCGCCGAGGCACAACTCAAAACGGCACTCGATTATCGCCCCGGCGACCTGCAGTGTATGCGCCTCCTGGGAACGATCTATACCGCGCGCGGGGAATACGAACAAGCCGTTGACCACTACCAGAAACTGATCAACCGCGATCCTTACAAAGAGGAATGCTACAACAATCTCGCGGTGGCTTATATTCACCAGGGACACTACCTGCTGGCCGAGGAAAAACTGAAGCTGGCCTTGAAGACCAATGCCAACTTCTATGATGCCCATGTAAACCTGGCCCTGCTCTATATGCATCGTGAACGGCACGACCTGGTGGTTAAACAATTGGACAACCTGATCGACATGATTCCTCGTAACACCCGCGCCAGGAATTACTTAGCCCAGTCCTTGTTGAAGATTGGGGAGCCTTATCGGGCACGGGCACACTTCACCGAACTGATCTTGGAAATCAAGGACGACCCCGGCCTCTACTTCAAGGTCGCCGAGTGTTACGCCTTGGAAAACGATAACCAAAAGGCCATCGCCTGGTTGAAGCTGGGAGCGGATCACTGTGACCTTGCCGCGCTGAACCAGGTCCTGAACCAGGGCGTATTTACCCGCCTCAAGGCCGAGGGGGGGTTTCAGCTCCTCAAGATGGTGCAGCCGGAGCTATAGGTGCTGCTGCAGTTTAACGCGGGCTTGAACGTATGGTTTTTGCCTGGGTGGTCAGCTCGCCCGCCCGGTACGGGTGCAGGTCCTGGTAGACCGTGGCCAGCCGGTCGAGGACGGGTAGCAGCGCAGGGTGTTCGGCACCGTAGGCCTTGGTGACGATTTCCAGCCAACGCTCGTATATCGCCACGGACTGGGACGTGTTCCCTTGGATCTGGTAGGTATCTCCAAGTAGGTTAAGGCTCTCGACCAGGTTAACATGGTCCGCTCCAAAAGCCTTTTCATCGACCGCAAGGATGCGGCGGAAGAATGCTTCTGCTTTTGCATACCTTCGCTGGTCACGGTAGAGCCGGCCGAGACTTCCAAGGTACCCGGTCATTTGTTCGGGTGCCAGCCGCTTTTCCGCAATCGCCAGTGCGCGTTTAAACAAGGGTTCTGCGTCTTTGTAATGCGCTCGACGGTAGTGAATTTCCCCCAGATGGCTGAGGCTTATCGCCACACTCATCCCGTCCCGTCCTTCGTTCTTCTCGTTAATCTTGAGTGCTCCCCGGGCATATTGTTCGGCCTGGACCATTTCCCCCAGCTCGGCCGAAAGGAAGGACAACTCATTCAAGAGTCTCCCGGTTTGCCGGGATTCCGGGCCACCTGTTTTCACCCAGATCCCCAGGGAACGCTTGGCCGCGGCCATCGCATCCTCATAGCGACCCATGCTCCGGAGCAGGTACATTATCTGGTCCAGGCATTCAGCAACTTTCGGGTGTACCGGACCCAGGGTTTTTTCACGTATCGCGAGCAATCGCTCTAAGGCCGGTCCCGCGCGTTCAAATACGCCCTGTTGCCCGTACATGATCGCCATCGAGTGGAGACAATCATCTACCTGGGGGTGGCCTTCCCCCAGCTTCTTCAGCAAGATGTTATACCCTTGTTGGTACAGGCGTTCGGCCTCGGCATATTGTCCGGCCCCATGGTGTTTCTTGGCCTGTAACACGATAAATTGCCCCAGCTCTTCATGATCTTCACCGAGTCTTTTTTCGATTAGGGATCTCAAGTGATTGAAAACCTCGACCCCCTCCTCGGGTTTGTTCAGCATTTGACAGCAGGTCGTGAGGTGAACAAAGATGGCTTCCGACAACAGGTCGTCCGGAACAGGGGCTTGTTCATTCAGCTTGAGGGCCCGGAGCAGAACGGCCTCGGCCATAGCATACGCCTCCTGTTGCAGGTACACGGCAACCAATTTCAGCATCGGCTGGATCAAGCCAGGGTGTTCGGGACCATGTTGGGATTCCAGGAGGCCGCATACGTGTTCAAACAATGCTACGGCTTCCGGCAACTTCGCCCGGGTGTAAACGAGGTCCCCCTGTTTCATCAGTTGGTCTGGATCCTTGTTGGCCAAAGGGGATCTATGGGGATCGATGGATGCGATACGCTGCCGGAACACGCGCGCTTCCGTCTCCCGGTCGAGGTCCTCGTAAAACGTCAAGAGTTTTTTAAGGTAGACAGAAATTTCGGGATGGCCTGGCCCCCAGACCTGCTCCTGGAGTTGCAGGGCCTTTGTGTAATATTTTTCCGCCTGTGCCCTATTATTCCGAGCCAGGTAGACATCCCCCAGGGAGACCCATTCCTTGCTCAGGTCTGCATAATCAGCTTCATGGAAGGCGGCCCGAAGGGTGATCGATCGCTGGATGTGTGCCTCGGCCTGGTCCAACTGGCCCAACCGCAAACAGGCCTTGGCCAAGGGGAGTAAATTGGATGTGACCCGGATGTTTTCCTCACCAAAAACCTTTTCACGCACCCTCCAGGCCCGTTCCCGGATATGGACTTCGGTTTTATACTGCCCTTGCAGGCGACAGATGTCCGCAAGCCAATCAAGATCCGTAGCGACCTCTTCACGCTCCGGACCGAGGGTTTGCACGTGGATTTTCAGCATGCGTCGTATCTGGTTTTTTGCTTCTTCATAGTCCCCCATGTCCCGGTTAATCAGGAAGAGGTGAAAAAGGCTTTCGACCAGGTCGGGATGCTCGGTGCCCCGGGTTTTTTCTTGGAGCTCAAGGTGTTGCCTGATTAATAGCTTCGCCCGTTCGTACCGGCGCATTTCGTAGTTGGTCCGGCCGAGTATTTTGAGGGTTTGCTCGACCCGGGAGGTATCCTTGTACCGCCGGTTGCCTTGCAAGATTGCGAGGCTGCGGCTAAGCATGGTTTCGCCCTCCTCGTAGTTTTTTGTCTGGACATGAACCTGTCCGATAAAGTTGAGGGCTAAGCCCACCCAGACATCCTTTGGGTGGTATCGTTTTTCCGCCACCACGAGCATTCGTTTGGCAAGGTTCAGGGCCCACTCGGTATTCCCCTGTTCCATGCGTGAAACCCACTCGGTTCCCATCCGTTCCAGCTCCGGGTCATCCTGTTGAGGGAAGACCTTGGGCGGAATTATCAGCGCGAGGAACGCCAGGAAAATATGTAGGGATATGCGTAGGCCGGTCATGCGTGGATCAGGTATACCAGATTACCACCGGTTCGGGCTGAATAAAGGCCCGGACAAGGATATTGAGCAGATAGGGAATCCCCGTAAAGGACCATCAAAACAGGGGCTCGCTTCGGCGCCATGTTGGCCGGCATGGAGCACCCGATTAATTTTAATATATGACCCTTTAGCCCGGAAGTGGAGCCGCTGGTTGACATTCCCCGGTCCCATCGACATAGATGCCCCTGATGATGGATGATACCATAGCCGCGATCGCCACCCCGCCCGGTGAGGGGGGGATTTCGATTGTGCGGATTTCCGGGCCCGAGGCCTTTGCCATTGCGGACCGGATCGTTCGTTGTCCGGGTAGCCTCCCCTCGCAGCGAGCGGAGAACACCCTGGTGGTCGGCCAGGTGGTCGAGCAGGCCCGGGTAATTGACGAGGTCGTGGTCCTGCTCTTCCGGGCGCCCCACAGTTATACCGCTGAGGATGTAATCGAGATCCAGGGGCATGGGGGCAACCAGTGCGCTCGCCGGATACTTCGCCTCGTGTTGGACGCCGGTGCCCTTCTGGCCGAACCCGGTGAATTCACTCGTCGGGCCTTCCTTCACGGCCGCATTGACCTGGTCCAGGCCGAGGCGGTGCTGGATCTGATTCGCGCCCATTCCGATCGGGCCGGAACGGCCGCGGTCGAGCAGCTTGAAGGAGCCCTCAGCGACAAATTCAACCTGCTTTACGACGCGCTGCTCATGGCAGCTGCCCGGCTGGAGGCCACCCTCGACTTTCCCGAAGACGAACTTCCGGACCTTGTCATGAAGGAGATCAACGCCGAGCTGCAGCAGATAAATCACGATTTTGATGCACTCATCGACACCTGGGATGAGGGTCATCTCCTGCGCGATGGCGCCTTGGTTGTCATCTCCGGTAAGCCCAATGTGGGCAAATCGACGCTGTTAAATGGCCTGCTTGAAAAAGATCGTGCCATTGTCTCCGACCTGCCGGGAACTACGCGAGACAGCATCGAAGAGACCTTCATCCTGAATGGGATTCCGGTACGGATCGCGGATACTGCGGGGCTGCGGGATACGACCGATCTCATCGAAAAGGAAGGTATCGAACGAACGCATCGAATGATGCGGGCAGCCGACCTGGTGGTTTATCTCTTCGATCTGACGGATCCGGACCTGGAGCAAGCCTTAGAGGGGTTAAAAACAGTGCAAACCCCCCACCTGGTTATCTTTAATAAGCTCGATATGCACCCGGGACCAGGTCCTGACCTCGCCGGCTCCCTTTGCCTGAGCCTGCTTCAGGAAACCGGAATCCAGCAGGTTAGAGACGCCTTATCCCTCCATCTTTCCGGCAATATCGATCTTTCCGCCCGGCCCCACGCCTTGATTTCCGAGCGTCACCGTCGGCTTCTTCTCGACGCCAAACAGGAAATGGAAGCCGGCCTGGAACTGGTGCGTTCCGGGCGGGAGGATGGCTTGGTACTTGCGGCTTCCCAGATGCGTCTGGGTCTCCAGCTGATCGGCCAGGCAACCGGGCGCGCTTACGAAGAAGAGCTTTTGGATAACATCTTCGGTCGTTTTTGCATTGGCAAATAAGGTCCTGGCCTCCCATTCCTCCCTTCCATTCACTGGATATTCCCGTATGATGCCCGGCTCTATGAGACCTTACGAAGTCATCGTGGTCGGTGCCGGCCATGCCGGATACGAGGCCGCCCTTGCGGCGGGGCGCATGGGTGCCCGGACCGCCCTTGTTACCATTGAAAAAGGGGCCATTGGGCGGATGTCCTGCAATCCCTCGATCGGGGGGATGGCCAAAAGCCACATGGTCTGCGAGCTGGAT
>JAPYUI010000001.1:27974-29407 GCA_029936175.1 Kiritimatiellia bacterium
CAGGCCGTGGTGATTGCCACCGGAACCTTTCTCGGGGGGCTCATTCATCTTGGTGAGCAGAATTTCCCCGGGGGTCGTGCGGGTGAAAAGGGGGCTTATCAACTCAGCAAATCATTCAAATCACTGGGGTTTAGGCTTGCCCGCTTGAAAACAGGCACCCCTCCCCGGCTTCACCAGGATAGCATCGATTATGACCGAATGGAGCGCCAGGAGGGACTGATTCCCCCACCATTCTTCTCCTGGGCGGCCCAGAAAGACTGGGAAATGTTCCACGTGGAACATGAACCGGCGGAATATGAGGCCCATGGAGTGTTCCACGTGGAACATAAAGCTTGCCGGTCGGTTCCCTGGCCGGTCGGCTGGGATCAGGTCCCGTGCTACCTGACCCACACGACGGAAAAAACCCACGAGATCATCGAATCCAATCTCTCCCGCAGTGCCATGTACGGCGGCCATATCGACGCTACCGGTGTACGCTACTGCCCGTCCATCGAGGATAAGGTCGTCAAGTTTCGACACCGGGATTCCCACCACGTCTTTATCGAGCCAGAGGGCCGAAAGAGCGTAACCATGTATCCTGCAGGGACCTCCAATTCCTTGCCCGAGGAGGTCCAGGTGGAAATGATCCATTCCATTCCGGGCTTGGAGAACGCCGTCTTCGTTAAACCCGGGTATGCGATTGAATACGACTTTTCAGATCCGACGCAGCTTTTTCACTCCCTTGAAACCAAGCGGGTTGAGCATCTGTACCTCGCCGGGCAAATCAATGGAACCACGGGATATGAGGAAGCGGCCGGCCAGGGATTTGTGGCGGGCACCAACGCCGTGCTCAAACTCCGAGGCGAAAAACCGCTTATACTCAGCCGAAACGAATCCTATATCGGCGTCCTCATCGATGATTTGGTCACCAAGGGAACCGAGGAACCCTACCGGATGTTTACTTCCCGGGCCGAACATCGGCTTTCTCTTCGTCAGGACAACGCGCCCTGGCGCATGGAAGCCCACGCGCGGCGCCTGGGTATTCTGGGTGCGGATGTGTTGGATGAAGTGGCCCGTATCCGAGGTGAAGTAGCCACGGAACTGGCGCGTCTGGAGAAGACCTACCACGATGGCGCGTCGCTCGCGCAGCTCCTTCGCCAGCCGGCAATGAGCTACGACCTTTTGCCGGATCCGCACGAAACAATCGACCCACGCGCGCGGCGTCAGGTTGAGGTCGAAGCGAAGTATGCGGGTTACATCCAGCGGGAGCAGGCGCATATCAGTAAGGCGGAAAAATCCGAGCGTCAGCTGATCCCGCAGGATATAGATTACGATGTCATTACCGCCCTGCGCAGTGAATCCCGCGAAAAGCTGAAGAAGATCCGACCGGAAAGCCTGGGTCAAGCCAGCCGTATATCGGGCGTGAACCCTGCAGATATCGCCATTCTCTCGGT
>JAPYUI010000001.1:29507-33330 GCA_029936175.1 Kiritimatiellia bacterium
AGGACATCCTGAATCACGCCGATGGAAAGGGGTTTGGTCAGGTAAGCGGTTGCTCCCAGGTTGAGGACCTCCTCGATGGCCTGTTCGTCATCCTGGCTCGACATGATAACCACGTCGATGCCCTTGTTCAGGGTGTCTCCTATATTTTTAAGGACTGACTCCCCATCCATCACCGGCATGATCAAATCCAGAAAAAGAACATCGAAGGTCGACTGGTTCAGCAGTTCCAGACACTGTTTGCCGTTTTCTGCATTCTCCCAGCTGTAACCCGCGTCCTCAATCATACGGTTGAGCAACTCGCGGATGTACTCATTATCGTCTGCGATCAATATCTTCAATAAATCTCCAAGTGTGAAGAATATGCATAGAAAGAGGAGAGAATACAAGCTAAGGGGGTCATTTTAAAATCGATTTCCGTTGTCATGTGAAAGTGCGATTGCCAAAGTTAAGGCCGGTCGAACTGTTGATTCTCTTTGTACCTAACTTTTTTCCGGCGGATACCGCATCATGGCTGCAGCCAGCAATAAGATAAATTCGTTTGTATTCTTCTTCGTCTTTCTCCCGCTTTTTGCGGTCCTTGGGGTTTACAACGCTCAGTACTTCCAGCGCTTATACAAAACGAAGAGCGACAACGTGGTGGTCTTCCGCAAGGCGGCGGAGCAGGCCTTTACAGACGAGATGAACCAGACGATTACCTATGTGGCTTCCCTTGGCTATATACCAGCGGTTTCCAAGGTCCTCGGAGGTTCCGGTGACGCGCGTAATAATCTGATCAAGTCCGAGTGGACCTTCAACCAGTGGTTCAGTGACCTCGTCAAGGGCGGCCTGGGTGTCGCAACCGAAATCGATCTCGGTATGATTATGAAGAACGATATCACCCTGGCCATGGAGCGGGTGAAGCGCGAACATCCCGAAATCAAAAACTTCCAGCTCAGCGATCCCATCGGCACGATTATCGCCTCAAGTGAGCGCCCGAAGACCAAGAACGCCCGGAACGAAAAATGGTGGCGGGAAGCTATCAAGGCACAGGGTGAACCGTACCTGGATGGAATGTACGAAAATGGAACCGTATATGTTCATTATTCCATCTGGAGTGTCAAAAGTGGCCGGGCGATGCCGGTGGGGGTCATGCGGGTCGAAGTCCAGGTGGGGACGGTGGTCGATCGTATTCCCGAAAACCGGTTCGGAGCACATGCGGCAATCATCGTCATGGGTGCCCGGGAGAATCCCGAGCGCTACTTCTCAGCGGGTTCCGCCACAACGCTGGAGAACCATGCCGTGAAGATGATGGAATATATCACCCGGGTCGGCCGAGAAAAGGGCTATATAAGTGGCATTCATTACAGTCGGGGGGTCGTTGAGAGCCTTGCACTGCCCCAGAATATTCGCCTGCTGGCGATGAAAGAGGGTCCGCTCATCAATTTCAAGGCCTATACACCGGTCATAATATCCATCTCACTCAGCCTCGTCGGCTTGGGACTGATTTCTTTCTTCGCCAGGGCAACAGGAATAAAATTGGAATTGGCCAATCGCGAAAACATCCAGGCGGGTAACTGGGTCCTGCACCGGGCACGCGGTGATGCGATAAGGGAGGCGACGGGCAGTCGGGTGGGCAAAACGCTCGAAAAATGGATGGGCGATCTGCGTCGAAGTATCGTGGAAAATATGGAGGTGACCCAATTCGAGAGCGAACGTGACCTCCACTTGGCCCGTGAATTCCAGTTATCCTACCTGAACCGGGCTTACCCGCGCATTCCGGAAGTGCACGTGCCGGGTCGCCTTAAGGTGAATTTCCATCATTATTACAAACCCGCCCTGGCCCTGGGCGGTGACTTCTTTGATATCATGAAGCTGGGTCCGGAAACGGCCGGCGTGTTGATTGCGGATGTCATGGGCCACGGCACCCGATCCGCCCTCATCACATCCAACTTGCGGATGATTATGACGGAGCTCCTTCCCCAGGGGCTTAACGCAAGGAACTATTTACGGGAAATAAATCGGAGCTTCTGCATGATGCTTGAGGAAGTCGAGATTAAGCATCCCATCTTCAGCTCAGCCTTTTATTTTGTGGTAGATGCTTCGGCCCGCGTCGGAACCTTTTCGACTGCAGGTCACCCCGCGCCCTTCCATCTCAAACGTTCCCTCAACCACGTGGAACGTCTCCAGGTGGCTACGCCGCACGGAACGGCCCTGGGCATCTTAAAAGACGAGGACTACACCGGGGGCTCCTGCCGCCTGACGGAAGGCGATGTACTGATTTTCTTCACCGACGGGGTGTACGAAGCCTTCGACTCCCATGGCAACGAATTTGGCTTGCAACGTCTGGACCGGACCATCCGCAAGCTCATGCATAACAGTATGGAAAGCCTCGTCGAAGGAATCGTGAAGGAGGTGAATGATTTCACCACAGGCGAACCCTTGCGAGACGATATTTGCGTCCTCGCAATCGAGATCTCGGTGTAGCTCCTTCGCCGGACCTCATTTCCTCCCCGGAGGCTTGGGCGGGGATACCGTATCTTGGAGCGCCTTTTGAGCCTTTTCCCTCTATATGAAGGGTTTTTGACGGATATCGGCCGGGTCCCCCCATTGGCCGGCCAACGGAGCCCGGCCGGCCCACGCATTCCGACGTGGCGGCAAAAACCATCATGATATCCCGGCCATCTCCTCTGTCGGGCGAAATCCTGGCTGCACGGGTAGCGTAAACCCCGAGAACCTGTGCATTATGTCTTGCATCCGCAAACCCCCTCCCTATATTCCGCGCCAGTTCTGCGCATTCGCAGTACGGAAGCGAAGGCGTCTCGGTCTCCATCGAGGACGTCAAAGCGGATTGCCGGAATACCGGCCAAATAACATGGAGTTAGCAAATGGAATCGGACGTATCCTTGCCCGAAGTGGGCGTTAAGGATCTGCTGGAGGCAGGTCTGCATTTTGGTCACCAGACCAAACGTTGGAACCCGAAGATGGCCCCGTACATCTTTGGCGATCGCAATGGCATCTATGTCATCGATCTTGGAAAAACCCTCAATCAGCTGCGCCTTGCCCAGCGTTTTGTCTACGACACCGTCATTCGCGGTAATCATGTCCTCTTCGTGGGTACGAAGAAGCAGGCCCAGCAGTCGATCAAAGACGTCGCAGAAAAATTGAATCAGCCTTACGTGATCCACCGTTGGCTCGGCGGCATGCTGACCAATAACGCGACGATCCAGGGCAGCATCAAACGCATGCGCGAACTGGAACTCATGGAAGAAGACGGCCGCATGGCTGCGATGGCTTCCAAGAAAGAAGTTTCCATGCTTCGTCGCGAGCATGCGCGTTTGCACCGCAACTTGAGCGGAATTGCTCACATGGAAAAGTTACCCGCCGCGCTGATTGTCTTTGATGTGATTCGTGAACATATCGCGATCTCCGAAGCCGAAAAACTTGGCATCCCAATCGTCGCTCTCGTGGACACCAACGGCGACCCATCCAAGGTGGACTACCCGGTCCCGGGCAACGATGACGGAAGTCGTGCGATCAAGTTGGTGGTGACCATGCTGGGTGAAACCATTCAGATTGCTTCCAACGTGTACGCCAAAATTGCCGCGGAAGAAGCCCGTCAACGTGCGATCAAGGATGCCGAAGATGCAGAAAAGCGCAAAAAGGCGGAGGCCGAGCGGGAGGTGCGTTTGAAGGAAGAGCGGGAGGAGCGTCAGAAGGCCATCGCGGCCGCGAAGGAACAGGATGCGAAGGACAAGGTCGCGAAGGACAAGGCCGCAGCCGCTGCGGAAGCGGAAAAGGCCGCCGCAGAACCTGCTCCGGTCCCGGAAACCCCTGCGGAGGAAGC
>JAPYUI010000001.1:33430-34849 GCA_029936175.1 Kiritimatiellia bacterium
CCTGCGGATGCCCAACCTGAAACACCGTCCGAATAATCCGGATTCCCTCACTGGAGAACACCATGTCCATAACAGCAGCACAGGTTAAAGAACTCAGACAAAGGACCAATGGTCCCATGATGGAGTGCAAGAAAGCACTTGTGGAAGCTGAGGGTGATATCGATAAGGCCATCGCAATTTTGCGCCAGAGCGGGATCGTCAAGGCCGCCAAGAAAGCGGATCGGGCGGCGAATGAAGGGATCATTGTTGCCGATATTTCGGACGATGTTCAGCGGGGTGCGCTCGTGCAGGTGAATTGCGAAACCGATTTCGTATCCAAGAATGAAACCTTCCAGGCCTTCGTGGCCGAACTAGGTAAGCGTGGGCATGATTACGGTGACGGTGAAATGGCGGATGCCGTTGCGGATGACTTGGCCATCAAGATCCAGGAGATCGGCGAAAATATTGTAGTCGGTGGCAACACGCGCTACACGGTTGAAGGCATCGGGGTGATTGGCAGCTACATTCACCTGGGCGGCAAGGTCGGGGTCCTGGTCGAATTGGGCTGCGGCAAAGCTGAAACATGCTCCAGTGAGTCCACCCGTCAGCTGGGCAAAGATATCTGCATGCACATTGTGGCCCTGTCCCCTAAGGCCCTGGACCGCGATGGCGTACCGGAAGAAGACATCGCTGCGGAAAAGGCACTCTACGCCAAGCAGGTCGAGGGCAAGCCGCCTGAGATTATCGAGAAAATACTTGGCGGCAAGTTGAATAAGTTCTACAGCCAGAACGTATTACGTGAGCAGGCTTTTGTGAAAGATCCCGAGAAGTCCATCGATGAACTCGTGGCTGAGATCGCCAAGGCCCAGGACGACGAGATCAGCATCAAGCGCTATGTGCGGTACCAGGTGGGCGGCTGATCCTCCCGGTTTGCGGTGGCTGCTCTCAGCGCCGTCGACCGATGAGGCCGGAGCGCGTCAGGTAGAACAGCAGGGTGAAAATGGCGGTAACGGTTGAAGCCAAATAGGTGAGAAAGGCGGCGTTCAGGACCTTTCCTGCGGCGTCCCGTTCGTTCTCGTTTACGATGCCGGAGGAGACCATGAGCTTTTTCGCGCGCGCGCTGGCATCCCATTCAACCGGTAGCGTAACCAGGGAAAAAATAATGGCCCCGGCGAACAGGATGGTTCCGATGAGCAGGAGGAGTTTAAAGTGGAGTATAGCTCCCGCCATGATCAAGGGCATGGATATGGAGTTGGTGATCCCGGTAACCGGTACGAGGGCCGAGCGCATTTTAAGCGCGGCGTAACCTTGGGCGTGTTGGAGTGCATGCCCCGCTTCGTGGCAGGCTACCCCGATGGCAGAGAGGGATGGCTGGTGGTAGACCGCGGGAGACAGGCGAAGGGTCTTGGTCCGGGGATCGTAGTGGTCGCTGAGGAAGCC
>JAPYUI010000001.1:34949-57713 GCA_029936175.1 Kiritimatiellia bacterium
CGGGAGACAGGCGAAGGGTCTTGGTCCGGGGATCGTAGTGGTCGCTGAGGAAGCCTTGGACCTCTTCGATCGTCACGTCGAGCACCCCGTTTCGCTCGAGCAGGGTTTGGGCGGCCTCGGCCCCGGTCAAACCCTTTTCTGCCTTCATCCGGCTGTACCTCTTGTACGTGGACCTGGTCAGGAACCAGGCGACGAGCCCGGGCAGGAGAATAAAAAAGAGATAGGCCATCGATGGGTTCCCGCTTAGAAGTTCAGGCTCAACTATAAGGGTCGTGCGCGAATCTTTCCACTGCGGAAGGAAAGTTTTGACAGCCTCTCCCCTTTCCTGCTTGATCCCCGAATGATTTCACCCGGAATATGGAAGCCCCGAAAGGTGGTTTCCTCCTTTAAAAGATACGGGTTGGGAGCTGCCGGCCTCTTCCTGACGCTCGGCATGGGTTTGAACGTGTATGCGCAGGAGAAGGCCGGGAAGCCAAAGAAGAAGCCCCTCCCCTTCTCCTGGGTAAACCCGCTGCCCAGGCTCGAACTACCGGGTATTGAGCACCATACCTTTACGAGTCCGTCCATGGGCTGTGAGGTGGGTTACTGCATCTACCTTCCCGGAGTCTACCCGCAAGATCCAAAGCGGCGTTTCCCCGTGGTTTATTATCTCCACGGGGGTCGACCGGGAAACGAAACCAAGAGCATTCGGCTTGCGCCCTACCTGCATAAAGCCCACAGCTCGGGCAGGGTCGAGCCGGTGATTTACGTTTTTGTCAACGGGGGGCCGGTGAGTCACTATAATATGCCGGAGCGGAAACATGCGATGGGTGAGGCTGTTTTTATTGAGGAACTCATTCCCCACATCGATCGAAGCTGGCGCACCGTCGCAGCTCGTTCGGGTCGCGGCCTGGAAGGGTTCTCCCAAGGGGGGCGCGGCACGACCCGGATCATGTTCAAGCACCCGGACGTGTTCTGCTCGGCGGCTCCGGGTGGGGGCGGCTATGCAACCGAGAAGAGGATTTCCGAGGAGAATGGCCGGGAGAATCCCCAGCTGATTTTTGCTCCCGGATACAACACCTGGGACCTTGCGCGCGTCTACGCGAAGGATCCCCGGCCGGCGATGCGGCGCTTGATCCACGTGGGAACCAAGGGCTTCAATTATGAGAACAACCTGGCCTATATGGCTTTCCTCGCGTCGCTGAAGATCCCCTTCGATCGCTTGATCGTGGAAGATGCTCCGCACAGTGCGACGAGGATTTACGAGAAGCAGGGGTCGGCAATCATGCAATTTCACGTGGACAGTTTTCGGGAATCGGCCGCACGGAACTAGGTATATACTTGTCCGGTTTTGTTCGGGTTTTTCGGTATTATCCTCGGGATAAGCCCGTGTTTGAGGGCGATTGGGCGATGGCATCAATGTTGCTGTTTAAGATAGGAACATGAGTATAAAAGAAGGCCTTTCCCCCACTGAAATAGATCGCCTGTTTTTCGACCCAAACCGGAAGACGGGCCTGCGATGAAGCAACGCGTATTGGTGATTGAGGGTGAGGAAAGCCAGCAGAACGTTTTTGAGGACGCCTTGCTCGACGAGTACGAGGTTGATACCGCGTCCAATGGCGGACGGGGCCTGTATTATCTTTCATCGAACACGTCCTACAACCTGGTCCTGCTGAATCCCCAGTTGCCGGATATGTCGGGCCTGGATGTGCTGCGGTACATACGAACCATTTACACGCGCTACGATCTCCCGGTGATCCTGCTTTCGGGCCTGAATCAAAGCGAAGCGATCGTGGCGGGCCTGGAAGCCGGCGCCAATGATTACCTGACGAAGCTGGGCGACACCCGTGTATTGCTGGCCCGGATCAAGGTGAGCCTGCTTTCACGGGAATCCTTTCGCACCCGCTTGACGCGTGAGCAACGCAAGGTCATGCAGGAAACCATCGGTGCGGCATGTCACCACATTGCCCAACCGATGACGGCTGCCGTAACAGAGATCGAGGTCCTGGTCCGTGAGGAAGAGGAGCAGGGCACCCGCATCGTTCCCCGCCTGCGCAGCCTGCTCAACTGGATGCAAAAATGCAGCAGGGAGATCCACCGGCTGAGCCGCGTAACCGAGTACAAGACGATTACCTATACCGGCAATAAGCGCATCCTGGATATTGCAAACGAGGAACGGGAAGCGCGTGAGATCATGAACTCCATCCTTCACCCGTAGCCACGGCAGGTCGCCGGGCCTGTTTACCCGGAATCCCCTAGGGCTGGGGCTTTGGCGGGAGGGGTGTCCCGAGGTAGCGTGCCCGGTCCTTTTCTGAAAAAGCGGGCGAGCGGGCGATATAGTCGCGCGCGCGGCTCAAGTCCGTCTTCAGCCACTCCCTGGCGACCATGCGGATCGTGCTGGATTGCTTTTTCTCATCCTGGATCTGCTCGGCCCAGTAGAGGGCTTCCTCGGGGTCCTCGCTCCGGAAATTATAGACGACGCTGCCATAGGCGGAGTCCAGGTCACCCGCAGGCGTTTGCTCATCCAGCCAGTTAAGGGCCATTTCCGGGTCGTAGCGAACCCAGTTTCTCATGGTGGAGCCGAGATGCTTGTCCCGGAGCTTGGCATCGTCCAGGCGGGTGATAAACGCTGCCGCCTGGTCGGGGCGGTCCATACTCCAGCTCGCAACCAGGGAGTTCAACGCGGATTGCTGGGCCACGGGATCATCAAGCGTAGTGACGTAACGGGCGGCTTCGTAGGGATCGTACCGCACCTGGTGCTGCACCACCAAATTGGCAATACTCTTGCGTTCATTGCTGTTTACGGCGTTTTGATACAAACTGTCCAAGGTCGCTTGCCGTTCATCGCGGTCGATACTTTCCAGGATGTAATTGAAGGCGGAGTGCCGCATTCGTTCATCGGGCAGGCTCCGCGCATTTTGAATGGCATCGTTCATGTCGACACGGGCCAGCTCACGAAAGACATGCCCGATGCTCAGCTGCTTGGCTCGCGGATCGGTCTCCAGGTTCTCCAGGTACCAGTCCAGGGCCTGGTGCGGCTGTTTCTTGGCCCAGGTTCCGAGGGTATTGGAGATGGCGCTATTGCGTGTACGGATCGACAGGTATTCGTCGGCGTAGTCCAGGGCCTGGAGCGGGTCGGTCTTCGCCCAGGCACGGAAGAGCTCCTCGACGGCATAACTCGTCCGGGAACTGGCTTCGAGCTGGTTGACCGCCTCGAGGGCGGCAGGAATTTCCGCCGCGGTCAAGTTCTCCATGAACCGGCGGAGGCCGCTGCTGGAGACCTGGGGATTCTTGAGGGCTGCGTAGAAACTGTTGAGCTGGACCTGGGGGTCGATGATTTCCGGTTCGAGCGAGAGCGTGTCGCCCTTCCGGTTGTCTGCGAGGCCCGTGCTGCCCCTGGATGCCTTCCCCCGCGCATTCACGACCGAACCCCGTCCCTCACCGGAACGGTTCTGGCCGTTCCGCCTGCGATCGGCCTTGTTCAGCTTGGCGTCCCGGTAGGCCTTTACCGCATTTGAGGAGGCGGCCTTGCCGGATGAAAAGTGAACCGGATCCTTGGCAGCAACTTGAGCGGGGCCTGGATCGAGCACGCTTTGGTGTATCAACGGGTCTTCCTCGCCGGGTTTCACGGGGAGGAGCTGGATCAACCTGCCAGCGTTCTCATCGCCTGGTGTGTTGCCCTTTTCCTTGGCGTCGAATGCCGCACCCGGGGCCCTTGTGGCAGAGGGATGGGAGGCGGGCTGGTAAACGAGATTCTGCTTGAGATCGACCTTGCCTGAAGCCCGGGACAACGCCTGCTCACTCGGCCCGGTACCAGAGGTCCGGGCGGTTTGTGCCCGCTTGCCCAGCAGATGTTTACCCACGAAACCCATGACCAGTAGCAGGGCCACCAGGCACAGGATCTCCATCGTGCTCAGGGTACGGCGGGACGCCTCGGCGTGGTTACGTTTTTGCAGGGGTTGGCTCATGGGCGGGAAGACTAACTACGGTTAAAGTGCTTACGTCTCATACCGTCCACTTTTTATGCTTGTCGGGTAAAATCTAGCAAAATTATGCAGAAAATAAGGGCATTTCCGTGGTGAAGGGCCGTATTTCAGGCTGCACCTGCAGGCGCTTTGTGAGAGGATGCGTTCTATGCCGATACTGGTTGCCACGGGGAATACTCATAAACTTGAGGAAATACGGGCCTTGTTGCGTGGCTTTGCCGATGACTTGGTCGGCCTCGACCGCCTGGAAAATCCCCCGGAGATCGATGAGGACGGTGACACCTTTGAAGCGAATGCAGAGAAGAAAGCGCGGGTGATGGCGGCCTTTTCCGGGATGTGGACCCTCGCCGATGACTCGGGCCTGGAAGTCGATGCCCTGGGCGGTGCCCCCGGGGTGCATTCCGCTCGATATGGCGGTGTGCACGGCGACAACGCAGCCAACAACCGCAAGCTGCTCGCTGACCTGGAGGGGCAGGTTGATCGTTCCGCGCGCTTCCGTTGTGTGATCGCCCTGGCTTCGCCGGAGGGCGAAGTCCGGTGTGTGTCGGGATCCGTGGAAGGTCGCATCGCCTCGACGTGCAGAGGAACGCGGGGTTTCGGGTACGATCCGCTGTTCATTCCCGCCGGCTATGAGGAGAGCTTCGGCCTGCTGCCCGAATCGGTAAAGGCGAGCATCTCGCATCGCGCCCAGGCCTGTAAACGCGCTTTCGAGGCCTGGCATAAGCTCTTGAAGACCTAATCCAATGTGGGCGTGGTGCCCGCCCAAACCCGGAGAATCGTTCATGACCGAAGAAGGCAATCCCTGGCAGACGCTCCGTTCGAAGGAGGTATACGATAACCCGTGGATTCGTGTGGTTGAAAACCAGGTCATCCATCCCGCCGGCTCTGAAGGCATCTATGGTGTCGTTCATTTCAAGAACCTGGCCACCGGTGTCGTCCCGCTCGACGAGGACAACAATACCTGGCTGGTCGGGCAGTATCGCTACCCGCTGGAGCAATACTCCTGGGAGATTCCCGAGGGTGGGGGTGAGAAGGGCAGCGATCCCCTGCACGCTGTCCAGCGGGAGTTGAAGGAAGAAACCGGCATCACGGCAAAGGAGTGGACCCTGATCCAGGTGATGCACCTGTCGAACAGCGTATCCGATGAGGCGGCCTACCTGTATGTCGCCCGTGACCTGGCATTCGGAGCCGCCGCCCCCGAGGAGAGCGAAGAATTGGCCCTGCGAAAAGTCCCCTTCCCGGAGGTTCTCCGGATGGTGCTCGAGGGTGAAATTACCGATGCGATGACGGTGACGGCAATCTTGCGCGTGGCCATGCTTTTGGGTAAGGAATGCGTATGAAGCGAATAGTCCTCTTGATGTTGCTGGCCTTTGCCGGTCGGGCAGTGGCTGCGGAAAAGCCGAATGTTATTATCCTGATTGCAGACCAGCTTCGCTACCAGTCGGTGGGGTACTCCGGGGACCCCCTGGCGAGGACCCCGCATATTGACCGCCTGGCCGGCCAGGGCGTGAGTTTTGAAAATTTTGTCGCAAATACGCCGGTTTGCTCAGCGTTTCGCGCTTCCCTGCTTACGGGCAAGTACGCGAGCACGACCGGGGTGGTGGTAAACGAGCTCCGCTTGAATCCGAATCACGACAGCCTGGCGCATGTCTTCAAGCGGGCCGGTTACGCGACCGATCACCTGGGGAAATGGCATCTCTGGGCCAACCAGGCCGGGCGGCATAACCAGGTCGCCAATGCCTACATCCCGCCGGGGCCCTATCGCATGGGCTTTGACTCCTTCTGGGCGGGATACAATTTCGGTCACCAGAATTTCAACGCGACCTATTTCCGGGATACCCCGGAGCCGATCAAGATCAAGGGTTTTTCGTCCACGCATTTCACCGACCTCGCGATCGAGCGCATCTCGCATCACGCGAAAAAGGGCGAGCCCTTCCTGATGACCGTCGCTTACAGCCCGCCGCATGACCCATGGGTACCGGGAAACGTGCCCGCGGAGTGGCTGGCCAAGTTCGCGGACGTGGAATTCCCCCTTCCGGAAACAATGAAGGACACGCCGGATCCCCGCATGGACCGCAACACGAATCCCAAGCGCTGGGACACGTACTGGAAGCCCCAGATGGATTCGCTCCAGCGGGTCTACTACGCGATGACGGCCGCGCTGGACCACGAGATCGGCCGGGTGATGAAAGCGGTCAAGGACGCGGGGATTGAAGAAAACACCCTGCTGGTGTTTGCTTCCGATCACGGAGAGATGTTCGGTGCCCAGGGACGGGTATTCAAGATGACCTTCTATGAGGAGGCGGCCCGGGTGCCTTTTCTGCTTCGCTGGCCGGGCCAGATCCCCGCCGGTCACACGGCATCGTCCTGCATGTCAACGGTGGACATCATGCCGACCCTGCTGGGCCTCGTCGGCCAGGCGATTCCGCCCGCGGTGGAAGGCATGGATCTTTCCAGGCGCGCCCGGGGCAAGGAGGGTCCCGAGCCGGATTTTGCCCTGTTGCAGGGCATGGGGCATACCTTCCTCTGGAATGATGGTTTCGAATGGCGCGCCATCCGGGATGCTGACTATACCTATGCCCGCTATTTGTCGGACGGGAAAGAGCTGCTCTTTCACAATGCGGTGGACCCGCACCAGACCACCGACCTTGCCTCGGAGCGTCCGGAGATTCTCACGAAGATGCGGAAGCAGATGAATCACCGCATGGCCACCCTGGGCGACACCTTTGAGAAATGTTCCTGGTACCGGGATAACTGGACGGAGAACCGGGTCATTATGCGGGGCGGGCGCGGGGGCTTTCACCGCACGATTTACCCGGACCTGGAAGTTAATGTGCATTTCAATGGCCTGACACCCTAGCGACATGCATATCCAAATCATCATCCCACCGGGGGCTGGGGAGCGATCCGGCAACCGGCGGACCGCCGCCCAGTGGTCGAGGGTACTGGATGCCCTGGGTCACCAGGTGCAGGTGCAGGAACGGTATCAGGAGCAGGGGCTCTGTGACCTGCTGCTCGCGTTGCACGCGGGAAAAACGCACCTTGAGCAGCTTCGCTTTCGCGGTGTTTGCGGTGAGGGCAAGTTGATCCTCGCGCTGACCGGAACCGATATCTATCCCGAGCCGGATGTGGCCGCCTGCGCGGCGATGCAGGGGGCCGATCGCCTGGTGGTCCTGCAGGCGGGGGCCCTGCAGCAGATCCCGGAATCCCTGCACGGGAAAACCCGGGTGATCGTTCAGTCTGCGCATCCTCTTGCCAAGAAAACCCGGCCCTCGGGCCGCTTCGAACTCTGCGTGATCGGGCATTTACGGCCCGTGAAAGATCCGCTGCTGGCCGCCCGGGCGGTCATGGAACTTCCCCGGGATTCGCGGGTACACCTGTCCCACGCCGGGGCCTTGGTGGAGAAGGACTGTCCCTGCCGGGAGGAGCTGGAGACCTTGCAGAAAAGCCCCCGGTACACCTGGCTGGGTGAAACAGATCAACAGGCTACCCACCAGCTCCTGGCCGATAGCCGACTCATGGTCCTGAGTTCCCGGTTCGAGGGCGGAGCACATGTACTGGGCGAGTCCATGGTAGAGGGGACACCGGTGCTGGCGACCCGGACCGATGCCGCGTGCGCCTTGCTGGGGGAGGATTATCCGGGTTTGTTTGAGGTGGGGAATCAGGCCCAACTCACGGAGTTGATGCACCGGGCCGAGACCGACGAAACCTTCTACCAGTCCCTGGTGGATGCGGCGGCTGCCTGCGCCGGGCAGTTTCATCCCGACCGGGAGCTTGAAGCCTGGCGTGCCTTGCTCGAGGACCTGGTGACGTGTTAGGAGGGACCATGGTGCGTTTTCCGAGACGATCATGAACTCCCGGGCCGAACTGCTCGCCGAGCTCGATCATACCGATCGGCGTACCCGCGCCCTGCTCGAGGGCCTGAGCGAGGAGCAACTCGCGGTTCCCTGCCTTCCCGGCATCAACCCGCCGGTCTGGGAACTCGGACACGCGGCCTTTTTCTATGAAACCTTCATCCTGCGAGCCCTGGATGGATCGGCCGCGGCGATGCCCGGCTACGACGAGATTTGGGACTCCTTTGAAATTCAACACGCGGATCGTTGGGCATCCGGTGTCGTTCCGGAGAAACCCCGCACGCTCGATTATTACACCCGTATGATCGATGCTGTTCGCGAGCGGCTCGAGACACAGGCCCTTAGCCCCCAGGATCAGTATCTTTACAAGTATGCGATTTCTCACCAGAATATGCATATCGAATCCCTGATCTGGAGTCGCCAGTCCCTGGCGTATGCGCCGCCGCCTTCACAGGTCCCGCCGGCAGCAGTGGAGGACCCTGAACCCCTTGGGGATGCCCGGATTCCCGGCGGGGTTTATCCCATCGGGATGCCGGGAGAGAGCGCGGATTTTGCCACGAAGGATTTCGCCTTCGATGCGGAAAAACCGGGCTGGCGCCTGGAACTGGAATCCTTCAAGATCGCCCGAACGCTCACGTCCAACCGGGCCTTTCTCGCCTTCGTAGAGGATGGGGGCTACGAGGACAAGGGAGCCTGGAGCACCGGGGGCCAGCGCTGGTTACGGGACATCGAGGAACGCCATCCCGGGTATTGGCGGCGGACCGATGACGGCTGGCAACAGCGCTTCTTTGACCGGTGGGTCGAGCTGCCCCTGGACGCCCCGGTACTACACCTGAGTTTCTATGAAGCCGAGGCCTGGTGCACCTGGGCCGGTCGTCGTCTCCCTACGGAATTCGAATGGGAAGCCGCCGCCCGGGGCCCGGAAGGCCTATCCTATCCCTGGGGCAAGGAGCAGGATATCTCGAGGGCGGACCTGGATGGCACGGGCCTGGCCCGGGCTTCGACGCAGGCCTTTTCCGATGGGGAAAGTCCCTTCGGCTGCCGGCAGATGCTCGGCACCGCCTGGGAATGGACGAGCAGCGCATTTCTCCCCTACGATGGATTCAAGGTCGATATGTACCCGTACATGTCGATCCTCCAGTTCGGGGATCATAAGGTGACGCGCGGGGGATCCTGTGCGAGCTCTTCCTGCCTGGTCCGGAACAGTTATCGGCAGGCCTATCAACCGGGACGGCGGGACGTGTTCACCGGTTTCAGGACCTGTGTGAGTTGAGGTCGGAAGCCCGGGAAGGATTCACCGGATCGACGAGGCGCGGAGTACCATGTCCCTGAACGCGAGCTGTTCGGCCGTGGGCTTTTCGTTCATCCCATATTCGGTGAGTCGAAGGATCTTCTCGTACGAGAAGTAACGAAAAACCTCCTCTCCACGCAGTTTTTCTGCGAGCGCGGCGACCGCAGCAGCCCATTGCAGCTGGGCGCTGGCCCGGTTCATCCCGGGCACCTCGCCGGCCTCCAGGCTCTCGTGCAGGTGCTGCCGATCGGGGTTCCCGGGATGGCGAAAGCGCAGGTCCACGGTCACCCAGTTTTCCGTGCGCGGGCGCTTGGCGGCGTGCTTCAGCGGCCGCGGTCCCGGCTCGGCGAATTCACCCACGCGGCCCGGGATGATTTCGAACAGTGCGGTCAGGGTCTGGCCGTACCGCATGGTCGAGTCGGCGGTCGCGGTACTTCCCCGCGCTTGTTGGTTGTAGCCGATCAAGCGATAGGCCTGTACCCGCCCCGGATTAAAGGCCACCTGGATATCCACCGCCTCGACGAGGGCTCCGAGCCGTGACCCCAGGTGCTGGGCGAGTGCGTGATACCCTTGGTTCAGGGTGTCCACATGGATGGATCGCCCGCCTCCCCGGGCGGCGAGGGCCTGCAACTTCTTGTCGGCCTTATTGCCCGGGCCGAAGCGGAGCACGCTCATCCGGATGTTCTTTTCCCGTTGGGTGCCCACGAGGGCGTGCAGGTATTTTTCGTCGGTGACCTGGTGCGGGTAATCCTCATCCGTGACCAGCACGACACGGTTGATGCCGTCCGGCAAGAGGTGTTGTTCGGCCAACCGGTACGCGAGGTCGAAGCCGTTCTCCACCGCGCCCTTTCCGCCGGCCTCCAGCCGGTCGATGATGTCGATAAGGCGCTTCTGCTGCAGGCCCGGTAACGCATTACAGCGCACCTGCGTGGTATCCGCCGCGGTGATGATGGAGACACGATCCCCTGCGTTCAGGTCCCGGCTCAACATCCGCAGGCCCTCTTTGAACATGGGCAGCTTTCCGGAGGCCGCCATGGAGCCGGAGAGGTCGACCAGGAAAACCAGGTGTGCGGGATGTATTTCGCGTGCGGGCAGGTCAGGGGCTTTCACCGAGGCGAGGAGAACCCGCCGCCCGGGTGCCCAGGGGGCCTCGGCGATTTCCAGGTGGATCCCGAGTGGATGGGGACCGCCGCCGCCCGGAGCCGGGTAGTCAAAGTAGTTGATAAAGCCTTCCGTCTTCACTGCGGCGGGCGGCGGGAGCTCTCCGTCCATGAGATAGCGGCGGGTCGTCACATAGGAAGCGCTGTCGATCGCGGTCCCCAGCCGGGTAACCGGGGCTTCCATGGTGGAAACCAGCCCGGGATTCGCTTCAGCCCGGGTCCGTATCCCGGGAAGGCCCGGAAAGCTACCCGGCAAGGAGATATCCGGGTACAGGGGGGGATATATCCGCGGGATGGGATCCAGGGTGTTCAAGTCCTGGATCGCCAGGCTCCGGTTGCGGTCTATTTCTTCGGGCCGCGTATCAAATTTAAGGTCCTCCAGGTCCGGGAGCCGGTCCATTTCCACGAGATTGGTTTGCAGGAGAGTGATTTCCATGCCTCCTTCGGTGCCCCCGTGATGCAGGGTGAAGGGGATGCCCATCCGCTTGGCGACATCATACCGGATCATGGCCCCGGTGAGAGCCAGGCCCAGGACCAGTAAGGCGGCGAGATGGATGACGTAGTCACCGCGGCGGCGTTTCTGCTTTTTCCGCCAGTCGAGGAGGTGAATTTCCTTGAGTACGCGTTTCTTTAACGCCACCTGCTCCGCAGGTGCCTGGAGGCTGTTCATGACCCGTTCGGTGAGGGAGACCGAGGGTCCGGAAATCACCGCCTGCAGGGCACGGTCCACCGCGAGATGTTCATGGCAGTCATGACGCAAGGATTCCGAATCCCGGATCGCCTGTAGCAGCTCCCCACAGGCCTCCTCGCTCAACTCGCCGTCCGCGAGATGTTGGACCAGCGTCTCAAATCGCTCTTCCGCCATGATCACGCCTCCATCACCCGGTATTGTTCAAGGCATTGGCGAAGGGCTTTGCGTACGCGGCTGAGGGTGCTGGTCACCCAGGTCAGGGACCGGGCGGTGGTTTCGGCGATTTCCCGGCAGCTTTGGTCCTGGGTATATTTCAGGTTGATTAGCTCGGAAGCCCTGGGCTGGAGCTGCTCGATGCAGGCCTGCAATTGAGCATAGATATCCCCGTCGGGGAGCTTGTCCAGGTTGTTCATCGCCTGGACCATGAGTTCGGATCTCAACACCTCGGCATACTTTTCCCGGTTCGCCCGGCCCCGGGTCTGTTTTTTCAACTCGGCCAGGATCATGTACCGGCAAATAACCCGGAGCCAGACCCCGAAGTCCTGGTCCGTGCGAAAATCAGCGAGTTGCTCGTATGCGCGGATGAAGGTTTGCTGGGTGACTTCCTCGGCCAGGTCCCGATCCGGAACCCGGTAGGCGGCATAGGCCAGCAGCATGGACTGGTGCTCGTCCACAAGCTCGGCATAGGCGTCGCGATCGCCGGCCAGTATCTGTTGAATCAGTCCTTCGCGCATGAAATAGATCCCGCTTTGCATCCTTCGGGGGATGGGCAAGCTGCTCAGCCTGCGCTTTTTCTACCCCCTATAAGGTAAGCCCTTGGACCCCCTTTGTCACAGGCGATTCCCGCCCGGGACCCCAAAGGAGCCAAAAAGAAGAACGTTGGCAAAAAACTTGCGGAAATCACCGGTTCCGTCAGGTTTATAACGTGATGAAGATCACCGGAAAAACCAAGACCTACGCCGTGCTCGGCCAGCCCATCCAGCACACCCATTCGCCGCCCATGCACAATGCGGCCCTGCGCGCGCTGGAGATGGATGCCGTGTACCTGCCCTATGAAGTCGCCCCGGACCAGCTGATGGAGGTCCTGCATGCCATGCGGGCCATGGGTTTTGGTGGGGTCAACCTGACCATTCCCCACAAGGAGGTTGCCTTTGCGGGGATAACGGACCTGGATGAATCGGCCCAGCTCGTCGGTGCCGTGAATACGGTTCAATTCACCGAGGCCGGACTGAAAGGCTTCAGCACCGATGGCTACGGCATCCTGCAGGCGATCGAGGAAGCTTTCGGGATATCCGTGAAGGGCCGTTCCGTGTCGGTTGTCGGTTGCGGAGGAGCCGGGCGCTCGATGGCCCTGGTTTGCGCCCGTGAGGGAGCCGCCTCAATCACCCTGTGGAACCGGACGCCCGCCCGTGCGGAACAGGTCGCGGCTGAGATCGGTGATGTACCGGTTCAGCTTGTCACCGACCTCGAAGCCGATGCGGCGGTCATCCGCGCATCTGAACTCATCATCCAGGCCACCTCCGTCGGCATGAAGCCGGGGGATTCCTCACCGCTGCCTGCGGACTGTTTTCGTGAAGGCCAGAAGCTTATCGATACGATTTATGTGCTCGAGGAAACCCCGATCATGCAGCTCGCCCGCTCCGCTGGTGCCGAGGCGGTGAATGGCCTGGGCATGCTGCTCCACCAGGGTGCGAAGAGTTTTGAAATCTGGACCGGGGTACCGGCACCGGTCGAAGTCATGCGCGAGTCCCTGCGCCAAACCGCTTACCGCAAAGCATGACCCGACCATGACCCTTTCCTCCGAACTGCATCAAATCCTCTTCGACACCCCGTTGTTACTGGTCTATTCCTTTATCTTTGGGGCCATCTGGGGCTCCTATCTCAATGTCTGCATCCACCGGATCCCGGCCTGTCTCTCGACGGTTCACCCGCGCAGTCGTTGCCCGGGTTGTAAAAGCCCGATCAAGGGGCATGACAACATTCCCATCCTCAGCTGGATCATCCTGCGCGGAAAATGCCGCGCGTGCAAAACCCCTATTTCCACCCGGTACATGCTGGTCGAAGCCCTGACCGGCCTTCTTTTTGCCGCGGTTTTCCAGGTCTATGGCATCTCCTGGATCACCCCGGTCTACTGGTTGATGGTCTTCGGCCTCCTGCTTGGAACCTTCGTTGACCTGGACGAGCAATGGTTGCCCGACCGGGTTACCAAGGGGGGGATTATCAGCGGGCTCCTTCTCAGCTGCATCTTTCCGGTGATGCACGACTTCGACGATTGGCGCCTTGGCCTGATGGCGTCGGTGGGTGGCGCGGCGATTGGTTTTGGTTTGCTCTGGATGGTGGTGGAACTCGGCAAGTTGTTTCTCGGCCGGATGAAATTTGTTTTCGAGGAGCCCATTCACTGGGTCCTTGAGGAACACGAGAGCCCGGACCCCCCGAAGAGGCCGCCCCTCCCTTTTTTCATCAGCGGATATCGCTGGATCGGCACCCGTCTTGTCCCGGCGAAAAGGGAACAGATCGAGGCCTGGATTCACGAACGCTTTATCAAGCTGCCGGAGGCGGTGGAACCCGTCTATGCCTTCTACGATGATCCGGCCGCTGCGAACGAAGCGGGCGAAGGTGACCGGGATGGCCCGGGCAAGCCCTCCCGGTATTACTGGTCTGAAGTCTATGCGCGCAAAAGCGATGCGGTACAGCTCCGCTGCCAGGCATTGACCATCGACGGGGTGGCGATTTCCGATCCGGGTGAAATCCGGATATTCCAGGATCGACTCATCGCGGGCGAAGAGGTGTTTGACCTGGAGGGGATTAAGCGGATCGAGGGACAAAGCGACCAGGTTATTATCCCGCGGGAGGCCATGGGTTTCGGCGATGTAAAACTGCTGGGGGCGATCGGGGCCTTCCTCGGGTGGCAGGGCGCGTTGTTCGCCCTGGTCGCTTCAGCCTTCATCGGGACCCTTTGTGGTGTCACCCTCGGACTGGTCAGCCGCCAGGGTATTCGCGGGGTGCAAATTCCCTACGGCCCGTACATCGCTGCGGGTGCCCTGTTGTGGGTCTTCTGGGGGGAGGCCATCTGGGGCTGGTACTGGAACTTTCTGAACCATTCACCCCCGGCCTATTTATGAGCGCATCCCCGGCAAATATTGTCCTGGTGGGTTTTATGGGCACTGGAAAAACGACGGTCAGCGAAGCCCTGGCGGCTGAATTAGGCTATCCGGCCATCGATCTCGACGTCCGTATCGAGGAGAAGGCCGGTCAAAGTATCCCGGAAATTTTCGAGCGGGACGGGGAAGCGACCTTCCGTGCCCTGGAAGACGCCGTCGTGCGTGAGGTTGCGAAAGGAAGCGCCCAGATCATTTCCTGCGGGGGTGGAATTGTGAAAAATCCCCGGAATATGGAGCTTCTCGGCAGCACCGGGACCCTTTTCTGCCTGACCGCGACGCCCGAGACCATTCTTGAGCGCGTGGGTGACGAGACGCATCGACCTTTGCTGGACGGGGATAACCGACTGGAGCGGATTCGCGCCTTGCTCGAGGAGCGAAGGGTCCTTTACGCCCGGATCGTGGAGCAGGTGGTCACGGATGGCAAGTCACCCCAGGCCCTGGCCCGCGAAATCATTGGACGATTGCCCGGGCCGTCCGGCGATTGAGCCGAGGATGGATTAACACTTGCGTTTTCCACATAGCGGAGTAAGGATTTCCGCTCTAAATTTCCATTTTTCAGGGGTTTATTCACATGAGTGACGAAGAAAATCAGGAACCAATCGAGGAACAAGCTGCGCCGGAGGGCGGCGAAGATCGCGCTGCAGCGGAGCCCGGCGATCACGGCGAGGAACTCGCGTCCCCGGATACGGAAACGGATATTGCCGAACCAGGCGACCGCGAGGGTGAACCCCTTGTCGAGGACCCGGGCGAAGAAACTGCAGACGAGGCTGCTGATCGTGCTGCGGATCGTATCGATGCGGAGGATGATCCTGTCCCGGAAGCGGCTGCAGACCTCGTCGCCGACCCGGAGCCCGATACCGGGGAATCCCCCGAAGCGGCAAAGGGCAGCAGCCCCGAGGCTTCCAAGTCCCAAGGGCAGGGTTCTGGCAAAAAGAGAAAGAAGAAGAAAAAAAAGAAGTCTTCCGGGTCCAGCGCAGGCACAACGGTTGAACTCGTTGACCCCGAGTTTACCCCCCAGCAGTTGAAGGCCTCCGAAGTCGAACGCCGGGCCCGGGAAGAGCAGGAGGAGGCCATGGCCACGGTCAAGGAATACAGCAAGCTGGCGGTGATCGCCGTGGCCGGGGTGCTCGTGGTGACCGCGGGACTGGGTTACGTGAAGAATCAGAAAGCCACCGTTCGCTTGAACGCCGCCCGGCTCTTCAGTGAGGCGGAAACCCCCGAGCAGCTCCAGGAGGTTGTCGACACCTACGGCAAGACATCCACCGCGCCCTTTGCCCTTTCAGCCTCGGCAAAGCGTCACTTTGATAAAGGCGAATACCAGAAAGCCTACGATGCCTATGATCGGGTGCTTAGGGACTACCCGGATTTCGAATTTGCGGCCGGAGCGGTTTACGGCAAGAATTTCTGCCTTGAAGCCATGGGCGAAATCGAGAAGGCCATCGAGGGCTGGGATGGATACCTGGCGGTACACGAGAAGTATTTCCTCACCCCTTCCGCCATCCTCGCCAAGGCTCGATGCCTGGTCCACCTGCAGCGCTACCCCGATGCCCGAACGATTTACGAGGACTTTATTGCCGCCAATCCGGGGACTTCCTGGTCGGCCCAGGCTCAGGATCTCCTGGCAAAAATTGCCACCAAATAGGTGCGAAGGCCCCCTCCGTGGATAATTGCGGCTTCGTACGCCCGCGGGCAGGAAGCTACAGTACCGCTTCCAGGATCCCCTTGCGCCAGCCTTCGCGCATCAACGGAGATTCCTCCGCCCGTCCCGATTCCCGTTTGATCAGCAGCTCGCGCAGCTCGTTTCGGTTGCCCACGAGGGCCGGATCAATCTTGCGTTCGCTGCACGCTTCCGTAAGGCGTGTCACCAGGCGCTTTGCCTTCCCGTCCAGTCGTTTTCGTGCCTCTACCGACATCCGACTCTTCTTCTCCAGGTGGGTGAAGTACGGATCATCCAGGGCCTGGACTACGATCTCGACAAACCGTGCCCCGTATCGACGGATCCCTTTTTGATGCTCGGTTTCCAGGTCCTTGAGCTGGCGTTCTGAACGTGGCAAGCGCTTTGCCACCTCGACCAGGAGCTTGTCATCGACGATAAACCCTCTCGGAAGATTTTTTTCGCGGGCGGTCAACTCGCGCCAGGCCGCCAGCTCGCGCACAGCTGAAAGTTGCTCGGCACCCATGGCTCCGGTTCCCTTTAAGCGGGTATACTGCTCGTAGGGGTCTCGTTCCCGGTACATGACCGGATTGTCAAAACGCAGGAGGTCCTCTTCCAGGAAAGCCGTGTTTCCCGCAGCTTCCACCCGTTGCAGGAGCAATTCCCGCACCTGGTTCAGGTAGCGGACATCCTCAAGCGCGTAGGTTTCCTGCTTCTCGGTCAAGGGACGCTGCAACCAGTCGGTCCGGGTTACCGATTTATCGAGTTCGATATCCAGGAGTTCCGTCAGGAGGGCGTTTAAGCCCAGGGTCGAGGTCAACCCACAGAAGCCCGACGCCAACCGGGTATCGAAGATATTTTTTGGGAGGGCCCCGGTCTTCAGGTAGATAATCTGTAGATCCTGAAGGGCATCGTGCAGGATCTTGACAACGCCCCCATCGGTGACCAGCGAGGCAAGTGCCGAGAGATCCTCGATGGCGGGAATGTCGATCAGCCCGGCCTCTTCTTTCGACCAGCCGAGCTGAACGATGCCCAGTCGCGGGTAAAAGGTCCGCGTCCAGACAAATTCCGTATCCAGGGCCAGCACCGGCTGGCGGGCTGCGCGTGAGGCGAATTTCGCCAGGGCCTCTTGCGTTTCAATCAACATCCGGTGTCAGTTGCTGATTACAGGTAACCTGTTGCCTTCGAAGTTGTTACCAATTTTATTGATCGCGACTGGAAGCGCCTCGATATCTTCATCGACCTCCCTAATCACAATGGGCAGGAAATCATCAAAGTCGTCTCCACAGTTCACGATCTTCGTGTTGACGGGGCTGGATGGGGGATTGACCACCTGTACCTGGATGGGCCCGCGTGGCTTTGCCGGCGCATCCTGGGCGTTTGCGCTTGCGGGCCAGTTCAGATCCCGGCTGCAGAGTACAATCAGGGAGAATGCGATTAGGGTGAGCATGGTCTTGGTGTAGAGGTCCGTCTTCATCATTCATTCCTATGTCAGGGGCTTCGTGTTCAGTGCGTTCCGATGATCGAAGGGGGGGCGCACGCGCCAGCCGGCCGGTTTTCCGATCACAGGAAAACGGTTCAACCTGAACCTAATCTGTCGAATTGGATTAAGAAAGAGTGAAATACGGGTTATACTGGGAATTATGAAGAGAACCCCGGTCGTCCTGTGCCTAGTCATTTTATCTCTGACCCCCGCGTGGGGAGATGCCGTATCGATTATCGAAAATCACACGACACAGCTGATTGCGGACCTGACGGCCTACGTGGACCTCCACCCGGAAGCCCCGGATCTCGATCGGGCCTATGGCACCCTGGCGCAGTCCTACGCGGAACTGGGTGACAAGCCGATGGTGCTGGGCTTGATGGAGAAACGCTACCACCTGAACAAGAACCGGGAGGACGTGGGGCTGGATCAATTGTTTGCCCAGTTTGTGAGCCCGATTGCGATGACCTACGCAGAGGAGGGGATGAAACGCGATGGGCGGCGTTTCCTCCTGGAAGTGCGCCGCGACTTTCGCACGCACAAGCTCTACCCGCAAATCGGGCAGATCCTGAACAAGCTGGAAGAAAAGTTTTATGGCCTGCTCCCGGGCGACCCGGTGGACTTCAATTATAAGAGCATGAAGCGGGGCGAAGCCCGGCTTTCCCAGCTCAAGGGCCAGTGGGTGCTCGTGTTGTTCTGGTCGATGCGGAACGTCGGTGGCAAGCTTGATCTCGATGGCTTGAGGGGCCTGTACCGGGATTATACAAGGAAGGGATTTGAGATCGTGGCGATCAACGAAGACGACCGGAAGACCGACCTGGATAAATTCCTGCAGGAACAGGGACTGCCGTGGATAAACATCCACGACAAGCACGCGACAAATCGGATTGCCGAGACGCTCAAGGTGGCTTCGACGCCCTCGAATATTCTCATCGACCCGAAGGGGAATGTCGCGAAGCTGGATTTGTGGGGGGATGGCCTGCGTGCCTACCTGGCCCTGCATACGAACCGGAAATGACGCCTTTCCCCCGGCACAAATACTTTTCGCGAGGATTCGGATTCGAATCCAGAACTTGTTAAATCTCTCGCATGGAGCTCATCACCCACTGCCCCGCCAAGGTTGCGACCTGGTCCGCCTGTTCGGGTGGGACCTTTGTTCCCGCACCCGCTGGACCCCTGGGCGAGGTCCTGGGGATGGGACCCGACTGCCAGCGCACCCGCGCACCCGAGACGGGCTTTCCCCTGCTCGCCGTGGTCGATAGGGCAGAAGGGTCCCAGTTCGATGCCCTGCTGCGCGGATTCCGCCAGCGGGCGAGCCTCCCGGATTCCGCTGCGGCGATTGCCTTGAGCGGGCGGAAATTCCACGGCCAGCGTGGACGTCCCTGGCAGGCAATGGAGGGGAACATCCACCTTAGCGCTTACTTTTCCCCGCAGTGTCCGCTTGCCCCGCTTGCCCCGGCCTTGACCATGCTCCCGGCCGTGGCGGCCCTGCGCACGATCCAGGACCTGCTCCCCGATACCGAGGTGGGGATCAAGTGGGTGAACGATCTGCTTATCCAGGGACAAAAAACCAGTGGGGTGTTGACCTCGACGATCACCAAGGGCTTGAACGTCGAGACCGTGCTCTTCGGCATCGGGATGAATGTGGGGGTCGCCCCGGAGATTGTACAGACCCCGTTCGTCCCCGCCACGACCTGCCTCGCCAAGCACGGAAGCGTCGATTTTTCAACCGTGCTTTTTCGCCTGCTGCAGCACGTGACGGACCTGTTTAAAGAGCTGCTCGAACAGGGCCCGGATGGCATCGCCCGCGACTACGTGGATCACAACCTGGTCATTGGCCGGGCGGTAAGGATTGCCCCCGAGGACGAAGATGGGTCGCGTGACACCCTGGTCCGCGGTGTGGTCACCGCGATCCATCCCGACCTGTGCCTGCAACTGGAAGGCCGGGCGGAACCGGTTACGCGCGGACGACTGGCCTTTGATTAAATCTTTGCGGAGTCGGGGAGCCCGCCGGGGTCGTTCGCCCGGACCAGGCGGCTAACACGCATCCAGGAGGGCCTGCTGGAGGTAGGATAGATATCCATAAACCCGGGTTGTATCGTCCTCGAGCTCATCCCAGTCGATGTCGTTCCCCCAGCTGTTTGAATCCACGCCGATGTCGGAGCCCAACAGCAGGCGCATGTCGTTCAAAAATCCCAGCCAGTATTCGAATTGCTCGGGCGTAAGCGTAATGAATCGAAGCCCGAAATGCTTGCGCGGGTTCAACAAGGTCTCCGCAAAACCGTCGAGGTTTTCCAGCTTGCGGGTACGAATTTCCTCCGCACTGACCTCCATGTATTCCAGTTGAATCTCCGGATCCTCGGATCCGAGTGGGAAGAGTCGACGGGCTGCTTCGCGGGTGAAATCGGGGTTTTCGATGATCTGCCGAAGCTGTCCGGGCAGGTCCATCAGGATCTCGATCTCTTCTTTCACGAAGGCGATCTCGAACTGTCCCCCTTTTCGCCGGAGGCTAAGCATATCGCCGTCGGTGTTTAATATTCCTGCCGCTCCATCGTGGCCTGGAGGCCGTATTGGTGCAGTTGGGACACATGCAACTCGGCCTGTTCGCGTTCCTCGGTGGCGACCAGCGACTTGCCGCTTTCGTGTACTTCCTTCATCAGTTTGGTCGCCAGCTGGGTGGAGTATCCGAAGATTTTCTGGAAGACGTAGACAACGTAGGTCATCAGGTTGATGGGATCATCCCAGACGATCACGTTCCACAGGCGATCGTGTTCGACCTTTTCCGCGGTCTCTACCTGGGTTGATTCATGCGGGGTCATGGAGTTAAAAGATAAACGATGCCGGGTAGATGTAAAAGTCGGATTCCGATTTTCGCATTGCCGAAAAGGCTCCCGGGGTTATGGTTCCAGGTATGAAACGAAGGCGCGTGGTGATGGTGTTCCTGTCCTTTTTTCCGGGCCTTTGGTGCAGCGGGGACGCGGCTACCGAACCCGGGCTTCGACTGGAGCTGCATCAGCAGGAGAGCGGCCAGGTGGACCTTCGCGCTTCGCGCCAGGCCGCGCTTTTTGTGCGGGAGGGGATGCCCGCATCCCCCTTCCTGGCACCGGGACCCTTCACGGCCTCCTTTACCGGTTACCTGAACCTCGCAGCCCGCAGTCGGCTTTATTTTTCCTTCGCGGGCCGGGGAACGGCCAAGCTCACGATCAACGAAGAGGTTTTGCTCAGGGTTTCCGGGGAGGATTTGAGCGTCAAGACCTCGGAACGCACACGCATCAATCCCGGGTTGATCCCGATCCGCATCGATTACGCCAGTCCCGCGGTCGGCGATGCCGCATTCCGGTTTTTCTGGGAGGAGCGGACCTTTGCCCGCGAAGCGGTACCCATGCATGCATTCAGCCACGACCAGGATAAAGCGTTGCAAGGCCAGCTGGAGCTGCGGCAGGGCCGGGTCCTGTTTGCAAAGCACCAGTGTATCCAGTGCCATCAACCCACGGTCGAGGGATTCAATCCCCGGAACGTGATGCCCGAATTGGTGGAGATCGGCCCGGACTTTGCGGATATCGGCCAGCGCCTCAAGTCGTCCTGGATGCAGCAATGGATCGTATCTCCGCGGGCTTTACGACCCCGCGCACGCATGCCCACCCTCGGTTTGACGAAGGGGGAAGCACAGGATATTGCCGCCTATTTGGCCTCGGTGAAAGGCCCCGGAAAGCCCCGCGCCATCCAGGGGGACCCCGGGGGGGGCGCGTTCCTGTTCAACGATCTGGGCTGCATTAGCTGCCACCAGCTGGATCCGGATGAATCCTTCACTCGCGCGGTGCCACCGATTTCACTGGAGGCGGTACATGCCAAGTATCACGACCTCCCCGCCTTCCTCCGCGCGCCGGCCCGGCATTATCCGGGGATACGCATGCCGGACTTTAAACTCAGCCGGGAAGAGGCGGATGCTCTTGCCGTCTATCTGCAGGGCCTGGGGACCGAGACGATCGATCAAGGGGTGGAGGGTGATGCGGTAAAGGGCCGGGCCCTGGTGCAGGAACGCGGCTGCCTCAACTGCCACCAGCACCCCCTCGAAAATCGTTACGTTTCGCCGAGCCTGGAGCGGATAGCCGAAAGCGATTGGGAAAAAACCGGCTGCCTGTCTGCGGATCCAGCCGTGCAATTAAATCTCCAGCCAAACGAAAAAACAGTGCTGATCGCTTTTAAAGCCGGCCTGGGCTCACTGAAACAGCGGAGCCTGGCCGAATACGGCGAACGCCAGGTCACGCGCCTGAAGTGCGCCGCCTGTCACAGCCGCGACCGCCAGCCGAGCCAATGGGACCGGCTTGAGGACGCGGGTTACCTGGGCTCCCACCCCAAGGTTCCGAGTGAGCCCGAGGCAGCGACGGCTGAAGACACCACGCATGTGCTGGCGAAAATGCCGAGCCTGGACCTGCCGGGGGAAATGCTTCACCAGGACTGGATGCGCGACCTGTTCGCGGGCAAACACGCTTATCGTTCCCGCGCCTGGCTGAAAAAACGCATGCCGGCCTTCGCGTCGCGCGCCGGACTGTTGGCCGAAGGATTAGCGCTGGGTGCGGGCGTCCATGATGAAAGCGTCGTGGCGGCCGCCGATCCTGAACGGGTAAAGGTGGGCGAGCAACTCATCGGCCCGCAAGGATTCGCCTGCGTGGCCTGCCACGGGATCAAGGACCAGAAACCGCTGGCGGTATTTGAGGGACAGGGAATTAACTTCGCGTATACCGTTTCGCGCGTGCGGAGGGAATACTATCATCGCTGGATGCTGAACCCCCAGCGATTGGATCCGACGAGCATCATGCCCCGGTATGCCGGCGAGGACAGGACGACCACGCTTCCGGACCTGCTTGGGGGCAGCGCAACCAATCAGTTCGATGCGATCTGGCAGTATCTGGGGGCCGTACAGGGCGAAGAGGTTTACCCGTCAAGGTAGGCCGCGGGACGCGTACTGTTGGAAAGGGGAAAGGGGAAAGGGGAAAGGGGAAAGGAAAAAATACTGGCGGAACGTGGTCAGGTCCTAGTTTAAGTATAAGCTCGCAGCTTGTTGTTTTATATCTGGCCTGCCACGTTTGCCGCCATATGAAGAGTTAATAAGCACAGGCCGTGCCAAGTGAATCAACAGCGTGGGATCAAAACACAGGGAAAGCACATAATCGGGAAAAACAGGGGGTTTCGACCGTTTTTCTACATTCAGCATACGCATGGCTGATAGTCTCCCCCGGGCGTCATCCTGGAAAACCCGGGTCGAAATCCACCCGATTGCAATTTTGCAGGGGAGAAAAAATACCTATTTCCACTGCGTTTACAGGCATTAATTGACCGGATGGTCGCACATGAGAAAAGAGCCGCCATTCACCCAACGGCCCCAGTCATCTAGGGCGGATCCAGCAGGACCACGGGGTCTCGAAGAGAACAATCCGTCCGGAGAACTTGTACTCGCCGACCCGGAGGCGGTGGCCGTCGCTCGCGATGGTCTTGGGATGGTTG
>JAPYUI010000001.1:57813-63554 GCA_029936175.1 Kiritimatiellia bacterium
GTACTCGCCGACCCGGAGGCGGTGGCCGTCGCTCGCGATGGTCTTGGGATGGTTGTTTCACGGCGAAGTCGGGTCCGGCAAGCAGGCGGTAAAAAGCCTTAGGCTCCTCCTCCGCAGGAAACAGGACCGCTGACAGCGATAAAAAGTTCGGATCCGCTTGAGAAGTACCCCGCTTCAGAATGGTTAAAGTGTCCCGTTCACATGGTTTTGTGGTCCATTCGCTCCTCTTATCCCCGCTCGCCCGGGCTTGGTATCCAAATTGCTATAGAAGGCTTCCAGGAGATGGATACATGAAAATCGAAAAGCCCATAACCGAAACCTTCGGGGCAAAGCGCGAGCAGGCCAGGACCCCGGATACGGTCCCGGCGAAATGTGCGGTTGAGGATGTGATGTTCGAGCCTTTCCTGGCCTATGAGCAATCGCATCCGACCGGGCGGTAAACACGCGTACTGAAACCCTCGGGATACGTGTCTACCACTCGGCTCTACGAGAGGGTAAAGGATCAACCGTATCACTCAGCCGATCGGCGAGCTGAATCAACAAGTCGTTTTGTACCCCCGCATACGCCGGATCGCCCCAACGATTGACCGTTTCGGTGGGGTCCTTCTCCAGGTCGTACAACTCCCCCTTGCCCGTGCCGTGGGCGAGTGCAAGCTTGTGCTTCCGGGTACGCACCATGCTCGTGCGTCCGCCCGCGATATCGTCCCAGCACATGGCGTCAAAGTATTCGCAGAAGACGTTGGACTTGTGTTCGTTCGTTTCGCCTTTGAGCAGGGGCGAGAGCGAGCGACCCTGCATCCCGGGGTGCGGTTCAACCCCGGCGGTATCCAGGATGGTTTGGGCGAGATCCAGCAGCTCGACCAGGGTATCCGATGACTGTGCCAGGACGGACGGACCCTGTATGATCAGCGGCACGCGAATCGCGCAGTCATAGAAGAAAGGACCCTTCAGGTAAATACCGTGATCACCCAGCATCTCGCCGTGATCCGACATGTAGATGACCAGGGTATTCTCCAGCTGCCCGCTTTGCTCCAGGGCTTTCAACATGCGGCCCACCTGGACGTCGATGAGGTCGCACATCGCCCAGTACGAGGCGGTCACGTAGCGATGATCGCGATCGGAAAAGTCATCGTAAGCGAACCCGTTTCCGTGATAGGCCCCCTCGTGATCCCGTTGCTGCCAGAGCGGCTTGTCCGCCAGCTCGCCCGGGGTGTAGTTCGGAAGGGGAATCTCATCCAGGCGGTCCAGGTATCGCTCAAGGTACTTCGCCGGGGCGTCAAACGGGTGATGCGGATCGAAGATGTTCACGGAAAACAACCAGGGTTGATCTCCGTCGGCCTGGGTCTCGATAAAATCGATCGCCTTGTCCGCGCACCAGGTAGCCTGGTGGCAATCCTCTTCCGGGCCAATCGAGATCTTGTCGCAATCCGGGTGCGGTCGGGCCGTCCCGTCTGCGCCGCGGGCACGGAGGTCTTTCCAATATTCGTTGTGGTCGCCCCAGGCATCCCAGGGATCGTGCGACCAGTGAAAGGCCTCGTAGCCATCGTCGATCCGCCGCTCGGTGCTGGTGCAGGCGGAAGGATTACAGGCGGACAGGTGCAGTTTCCCTGAAAGTCCGCAGCGGTAGCCCGCGTCGCGCAGCAAGCGGGTAACCAGGATCTCCGTGTCCGGAATATCCTGGCCGTTTTGTCGGCAGCGGGTCGTGCAGGCATAGCGCCCAGTGAGAAAACTGGCCCGGCTGGGCGTGCAGACCGGCGACTGGCTGTAAGCGTGCGTAAAGCAGGTACCGCTTGATGCGAGGCGATCGAGATTGGGCGTGTTCACCCACTTATTTCCATAGCAGCCGAGCGTATCCCAGCGTTGCTGGTCCGAACAGATCCAGAGGATGTTGGGCTTCTTCATGGCCCCTTCTTCTCCCATTCATCCTGCGGATCGGCAAGTAAAACCCCTGCACCGGGCATGCGGTCCAACCCGCTCAATTTCGTTCGCTGTTTCGGATCAGGGGTGGCCGCTTGCGGGTCTGCCATGCAGCCACGTCGGCCTTCAGGACCTCGATGGCTTTTTCCAACTGCTCGTCCTTGCCGGCGGGAATATCCCCCGGGTGCGGCCAAAGCAGGTAATCCGGCAGTGCCCCGTTCAGTTCCATGTCCTCGCCGCTGTCGCCGACGAACCAGCCGCGGCGGGGGATGCTCAGCTTGCCCAAGTCCAGGATGTCCTTGGTCGGCATGGAGATCACGCCGCCCAAGGTGGGAACTCCAACCAGTTTGCCGCGCTTGAGCGTTTTGATCGCATGCGAGAAGATCTCGCCGTTGCTCCCGGTATTTTGATTGCAGAGGACGACGATCGGCTTGTCCCAGGCGGTAAAGGCGAGGTAGCCGCGGGGATAACTGACCTCTCCCCCGCGTGGAATGGTATACGCGTGCAGATTTCGGTTGAGGATCATCAGCAGGTGATCCGCGGTCAGCCCGCCGCTGTTGTTTCGGACGTCGATGACCATGCCTTCCTTGCCGTAACCCAGGGCAAAGATCTCGCGTTCAAAGCGTTTGAACTCAGGCCACAACATGCGGTCGACGTGCACGTAAGCGAAGGTCCCCGTGCTCTGTGTATCGACCAGGCGATGATTGTGGTCGACCCAGGCTTCCTTTACCAGGTCACGAGCATCGCTGTAGCCGATTGGACGGACAGCCACACCCCGGGTGCGCCCCTGTTTGTTGCGCACATCCAACAGGATATCCCGTTCGTAGGGGCCGTTGAGTACCTGGGTGAGGTCATCGCCCGGATGGACATGGACGCCATCGATAGCGGTGACGATCTCCCCCGCCTTCACCAGGCTCTTTGCGTGATCGGTCGGACCGTTCGGAAGGACGTCGTGTACCTTTAGGCCCGGCCCGGGGTGTTTCGGATCGAATCGCAGTCCCAGGTGGGCCGTGCGAATGCTCCACCCCTCGCCGTGTTTGTACGCCGGCCAGAATTTATCCCCGGGCCGGAAGCCGGTATGTGAAGCGTTCAGCTCACCCTCCAGCATGCTCACTACCCGTACGAAGCCGGCGGAATCGGGTGCCTTGGCCGCGGCCTCTTCATACTTAATCCGCATGGCCTCCCAATCCCGGTTATTCAGACGCGCATCGTAAAAGGAATCTTTCAGGTTGCGCCAAATCTGCCGGAAGGCCAGGCGCTGGTACGCGACCAGGTCCGTTTCCTGGTAGACTTTGAACGGGTGCTTGGTGGTGTAGGAAGCGGGGATGCCGTTGACCAGCCAGAGGATCTTGTTGCCCTTCTCGATCCAGCGGGCGTAGTAGCCGAAGGCGTCGCACATGAAAGTCGGGGTAAGGTTGTTGGGGAAGACGATCTTGTAGGTGCCATCCTTGCCGTTGATCTTACTGCGAAAGGCCAGGGCCTTGGAGTCGTAGGACCAGAAGGGCGTGGACTCCCTGGAACCGTTCACCTCGATGCGCTGGACGCGCTCGAAGAGACCGTCAAAATCGATGCGGACCGTGCCGGGATCCCTGGATTTTTCAGGCGGCTTTTCGGGGTCTTTGGGTTCCCCTTTTTTACCGTTTGGCCTGGGCGGGTCGACCTTGGCGAGGGGCACGCTTTTCATGGCCTTGATCGCTTCATTGAGGGAGCGGTCGTGCTTTCCTGCTTCGTGGTCCTCCTTGCGCAGGTGCACGTAAAACAGGTCCAGTTCCCGGTCCTTCCCGCGTTCGCCGACAAAGGCGATTTTCCGCCCATCGGGAGACCAGCATCCACCGGCATCGTAATCCGGATGGCGGGAAACATTATACGGTTCCCGCGAAGCGTCGATGGGAAGAATCCAC
This sequence comes from Kiritimatiellia bacterium, assembly GCA_029936175.1. Lineage (GTDB taxonomy): Bacteria > Verrucomicrobiota > Kiritimatiellia > SS1-B-03-39 > UBA6053 > JAPYUI01. Next base: position 61,632 of record JAPYUI010000001.1, read on the forward strand.
ACGTCCCAGTTATCGTAGCTGTCTTTAAAGGAGGCTACCAGCCACTGACTGTCAGGCGACCAATCGTAGAAGGGCCGCTCAACTGCGGCGTAGAGCTTGTGCGGATTTGACCCCTCCGTGTCGCTGATCATGAGCTGCATCTTGTTCTCGGCGTAGACCAGTTTCTTGCCGTCCGGGCTAACGGTCAGCTGCGTTTTTGAGCTGTCCGAATCCGTGAGTTGTTCCAGCTCAAAATGGCGATTCTGCCACCAATACTTACCCGGGTCCTCGCGGGTGGCCCGCCAGATATTGGCTCGGTGGCCTTCATCACGGAGGAAGTAAATGCATGTGCGATCCGGCGCCCAGACCGCCTCGGTTTCGTGGGTGGCTGTTTCTCCGCAGACCAGGCGTGGTTCTTTCAGCACGGTGTCCATGACCCATAGGTCGCCCCCGGAGGTAAAGCACATCTCCAGTCCATCGGGGGTCCAGTCCAGCGAGCCCCAGTTGTTATTGTTCCAGACCGTGTTGTAATAGCGGCGACGCGTTTGCTTCCGGGCGTCGTCACCATTCGCCCAGATATCAAGCTTGATGGGAACATCATCTCCTTTCAGCTCGAGCCGGTAAAAGTCGAAAAGATGGCGGAAGACCATGATCTCACCATTGCGGGATATTCCCGGAAGGGTAACCGAGGCATCCTCAAAGAAGGTTCGTTGGCGGAGGCTTCCCGTGGCTATTTCACATTCCCAGATATTGAAGCACCCGCTTGCGGCACCCACAAAATAGAACCCCTTTCCGTCCGGCCGCCACAAAGGGGTCCGGCAACCGCCGGCTTGCTTTTGCTGGAGCGTGAAGGTCTTCCCGTCGATATCGTAGAGCCAGATCTGAGCCGCCTTGCTGCCGGCGTAGCCTTTGCGATACAGGCTGTTGCCTTCGCGGACGAAAAGAATCTGCCTGCCGTCAGGGGAAACGGTCGCCTCGCGGGCATAGGCATCGAAAAGCAATTCCTCCGCGACCCGTTCGCGGACCTTGATCTTGAACAGGCGTTCAGCAGACAATCCGCTGTGGTCGCGCCAGCCGGTGGCAAGGATATGATTTCCATCCGGAAACCAGCCCTGGGCGGTCAGGCCTTCCGTGTGCCAGGAAACAGGCCTGGGATCCCCGCCGTCGGCCGGCATAATGAACAATTGTTTATAGCCATTGCGCTGGCTCTGGAAGACGAGCTCCTTGCCGTCCGGGGAATATTCAGGCCAGTGGTCGCTGGCCGGGTGCCGGGTGAGTGGTCGGGCTTCGCCGCCCATGGAGTCAACAGTCCACAGGTCGCCTGCCCAGTTGAAGACCAGCTTCGCCCCGTCCGGGGAAAGCGCAGGCACGGCGGCAATGGTGATTTTTTCTTTGCCACTGGCCGGAACGGACAAGAGGCTGGCACAACAAATCGCAGTGATGAGCTTATTCATGGGTCTCACAACCTACTATACCGGAGGGATGAGTAAACCGAAAACCTCGATCATGCGTTGGTCGCCTGCGAGCCCCAGGCCAAGCGGTCATAGGACTTCGTGGCAGCGGCCGGGATATTCTGTTCTACTTTACATTTTGCCCCGGTTCCCTCTATGGTGATCTGATGCATCGCGCGGTCCGAATTTATTGCACCCATTGCGTCTGGAAGCCTCATCCTGCCGACCGGTGGTATTGCGCGTGCAGCTATGCCTGGAATACCTTCGAAACCGCCGGGCTTTGTCCCGGCTGTGGCTATGCCTGGAAAGTGACCCAGTGCCTGAGCTGTTCCGCCATATCCTCGCACCGCGATTGGTATCACGAGACGGCCGGGGCGAGCGAGCGTGCGGGTAAAGAACAGGTGGACACGGTGGAGCACCCCCACGTGCAATGCGAGTTGAGCCCGCTCGCGCCGAATTGAGCGATCCCGGTATGATGTATTTCTCACACCTG
>JAPYUI010000001.1:63654-80993 GCA_029936175.1 Kiritimatiellia bacterium
TGAGCCCGCTCGCGCCGAATTGAGCGATCCCGGTATGATGTATTTCTCACACCTGCAATCAGCGGCGTTGACCGATATCGGCCAGCGTCGTGCCGCGAATGAAGATGCCGTTCTGGTCTTGCCCGAGGAGGGCGTCTTTGTGGTGGCGGATGGAATTGGCGGTTCCGCTGGCGGTGGCGGGTCCAGCTCCGCGGTGGTTGACGCGGTGGGAAAACTGTTTGAGGACCTGCCGGAGCCCGGGCTTATCCGCACGGCCGCGGGCAAGAGCCGCTTGATTCGTCACAACGTGAACCTGGTGAGCCAGTATATTCGTGCGAAATCGGATGAACTCGGTTTCCGCCACTCGGGCACCACGGCCATCGTGTTGATGTTTGATGCCGAGAATCCCGAATATGCGATCACCCTGCACGCGGGAGACAGTCCCGCCTACCGTTATCGGGACCAGGTCATCCAGCAGGTCACCCGGGATCATACCTATGCCGCAGAGATGCCCAGGGAAGACCTGGAAAAACTCCCCGCACGGATGCGCGGGATCATCACCCGGGCCGTCGGCGTAAAAGGAGTGGTCGACCTGGAAGAGACGCAGGTCGACGTTTGTCCCGGCGATCTGTTTCTGTTGTTTTCAGACGGGGTGACGAACATGATTTCCGATGGGGCCATCATCGACCTGATCGAAGAACACCGAGCAACCGGGATGGACGTGCTCGCGGAAGCAATCGTTGCTGCAGCGAATGCGGCCGGGGGCCTGGATAACATCTCGGTTGTGCTGATCGATGTCGGCGTGCCGGTCCCGCCGCCCGAGGGTGTCGCATGCGATCCGGAGGGGCCCACGCTGCTCGAAGACCCCGGCGAAGAAACCCAGCAGATCGATTAGTCGGCTCGGTCCCCAGCGAAGCCCGGCACGCGCGTTGTGGTTCCCGGGCCGCGGAAAACACACCGCGGGAGCTAGGGGAGGCTCTGCGCGATATCCCCGACGATGCCGGGGCCGCGGTAAATCAATCCGCTGTAGACCTGTACCAGGGAGGCACCGGCATCGAGCTTGGCCACCGCGGAAGAACCATCCATGATGCCGCCGACGCCGATGATCGGAATACGGCCCTGGAGGACCTCGCTCAATTGGCGGATCACGTGGGTCGATAAATCTTGTAGTGGATAACCGCTTAAACCGCCGGATTCCCTGGCAGTTTCGTACGATTCCAGCCCATCGCGCTTGATCGTGGTGTTGGTTGCGATGACCCCGTCGATGTCGTTTTCCAACATGCATGTACCCATGAAGTGGATCTCATCCGGACTCAAATCGGGCGCAATCTTGATCAGGAGCGGTACCGACTTGCTGCTGGATTTATTCAGTCGGGTCTGTTCCGCCTTCAACCGCGCGATCAAGTCGTTAAAAACCTGACCCTCCTGCAGCTCGCGCAAGCCGATCGTGTTGGGTGAGGAAATATTCACCGCAATATAATCCGCCAGGTGGAAAACGGCATTCATGCACGTCACGTAGTCATCCGCGGCGTTCTCGAGCGGGGTATCGAAATTCTTCCCGATGTTGATCCCGAGGATCCCGTTATACCGCGTGCGCATCACCTGTTTGCAGAGATGCTCCACCCCCTTGTTGTTAAAACCCATGCGATTGATGATCGCGTCCTGTTCCGGAATGCGGAAGAGACGGGGTTTGGGATTCCCGGATTGTGGACGCGGGGTGATCGTGCCAATCTCTACGAATCCAAATCCGAGCCCGCCCAGGGCATCGATATAGTCCCCGTTCTTATCCATCCCCGCAGCGAGACCGATCGCATTCGGGAAACGGAGGCCCATCAACTCGACCGGTTTGTCCGCAAAGCGACCGGCGAGGAAATGCCGCTTGTCCCGCCGGTGTGTCAAGCGGAGGCCCTTCAGTGTCAGGGTGTGGACCCACTCCGGGTTCATCCTGAATGCGGCTTTTTTGTAGAGGGTATAGATCATGCCTTGTCGATTGCTTAAAGCGATTTGGGCTTGCTTACAAGCGTAGCGGCGTGCCGAAGAACCGGGAGAGCACGCGTGATCCTCCTTCTCGCGAAGGCCGCTACACGTCCAAACCGTGGATTGAGGTAAAGGCCGCTTGGATTTAACCAACACCACAAGATACAGGGGTAATTTTGCTTGCCTATGACTACATGTTGTATAGACCTTTGCGCACAGGACCTGAGATCAGCGGCGGACCAAACCTGGGAAAGTCACAGAAGTTCAATATGTATAAGTGTTTACCAAATGGCGGGTTAGGGTGAAAGCGGGTACACAGCCAAGCCTTTTCGGTTCCATGGCTTGGGAGAAGTGGGCCAGGATGCCATGACGCAACTGCAATTTGAGATCGTTAACCGTTATGCCAGAGAAAAAAGCTGCAACGAACTCCTCTACGCCCCCCTCGAGTCCGCTCTCCGTGCTCGCGAAACCCGAGGATATCGGGTTGAGTTTTCCGGCGAGGTATCAGCACTCCGCGCGTTCACGCATGATGTCCTCACGGATTCGGTCAGCGAGACGGTGTCAGAGGGTGAACAGGCCGCGCTGAGCGGCTATCGCTTCTACATCGACGTTTCGCTCAAGCCGGGATGCCTCGACCTGGAAAAAGAGTATATCCTCCGCTTCTATGGTGAACTGGAGGAGCCCGGCTTCACGCTCGAAAACCTCACCGTTTTTCACCGCTACTACCTCCTTGGCGACGACCCGGTGCCTTCAGAGCGCTTCGTTAAAGACCTTTGCAACCCCGTCATTCATACCTGGAACGTGATCAACGCATGAGCACCGCAGTCCCGACGAAAACCTACACCCAACGTGCCATCCGCCAGCTCGGAGCTGACGAACTGGGCGCGCTCAGCACGGAGATGAAGCTTTCGCTGTCCGTCGAGGACATGCTGGCCGTGCAGGTGCATTACCATACGCTCGGTCGCGATCCCACGGATGTTGAATTGGAGGTCATCGCGCAGACCTGGAGCGAGCACTGCAAACACCGTATTTTCAGCGCGGAAATTACACACGAGCTCGACGGCAAGCCGGAAACCATCGACGGCATCTTCAAGACCTACATCAAGGCGGTTACCGACCAGATCATGGAGCAAAAGCCGGGTTTTGTCCTCAGCTGTTTTCACGACAATGCGGGGTTCATCAAGCTGGATGAAGAAACGGCGGTCTGCCTGAAAGCGGAAACCCATAACCACCCCTCGGCCATCGAGCCCTATGCGGGTGCGAATACGGGCCTGGGGGGGGTGATCCGCGATATCCTGGGCGCCGCCAAGGGCGCCAAGCCCATCGGCTCCCTCGATGTCTTTTGCTTCGGCAAGCCTGACATGGCGTCGGCCGACCTGAAGGGTGACACCATCCATCCGCTGGGGATACTTCGCGGGGTGGTCCGCGGGGTTCGCGATTACGGCAACCGGATGGGCATTCCCACGGTTACTGGAGCGCTGAATTTTCACGATGCCTACACCTATAACCCCCTGGTGTTCTGTGGTACGGCCGGGGTAATCCCATCCGCGGATATCGACAAGGTCGCGCGGTGCGGTGACCTGGTGGTGGCCGTGGGTGGCCGCACCGGCCGGGACGGTTTGCGCGGGGCGACCTTCTCCTCTGCGTCGCTCGATACGGAGAGCCATGAAGAAGATGTCGGCGCGGTGCAGATCGGCAATCCGATCGAAGAAAAGAAGGTCAACGACTTCATTATCCAGGCGCGCGAAGAGGGCTTGATCGAATGCATTACCGACTGCGGCGCCGGGGGCTTTTCCTCCGCAGCGGGTGAAATGATCAGTGAATGCGGGGGTGAAATTTACCTTGAAACCTGTCCCCTGAAGGAGCCGGGACTCACCAGTTGGGAAATATTTCTCTCCGAAAGCCAGGAACGCATGGTCCTCGCGGTCGATCCAAAGAACTGGTTGCGGATCGTGGAATTGGCGGATATTTACGAGACTGAAGCGACGGAAATCGGCAAGGTCTCGGATTCAAAGGTCCTTCGGGTATTCCACCATGGGGAGACGGTCTGCGAATTACACAGCGCCTTCCTCCACGTCGCCCCCCGCAAGCATTTTTCCGCCGTACACCAGACCCGGGTCGCCCCGACGGCTGAAATCGGTGATGCCTCGACCATCGGGGTCGACCTGCAGACGATCCTGGGCAGCTTCAACATCTGTTCGCGTGAGCCGATCATCCGGGAGTACGACCACGAAGTGCAGGGCAATACCGTCATCAAGCCGCTGTCCGGGCCCGGTGGCGATTGCCCGCAGGATGCCTCGGCCCTGGCCATAGACGGAACCGGCAAATGCATCGCCATGGGTGTTTCCCTGCTCCCGCAGTACGGCGAGTTGGATCCGTACAGGATGGGCTTGAGCTCGGTCGACGAATGCCTCCGCCAGTTGGTGGTTGCCGGTGCCGACCCGGATCGTGTCGGCATCCTCGACAATTTTTGCATGGGCAATCCAAACGAGCCGACGGAACTGGGTCAGCTTGTTGAAACGGCCAAGGGCATCGCGGACGCGGCACGGGCCTACCAGGTCCCGTTTATTTCCGGCAAGGACTCCTTCTACAACTACTTTGAAACCGAAGACGGGCCGGTATCCATTCCGGTGACCGTCTTGATCAGCGGCATCGGGATTATCGATGAAAAGACGCAGCTCACGGGCACGTCCATCCGTCGCCCCGGCAGCAGGATCGGCCTCGTCGGCGCGACGGCGAATGAGACCGGTGGCAGTGCCTATTCACTGGCCCGCGGGGAAGAGGGCAGCGCGGTTCCGGGGGTCGATCTCGAGCAGGCACTCGCCCTGTATCGCGCATTGCACGAAGCGATCAAGAAGGGTTGGATTCTCGCGGCGCACGACCTGTCCGAGGGAGGGCTTGCGGTTGGCCTGGCCGAGATGGGCTTCTCCCTGAGGGCGGGCATCGAGGTCGACCTGGATACGGTGGGCGATCTTGCCCCGCAAACCCTCCTGTTCGCTGAATCGAACAGCCGGGTGTTGATCGAAATCGCCCCCGACCACGCAGATGCCGTCATCGCGTGCTTTGCCGGACTTCCTTTTACCCTGATCGGATCGAGCACGGATGCGCATACCCGGCTGCGGGCGAGCCGTGCCGGATCCGAAGTTCTGAATGAAGAACTCTCCACCTTGAAAGACACATGGAAAAACGGCCTGACGCCCTACTATTAAAGTTCGCGGGAACCAACTGCGATGAAGAGACCGCCCGTGCCCTGCGCGCGGTTGGTTTTGAAGCTGAAATCATGCCCTTTCCCCTGGTCACCCAGGAACGAATCGAGCAGGCCGACCTGGTCGTCCTCGCTGGCGGCTTCAGTTACGGGGATTACATCATGGCGGGCAAACTCGCCCAGCTGGAGCTTCAACAGAAGCTCGGCTCCCCGCTCAAGACCTTTCACGAACACGGGGGCTTCCTGCTCGGGATCTGCAACGGTTTCCAGATCCTCATGCGGCTGGGCCTCCTGCCCGAAGGCAGCTTGATCCATAACGTGAATGGGCGTTTTATCTGCCGCTGGGTGGGGCTGGAACAGGCATCCACCGACAGCCTCTATCTCGCCCAGCTTCCGGCAACGTTTGAACTTCCGATCGCCCACGCCGAGGGCCGATTTGTTGCACCGGAAGGCCAGTCCGCTACGTATCGCGAGCAGGGCCATGTAGCCCTGACCTATGTGGAAGACGTCAACGGGTCCGAAGAGCGGATTGCCGGTATCCAGGATGCCAGCCGCCGGGTCTTCGGCCTGATGCCTCACCCGGAGCGCTTCCTGTATCGGGAGCATCATTGCGACCCCGACTGGGCCGGTGATGCGGAATGGGGATGGGGTTATTTCTTTTTTAAGTCGATCCACGATGCTATTGTGCTTAAACGTGAAACGACCAAACAGGAAGCGAGCGCGTGAGACCTTGCAGGCATACGGTCCGCCTGCTTGCCACAACCGTTTAAACCCTCAACTTGTCTGAATTACCATGTGTGGAATCGTTGGCGTTATTACCTCCGGGAAAATCAAGGCCTCTGTCCAGGTGTATGATGCGCTCGGGGTGATTCAACACCGTGGCCAGGATGCGGCCGGTATTGCGACCTGTGATGAGAAGGCCCGCCTCCACGCTCACAAGGCCAACGGCCTGGTCCGGGATGTTTTCCAGGAGGAAAATATCCAGGGGTTGATGGGGAATATGGGTATCGGTCATTGCCGTTACCCCACGGCTGGGACGAGCTCCTGTGCGGAAGCCCAACCCTTTTACGTCAATTCTCCTTACGGCATTGTCCTCTCCCATAACGGCAACCTGACCAATGCCGATGAGCTCACGCAACGCCTGTTTCAGGAGGATCTTCGGCATTTGAATACCGCGTCGGATTCCGAGGTGCTGCTTAACATCTTCGCACATGAACTGGCCAAGCATCGCCGGCTCAACCTGGAGGTACAGGATGTGTTCAAGGCGGTCGAGCAGGTACACCTGAACTGCCACGGGGCCTACGCCGTCGTAGGCATGGTACTCGGTTACGGGGTTTTTGCGTTTCGGGATCCCTTTGGGATTCGCCCCCTGATTTACGGTCGGCGCGACGGGGCGGAGGGACCTGAGTGGATGGTTTCCTCGGAGAGTGTCACGCTCACCGCCCTGGGCTATGATATCATTGCGGATGTCGCACCGGGTGAAGCGATCTTCATCGACTACGAAGGCAATTTTTACCACAAGCAGTGCGCCCGCATGCCGCAGCTGGTTCCCTGTGTCTTCGAATTCGTCTATCTCGCTCGGCCGGATAGCTTTATGGATACGGTTTCCGTGTATAAATCACGCCTGCGCATGGGCGAAAAGCTCGCCGAAAACGTGAAGGGGCAGATCGACAAAAATCACGATATCGACGTGGTCATTCCGATTCCGGATACCAGCCGCACCAGTGCCCTTCCCATTGCGTATGCACTGGGAGTTAAATACCGCGAAGGCTTTATCAAGAACCGGTACATCGGCCGTACCTTTATCATGCCGGACCAGGCCGAGCGGCGCAGCTCGGTCCGGAAAAAGCTCAGCCCGATCCCGCTCGAGTTCAAAGGGAAGAACGTGTTGCTGGTCGATGACAGTATCGTCCGCGGCCACACCTCCAGGCAGATCATCCAGATGGCGCGTGAAGCCGGCGCCCGGAAGGTCTACATGGCCTCGGCGGCTCCGCCCGTACGGCATCCCAATGTGTACGGCATCGATATGCCGGTGGCCCGCGAGTTGGTCGCCTACAACCGGACGATCGAACAAATTGCAGCCGAGATCGGGGCGGACCAGTTGATTTACCAGGACCCGGAAGACCTGCAGGCTTCGGTGATCGAGGGCAACCCGCTTATCGAGCGATGCGAGGCTTCCTGTTTCGATGGCGTTTACGTTACCGAGGGGGTGACCCAGGAGCATCTGAACCGGGTTGCGGAACAACGCCAGGACGAGGCGCGCGTATAGGCCGGAGCACCGCTTCCTCGACCGAAGTAATCCGGACACCACAACAAAGCATTCCACCAAGAGATGTGAAGCATGAGTAAGTCACTTACATACAAGGATGCCGGGGTGGACACCGAAAAAGCCGCCGAGCTGGTGGGCGAAATCGCTGAGCTTCGTCGGCAGACCGAAGGCAAACGCAAGCTCTTTGGTGCATTCGGGCTCTTCGCTGCGGGCTACGATCTCAGTGGGTATACGCACCCGGTCATCCTGAGCTGCTGCGATGGTGTCGGAACCAAGATCAAGCCCCTGCTCCAGTTTGATATGCCGGAGACTGCGGGGGTGGACCTGGTCGGGATGAACGTCAACGATGTGCTCACCGCGAACGCCATGCCCTTGATGTTTCTCGATTATATCGGGATCAACAAGCTGGATGAAGATCTCATCAAGCGGGTTATCGCGGGGATTTCCGGATCCCTCGCGGGCTGCGATTGTATCCTGGCCGGTGGCGAAACCGCCGAGATGCCGGGCCTGGTGCACGAAGACGCGCTCGAGCTTTCCGGCTTTGTCGTCGGAGCGGCGGAAAAAGATGACCTGATTGACCCGAGCACCGTTTCGGCTGGCGACCGGGTTTTCGGGGTGCCATCGAACGGCTTCCACGCGAATGGATGGAGCCTGGTCCGTCGGATCCTGGACGATCATCCGGGCATCCTTGACGACGACGAAATGCGCATGTTGCTCGCGCCGACGCGGGTCTATTACGACGAGGTCATCGCGCTGCGGGATGCGAAGCTACGGCCGCATGCGATGGTACACATCACCGGCGGGGGCTTCCGTGAGAATGTCGCACGTGTGTTGCCTGGGGGGCTCGGTGCAAGATGTGATCTTCCCCGCTGGGATAACGAGCCGGTTCAGAAAGTCCTCGCTCACCTCGATGAGGATGCCGCGATTCACACCTTCAATATGGGTTTCGGCTGGGTGATCATCGTCGACGCCGTCGATGCGGATGCCTGTGCGGCCGCCTTGCCGGAAGCACAGCTGCTGGGGGAAATCACGGATGCGGGAACGGTGGACGTCTCGATCGCCTGAGCGGGCTTGTAACCCGGGGTGCCTCCCCTCCGTTGGTGCCTACAGGTACGTTGTTTCCATATTCATCAATACCATCCCCGGGTAGGTCTGCAGGATTCTGCTCAACTCGGACAAACGTTTCTCCACAAATTTCCGTTCGCCCGCGACGGTGACAAAGGTCATTTCCGCTCCCTTCCAGAAATCCTGTTTCGCCGTTTCCGCAACCGACATGTTCATCCGTGCGACGGTGCGGTCCTTCAGCGATTTGATGCAGCGTCGCTTGTCTTTCAGCGAATGAGCATCCGGGAGGGAGAATTGTGCCTTGAGTATGCCAATCGTCATAGCGTCTGTGTGCCGGTGTTCTGGTTGTCCCCGCTGATCGCACGGCTTCTCACACGGATGGGATCATCCAATCCTGCCGTGATGATGCGGTATTTCCTGTTGATATCCGTGCCCATAGGGGTCGTCCTTCCCCTTGCTTTGCTCGAAAAAGTATCGGGTGTAAACGGGGTGGCTGCAACTGAATTTAAGCGGATCCGGGGAATACGCTCTTTTCAAGGCCGAGCCGGTTCCCTAGGGTTTTGCATGCCCAATACCATCAAAGAGCTGCTGGTGGAGACCGTGGGGAGGTACGAGGGAGAAACGGCCTTGCAATTCAAGGTCGGGAAAACCTGGGAAAGCATCCGTTATGGGGGGCTGATGGAGCGGGTCCGGCAGGTATCGGAACTGCTCTTCGAGGCGGGGACCCGAGCGGGGGACCGGGTGGCACTCTGGCGGGACAACCACCCGGAATGGTGCGAAATCTACCTGGGCATCATTAGCCTTGGAGCCATCGCGGTACCGGTCGACGCCAAGTTGCGGCCCCAGGAGGCCCTGCATATCCTGAATGATTCGGGCGCGAAAATACTTTTCAGCTCAGCGAAAGAGTACCGGGCCCTCCGGGAAATGGAAAACCACCTGGAGCACCTGGAGTGGGTGATCCTCAAGGATCATGAAAAGGCCGAAGCCGTGGACGGAAAACTTCGTTTCCTCGATTACGACGCGAAGAAGGCAGACCTCGCACCGGCGGCGGCGCAGGATGCCTGTGCATTCACCGTGAACGACCCAGCGCCGGATGACATCGCATCATTGATTTATACCTCGGGTACCACCGGGCGCCCGAAGGGCGCCATGCTGACCCATGGGAACTTCATGTGCAACGTGAACGACGCACAGCAGGTGCTGAACTTCGATCCCAGTGACAATTTCCTGTTGGTGCTTCCGCTCCATCACGCCTTCGCATTTACCGGGTGTTTCATGTTGCCCCTGGGTGCTGGGGCCACGATCAGCTTTGTCCAGAGCTTGCGAACCGTCGGCGAGAATATCCGGGAGGTGCAGCCGACCTTCCTCATGGCGGTGCCGCTTTTGCTGGAGAAGATGTACACGAAATTACAGGACGGCTTAAAAGCCAACAAGGTCGCCTGGATCATGTACAAGCTTGGCTTGAGGAAGGTGATCGCCAAAAAGATCCACCAGAAGCTGGGTGGCAAGCTGCGCCTGATCGTCAGTGGGGCTGCGCCACTCGACCCGGCAATCATTTATGGCTTCCAGGGCCTGGGCATCAAGGTGCTGGAAGGGTACGGCCTCACGGAAACCGCGCCGGTGCTTACGATCAACCTGCCGGGGAAAATGAGGCCGGGTTCGGTGGGCCTGCCGCTGGGGAAAACCGAGATTGTCATCCGGAATCCGAACGAAAACGGCATCGGGGAAATTGTCGCGCGTGGAGCAAATATCATGCGGGGCTACTACCAGAATGATGCGGCCACGGCAGAGGTCTTTGACGAGGATTGGTTTCTCACCGGGGATCTCGGGCGGCTTGATGCGGAGGGCTTCCTGCATATAACCGGGCGGAAAAAGAGCCTGATCGTCAATCGCGAGGGCAAGAACATCTACCCGGAAGAAGTGGAGATGGTGATCAACCAGAGCCCATCCGTCCTCGAGTCGATGGCCCTGGGTTACCGGGAAGCCGAGGATTCGGTCGGGGAGCGGGTGGGCATCATCGTGGTACCTGATCTCGAACACCTTTCGGAGGGAAAGCCCCACTTGTCCGATGATGAGATCCTGGACCTGCTCAAGGCTGCGGTGAAGGAGCAGGCGAACGAGCTGAGTCCGTACAAGCGTCCACGGCGGATCCAGATACGGCTTGAGGAGTTTGAGAAAACCTCGACGCAGAAGATCAAGCGGTACCTGTACCAGATCGCATTGGAAAAGCTGTAGCTGGGCCCGAAGGGAAAACGGCGTGCGGTTCAATACCGCATCAGGGCCGAGGCCCAGGTGAGGCCGGCACCGAAGGCGGTGAGGCAGACGAGATCGCCCCGCTTTATTTTCCCGAGTGCAATGGCTTCTTCCATGCACAGGGGGATGGTGGCGGAGGTGGTGTTTCCGTATTTTTGGATGTTGTTGTGGCATTTCCCGGGCGGCAGTCCGAGTTGCTTGGCCACCATTTCATTGATCCGAAGGTTTGCCTGGTGCGGGATCAGCATATCGATGTCCTGGACGGTCAGCCCGTTGGCGGTTACCGCTTCGATTACCGACTCCGGCATTCGGGTAACCGCGTGTTTAAACACCCGCCGGCCATCCATGTGGGGGAAGTGCAAGCCGGCCTCGATGTCCTCCGCGGTAATCCGGGGCTGGTACATGCAGCCGGGTTTTTCCATCCAGAGGATTTCGGCTTCGCTGCCATCCGCGTGCAGGTGGCAGGAAAGCACCCCGCAGTCGGGCTCGTCGGAGGGCCCGAGCAGGGCCGCCCCGGCACCGTCCCCGAAGAGGGAAGCGATGTCCCGTCCTCGGGTGGAGATGTCCATCGCGTTGGAATGTACCTCGGAGCCGACCAACAAGACCCGGGTGTAGGTCCCGGTCTTGATGAAGGCATCCGCAATGGACAGCCCATAGATAAAACCGGTGCACTGTTGACGGATATCGAGCACGGCGATGGTGCCGAGCCCGAGTTGGCGTTGCGCAAAGACGCCCGTGCCCGGGAAATCGTGGTCGGGGGACAGGGTTGCGTAAATCAGCAAGTCGATATCGGCGAGGGCCACGCCCGCGTTCGTACAGGCCCGGCGACAGGCCTGCTCGGCCAGGTCGGCACCGGTCTGGCCTTCGCTTACCCAGTGGCGCTGTTCAATGCCGGTTCGCTCCACGATCCACTCATGCGAGGTTTCCATGTACTGGGTGAGGTCGTCGTTTGTAACGACGCGATCGGGGACGTAGGTGCCGAGGCCGAGAATTCTACTGCGCATGGGGTATTCTTGGGGATGGCCCGGCGGGCCGTCAAGTGGAACCACGAAATACACGAACCCCGCACCGCAGCTTGACGAAACAGATCAGAAACCACAGGCTGGTAGACGTGAAGATTTCCGCACAGGACAAGGCCCTGGACTTGAGTTACTGTCTGAACATTCACCGCGGGGAGTCGTGGCGGGAGAATCTGGGGGCCATCGAGGAATACGTTACGGAGGTGAAGGCGCAGGTCTGTCCGGACCAGCCATTCGGCCTCGGCTTACGGATTGGCGATGCGGCCTCCCGGACCCTTACGGACCCGTCTGTGCGTGCGGAGGCCAAGGCCATGATGCGGGACCTGGATCTGTACGCCTTTACGGTTAATGGTTTTCCCTTTGGCACCTTCCACGATACGCGGGTGAAGGAAAACGTCTACGCCCCCGATTGGCGGACGGAAGAGCGCCGGGACTATACCAATCGCCTGACCGATATCATGGCGGACCTGGTTCCGTCCGGTGCCACCGGGAGCGTAAGTACCGTGCCTTGCTCCTTCAAGCCCTGGATCAAGACGGAGGAGGATATCGAACGAATGGTGTGCATGATCTGTGACTGCGCCCTGCACATGCACCGGGTTGAAGAGCAGCTGGGACAGTATGTCCATCTCGGCCTGGAACCGGAACCTTGCTGCTACCTGGAGACCACGGACGAATTCCTGGCCTTCTACAAGGATGCCCTCCTGCAAAAAGGCACGCGTTACCTGGCGGGCAAGGCAGCGAACCCGGAAGCGCTCCTGCGTCGGCACGTGGGAATCAATTTCGATTGCTGTCACATCGCGATTCAATTCGAAAACCTGGATGAGTCGCTGGAGCGACTGATCCGCGAGGGCGTATTGCTCTCCAAGATCCACGTGAGTGCGGCCCTGGCCTGCCAGCCCGAACACGTGGAGGCACTTGCGCCTTTCGACGAACCGGTTTACTTTCACCAGGTCAAGGCGATGACCGAAAAAGACATCAAAAGCTGGGACGACCTGCCGCTGTTTCTGAAAGACCTTTCGCACGAACGTGGCCTGGACGAGATCCGGGTGCATTTCCATGTGCCCTTGTTCTGGGAGGGGGGCGAGCGCCTGGACAGCACGAATGCCTGCATGGATGCCGCCTTCTGGAAACGGGTGCGTTCCGGCGTCTGCGAGCACCTGGAGATCGAGACCTACACCTTTGACGTGTTACCCGGGGAATTGCGCAAAAGCAACGTGGTGGAAAGCATTGTGCCGGAATTCGAGTGGGCCCTGGATCGCTTGAACGGGACCGCATGATCACTCCCTTTCGCAGGGAAAGTTCCTTCCCTCTGCGCCCCCTTATGTGCGTGGTTTCCGTTTACAGGGAGTTTTTTAAAACCTTTTTCCGTTAAGGGGAAAATGGTAATTCAGGTCACCGCCCTGAATGAAAAACCCCTCCAGCCCTGAAGTTCTGTTGAGCGTACCGCCGAACATGGCGGAGCTTTTTACAGAACTTGAACCGGAGCATGCCAGGGATTGTTTTGCCACCTGTGACCCTCCGGGTACGCCGTTGGGATCGGGTGGGGGCACGATTCACGTCTTGCAGAAGGCACACGAAACCCGTGCGGGATGTGCGCCTTATTCCGACTGGCTGAACCGCTCGCTTAAAATCGTCATTCACGGTGGCGGCCAGAGTCGACGGCTACCCGCGTACGCCGCGACCGGAAAACTTTTTATCCCGGTGCCGGTGTATCGGTGGGACATGGGGCAAGGCCTCGACCAGAACCTTCTCGACATGCAGTTGCCCCTGCTCCGGACCGTGGCCAAGCGGGCGCATGCGACTTCGCGTGTAATGGTCGCGAGTGGCGATGCCCTCCTGCGTGCCGATGAAGCCCTGAGCAACCTGCCGGAGGCCGACATCGTGTTCATGGGGTTGTGGACCACGCCCGAGCACGCCCAGCATTTCGGCGTATTTTTCTGTGACAAAC
Source organism: Kiritimatiellia bacterium (assembly GCA_029936175.1). Taxonomy (GTDB): domain Bacteria; phylum Verrucomicrobiota; class Kiritimatiellia; order SS1-B-03-39; family UBA6053; genus JAPYUI01. The sequence goes on from JAPYUI010000001.1 coordinate 77,370, forward strand.
GTGACCCGGGTCGCCTGATGACGTTTCTCCAGAAGCCCTCGCCGGAGAAGATCCGGGACCTCTCGGCGGACTATCTGTATATGATCGACGTCGGCCTGTGGCTGTTGAGCGCGCGTGCGGTCGATGTCCTGACCCGTAAAAGTGCCGGCGGATTCTATGACCTGTATGGCGAGTGGGGCTTGCACCTGGGTGAACATCCGGTGAAAGACGACCCGGAGATCAAGGCCCTCAGCACGGCGGTCGTACCCTTGCCTGGCGGACATTTTTATCACTTTGGTACGAACCGGGACCTGATTGACTCGAATCATCGACTGCAGAATGCCGTAATCGACCAGACCCGCATGGGTGAAGTCAGCGTACAGGTGCATCCGAGCCGTTTTGTCATTAATGCCCGGGTGGATGTGAGCTTTGACCCCCGGGTCAACCACGATTTATGGATTGAAAATAGCTGCATCCCGGCGGGGTGGACCCTGCATGCGCATCACATGATCAGCGGGATTCCTGAAAACGACTGGTCGCTGGATCTTCCGGATGGTCGGTGCCTGGACATGGTGCCGGTGGGCGATACCGCCTATGCCTTCCGGCTCTATGATATGGATAAGGGCCTTAAAGAACCGGGCACTTTTGAGGCTGAAGTTTTCCCGGTGCTGGAGCCGGACAAGGAGGATCCCGCGTTCCTGCAGTGGTTGGTCGATGGTCGTTTGGATGACCGGTTCGCTGAACGATTTGCCGCCTGTCGCAAGCTTTCAGCCGCTCAGATGGGCCTCGAAGTCAACTTATTGCGCCTGTACGCGATGCGGCGCCAACGCCTGTTGGAGGTCTTGCCGGTGCTGGCGGGAGCTTATCGGCGAAGTATCTTCTACAAGTTGGATCTTGAGGCCTCCGCCATGCTTTATGCAGAGAGCGGGGCACCCATTCCAGAAGTGCCTTCGGATGAAAACGCCCTCTTGCGGGTGCACGACCACATGTTTCGTTCCGCGGTCCTGCGTGCACGCGGTGAAGCGGGGGTGGACCAGCAGGAGGAAGCTGCTTTTCGTGTTCTACGTGAGGCCATCGTGTCGTCGGCCCTGGGCGAGCCGGTGCAGCCCAGTCGCAACGTGCTGGATGATCAAATCGTGTGGGGGCGCTCCCCCGTCCGTCTGGATCTTGCCGGGGGCTGGTCGGACACCCCGCCGTACTGCCTGGAGTGCGGGGGGGCGGTGATCAATATGGCGGTCGATCTGAATGGGCAGCCGCCGATCCAGGTGTACGCCCGGCTTACCGAGCAACCGGAACTGGTGATTCGGTCGATCGATCTCGGGCTGGAAGAGCGCGTGAACGATTACGACCACATCGGTGACTTTGCGAATCTCAGCAGCGGCTTCGCAGTCGCGCGCGCCGCGTTCGCCCTCTGTGGATTTTATCCGGATTTCAACGGGGGGCGCTACGCCAGCCTGGCAGAGCAATTGAACGCTTTCGGCGGGGGTATCGAGTTGAGCATGCTTGCCGCGGTGCCCAAGGGTTCCGGGCTTGGCACAAGCAGCATCCTTGCAGCTACGCTCCTGGGGACCCTCTCCGAGTTCTGTGGACTCAACTGGGATCACATGGAGATCATACGCCGGGCTTCGATACTCGAGCAGCTCCTGACGAGCGGCGGCGGCTGGCAGGACCAGATCGGGGGTCTTGTGCACGGGACGAAGTTGATCGAAACCAATCCTGGATTGGAGCAGGTCCCTGCCATTCGCTGGGTGCCCTACAGCTTCTTCGAGTCGCAGGAATTGAAGGGCCGTATGCTCTTGTACTATACGGGGATCACCCGGGTTGCGCACAACATCCTCGGAGAAATTGTCCGGGGCCTTTTCCTGAATCGCAGGCAGACCCTTGCCATGATTCGCGAGTTAAAGCAGAATGCATATTTCTGTTACGATGCAATTCTTCGCAACGATGTCGAAGAACTGGTAGAGGGTCTCGGGCGCAACTGGGACTTGAGCCAGCGGCTGGATGCGGGAACGAACCCGCCGGCGATCCAGGCAATCCTCGACCAATGTGGCGAGGATCTTTCCGCCTGTAAACTGCTCGGCGCAGGCGGGGGCGGGTATCTCCTGCTCATCGCGCGTGATGTTGAAAGCGCCGTCCGGATCCGTCGTCTACTCGAGTCGAGCCCACCCAATGCGAAAGCGCGCTTTGTGGAATGGGGTTTGTCGCATATCGGGTTTCAGGTAACCCGAAGTTAAACATGCCTTCCGTACTCTACATCGCAGAAAAGATCGATATGCCGGAGGCCTGTCTCCTCAAGGGTGTACACGAAGCGGGTTGGGATATCGCCTTGTTTCTCGCCCCGTGGGACCCGTATTTCGAGACCCTGACGAACAGTGCGTTTAAGGTGATGCCCATGAAATTCGACAGAGGCTCGTCAAACCGGGCTGCCCGGGAGATTCGTCGTTATGTAAAAGACCACAAGCCGGATGTGGTCCACTGTCTCCGCAAACAACGCGTGCTTTCCCATGCGTTCAAAGCGGTCCGCAAGCTGGATGTTCCACTGATCGGACTTGAAACCCATATTCGTTCCCTGCACGCCCTGAATCCGCTGATCAAGAGTAAACTGTTAAAACCCCGGGTAGATAAAGTCATCTGTGTAGCCAATTCGATTCGCCTGCATCTGGAAAACGAAGGCGTGCCGCGCGAGCGCCTGGTGACCATCTACAAGGGGCATGATGTACATTGGTATGATCGAGATGAACCGGCGGATTTTGAGGAATTTGAAATCCCGGATGGCGAGTTTGTAGTGGGTTGCGTAGCCAATATGCGGCCACAAAAAGGGATAGGCCCCCTGTTACAGGCTATCAAGTTTCTTCCCCCGGAACCGCGAGTTCATTTTCTGCTTGTCGGGCGTGTGTTTGATGAGCGCATCACCGATTTAGCCTCGACCAACCGGACGACGCACCAGATTCACCTCCCCGGGTTCCGTTCCGATGCGGCCCGCCTGATGGGCTCCTGCGATGTATTTATACTTCCGAGCCTGCGTAACGAGGGGTTGCCGATTGCGTTGCTCGAGGCCATGTCACAGGCGGTACCTGCGATTGTTACGCCCATCGGTGGCATGAAAGAGGTCGTGGAACACCGGGTGAGTGGTCGCATTGTTCGTCCGGGCGATCCCCAGGATATCGCCCGGTCCATCACCACCTTTGTCAAGGATCGCCGTTATTGCTACGAATGCGGACAGAACGCGCGCAAGCGCGTCCGGGAGCATTTTAATATTGATCGGATGATCCTGCAGACCCTGCGCCTGTACAATGATCTGGTTTCCCCACCCGGGGACGGGAAGCTGCGTGACCCACCCGGACCCAGCCCGGTTGCGCCCTAGTTGCCGGGCTGATCAACAGAATCGATCAGGGCCATGGTCAAGGTTTCAACCAGGGGTAGTGCCTCCTCCGGCGGGATTTCATTCATGTCGGGGACATTCCAGTAACGAATCTTATCCACCCAGGAAGGAAACAACTGGTCGATCAGTGGCCGGTGCTCTTTTTCCTCGAGCGCGATAATGAGGCCGCTGTTCTCCAGGTCGACTTCCGTCAGTTGTGATCCGGCCTGGGAGGTGTGTGATAGGTTGATGCCGCGCTCGTGAAGTGCGTGTGCGGTACAGCG
>JAPYUI010000001.1:81093-94570 GCA_029936175.1 Kiritimatiellia bacterium
AAGGTGACCGGGTTGTCTTCGAGGGATATTCATTCATTGTGAAGTCGTAAATACGGGTTGGTTCAGTACCTTACCCGCAGTATATTGCCCTCGAAACATCATGCAACTGCTCTGGAATTGGTTTAAACGAACGTTCAACGACCCCCAGGTTGTCATTCTGGCCGTCTTGCTCGTTGTCGGTTTTATCGGTATCGCCTTTCTTGGCAACATCATGGCCCCCTGTCTCGCGGCGATTGTCATCGCCTACCTGCTGGAGGGCCTCGTGTTGAAATTGCAATTCCTCAAGGTGCCCCGCATGGCCGCAGTGCTTACGGTGTACATGTGCTTTCTTGCCTTTTTTATTACCATCTTGTTGGGTTTAATGCCGTACGTGGCCCAGCAGTCGGTCAAACTGCTCCAGCGCATGCCGACGATGATTGAGACCAGCCAGAACGCCCTGCTCGAACGCTTTGGTGGGCGAGGCCCGGACGAGGAAACACGCGATGCTTCAGTTGAAACCCCGGATACCAAACTGAATCCGCCGCCCGACCAGCCCTTCATGGTTGCGGTATCCGAAACCAACAACTTCCAGTTGGTCCCCGTCGACACCAATGATACCGAGGCCGTGACGAAGGGCATTCCGGATAAGAGGCTCTTTACCCTTCAGCCGATTTTCCCCTCCCGCGAGGAGGCCGTGAATGGGGAGTCCGCCTCCGAGGAGCAGATCAAGTGGGTCACCAACCTCATCAACGAACGCCTGGTCAAGTTGGGCGATTTCGTGGGGAAGCGTATCGCGGACTGGGGGAAGGGCCTGATCACCTTGATCGTCTACCTGGTCCTCGTTCCCATCCTGATTTTATTTTTCCTCAAGGATAAGGAAAAAATCCGCAGGTACCTGGCCAATTTCCTACCCGAAGACCGCACCCTCGCCTCGCAAGTCTGGCGCGAAGTCGACCAGCAGCTCGGCAATTACGTGCGGGGCAAGTTCTGGGAGATCGTCATTGTCTGGGGGATTACCTACGCTGTTTTTCGCGTGATCGGTCTGCAATACGCCATGCTGCTCGCGGTGTTCACCGGCCTCTCGGTTCTCATCCCCTACATCGGGGCTACCGTCATGACCATTCCGGTCGCGCTCATTGCCTATTTCCAATACGGTGACCTCGGCTCCGGCTTCGCCTGGGCTGTCGGGGCTTACCTCGTGATACAGCTTTTCGATGGCAACCTGCTCGCGCCGCTCCTGCTCTCCGAGGTGACCAACCTGCACCCGATCGCCGTCATTGGTGCGATCCTGCTGTTTGGCGGCCTGTTCGGCTTCTGGGGGGTCTTTTTTGCCATTCCGCTGGCAACGCTGGTACAGGCCGTGATCAATGCCTGGCCCCGTAAGTATCGACCGGCGCCCCCGACGGATCCACCCCCGAAAGCGGCTTGAGCCCACCTGTACCGGCACGGCCGGGCCTCACCTTGTCCGCGGAGGGCCGCTACAGGGTCGGTCCGGTCGACTTCTTGAGCAGGGTCTCGAGATCTGCTTCGCTGAGGATGTTCTTTTCCAGGGCCAGCTGGCGCAGGTTCTTTCCGGTCTTTAGCGACTCCTTCACCAGTTCGGAAACCTTGTCGTAGCCCAGGATCGGGTTCAAGACCGTGGCCAGGCCGGCGCTCTCCTCGAAGTAGGTCCTGCAGCGCTCGACGTTGACCGCGATCCCGTCAATGCAGGTATCCGCCAGTATCCGGCAGGCCCGGGTCATGATCTGGATCGACTTGATCAGGTTGGTCCCGATCAGGGGCATATGCGTATTCAGCTCCAGCTGTCCGCTGGAACAGGCAATGGAGATCGCCTGGTCATTGCCCATGACCTGGATACAGGCCATGTTTGTTGCCTCGCAGATGCTGGGGTTGATCTTGCCCGGCATGATGGAAGACCCCGGCTCCACCGGTGGTAGCACCAGTTCGGCCAAGCCCGTCTTCGGTCCACAGGAAAGGAGGCGGAGGTCATTGGCAATTTTATGCACGTCAACAGCAAGCAGGCGGACCGCCGCGGACAGGTCGCCCAGGTCGGTGAGGAACTGCGTCGTCTCGATGCCATCCTCCGCCACGCGATAGTTTTCCCCGGTTGTCGCATTCAGGGCCGCGATGATCTCGCCACGGAAGGCCACCTTGGTGTTGATCCCGGTGCCGACGGCATTCCCGCCGACGCCAAGTTCCCGGCAGCGCTCGCGCGCCGCTTCGATTCGTGCAAGGTCTTTCTCCAGGGCGCGAGCGAAGGCGCCGAAGGCCTGGCCCATCGTCACCGGTACCGCATCCTGCAGGTGGGTTCGACCGCTCTTGATGACATCCGCAAACTCAGTTTGTTTGTGCCGCAGGGCCGCAATGAGATGGCGGGCGCTGTTTTCCAGGTCCCCCGCGAGCTCCACCGAGGCGACCTTGATCGCCGAAGGAAACACGTTGTTCGTCGACTGCCCTTTGTTCACGTGGTCGTTCGGGTGCACGAGTTCCCGTTGCCCCGGTGTGCCACCGAGCTGGATGCAGGCGAGGTTGCCGATGACTTCGTTGGTATTCATGTTTGACGAGGTTCCGGAGCCGGCCTGGAAGACATCGACGAGAAAAGCATCGTCCGCCTCTCCCGCCAGGACCTGTTCACAGGCTCTTTGAATCGCGGCCCCTTTCTCGGTATCGAGCAGGTCCAGCTTCATGTTGGCGGTCGCACAGGCGTGTTTAAGCTTGGCCATTCCGTAGTTGATTTCCAGGGGCAGGCGCTCCCCGGCAGCATGAAAATTTTCCCTCGAGCGAAGGCTGTGAACTCCGTAGATTGCATCTACAGGTACGTCCATCTCACCAAACGAATCTTTTTCAATACGTGTGCTCATCTTGTGTCACTCCGATTAAGTGGCCGGCAAGGAAGGCTGACAACCCGGTCTACTAGGAAACTTTTTCACATCTGTCATAGCAAAAAGGCACTTTTTCTTTACACTGCCGGGGTTTTAAGGAACGCTGGGCCGGTACGTTTCGATCAGGATCAACGCATGAACATTTCCAATTATTTTACCTACTGGGGGATCAATGAAAACCCCTTCCAGGCTGAGGAAGCCCGTAATGACGTTGTCTATCAGCGTATTATGACCGCGGACATGACCCATCCGGATTTCGAAAAGATTTACGGTTCACCCGTCCGTCCCAGCACGGCGGTCGTTTTTGGGGAGAAAGGCAGCGGTAAAACGGCGATTCGCCTGCTGCTCGAAAAACGCCTCCGCGCACACAACGAACGAACCCCGGCAAGCCAGGCCTGGATCGTAAACTACGACAACCTGAATCCGATCCTCGACACCCTTGAGCGCTTGAAAAACCAGGGCAAAGCCGAAGCGAAATTTCGGCTCGTGGATCACCAGGATGCCATCCTTTCCATGTCGGTCACCCGCCTGGTCGATTTCCTGGTCGGCGCGGATGACCTCGGGCTTAAACATGCTCGAAAACTCCGCAAGAGCCTGCGCAGGATGTCCCGGCAAAAGCGCCTGGATCTCGCCCAGCTCGTGGCGGTATACGACCAGCCGACCAAGACCAACGCGATGAGCCGCTGGAACACGGTGAGGCATTTTCTTCGCATTGGCAAGACACTCAACCTCGTCGTGCTTTTCTGGGTCATGGTCGTCACCTTCGCCCTCATGCTTTTCGGGGTGATTGCCGTTTTGACTTCAACGGCCCCGGACCGTTTCAGCATGATTGGCACCGCCGCCATGGCCAGCCTGTTCCTGCTCAGCGGGTTCATGTGGATCAGCGAAACGGTTACGGTTCGTCGCCTCATGAAAAAGCTTGATAAGGAGGTGCGTGTCGTTGAACGCCAACCCAACGAGCTCAAGCTCAAGCTCAGCGACATGAGCGGGAAAGACCTCCAGGGCCAGCCCATGCCGGTTCCGGGCGACCAGGACAGCCGTTACGAGCTTACCGCCCGGTTCGTGCGCATTATACAGGAGATAAACTTTCGCAGCATGATCGTGCTGGTCGATCGCGTGGACGAACCGGTCCTGGTCAATGGGGACGCTGAACACATGCGCGACATTATCTGGCCCATGCTGAATAATAAGTTTCTCCAGCAGGACAACGTGGGATTCAAGTTGTTGCTTCCGATCGAGCTCGGCCACCTGCTGCGCAGGGAGGACGCCGCCTTTTTCCAGCAGGCTCGCCTGGACAAGCAGAACATGGTCGAGAAACTCGAATGGTCCGGTGCTACCCTATACGATATCGCTACCCGCCGCCTCAAGGCCTGCCTGGCCGAAGACGGCAAGGTTGAGCGCCTGACGGACCTTTTTGAAGATGAGGTGACCTCCCAAGACCTCATGGATGCCCTGGGCCAGATGAACCAGCCGCGCGATGCGTTTAAATTACTCTACGCGGTCATCCAGGAGCACTGTAACAATGCCTCTGACGACGCGCCGAACTATCGAATCCCCCGGTTGCTCCTGGATCAGATCCGCAAGCAGCAGTGCCAGCGCGTACAGGACCTGTATCGCGGCCTGGGTCCGGCCTAGGACCTTTCGGTCGTCATAAGAAGTGGGGTTCCCTACGCCTCCAACAGGTCCTCGTACATGGCCCAGGTCTTCGCCACGGTCATCTCCACGTTGAAATCCGTCCGGATCCGCTCGCGGGCGGCCGCACCCCAGGCGCGCCGTTGCCCGGCGTCGGCCATCATGGTCTGGATCGCCCCGGCCAGTGCGGCGGGATCTTCCGGCGGGACGACCAGGCCGCATCGTTTATCGACCACCAATTCTTTCATTCCCCCCACGGCGGTCACGATGGGTGCCACCCCCTGGGACATGGCTTCAATCAAGGCGCGGGGGAGTCCTTCCCGGCGCTTGGAGGCGAGGAGGAACACATCGCAGGCGCCCATCAAGGCCGGCGCATCCTTGCGGAAGCCGGTGAAGTGCACCGCGTGGGGTGCCGGAACAGCTCGTGCCATTTCCCGTAAATAGGGATCCTTAATCACCCCGGCGAGCAGGGCATGTACGGGTTTTCCCGGCGGCAATCGTTTTAGGGCATCGATAAAGGTGTCGATGCCCTTGAGCTCCCGCAGTGCGGAAGCACAGCCGATGACAAAGGCTTTTTCCGGGATGCCCTCGGTAGACAGGTCAGCCGCTTCGGCTTCATACCAGGCGGGATCGTGCCCCTTGTAAATCTGCACCAGCTTCTCTCCCGGAATCTTCATGCCGGCCAGGTAATCACAAACGGCCTGCGAGACGCCCACCAGGCGGTCCACCCGGGGGTGCAGGTAGGTCATGCGCGAGGCGGGATCCCAGGGGCTGAGATTCCCGGAGGTTCCACGATAGGCGACGAGCTTGGTCGGCAAACCCCGGATCGCAATGATCGTATTGGCGATGGGTCGATTGTTTCGGGTGCAGTGAACGATGTCGAAGGCCTGCTCGCGGAACAACCGACGAAGGGTCTTGATGGCCCGGATGTCATACCGGCTGCGGAGCTCCAGTGGGACCAGGGGAAGGCCGTCGGCTTCCGCATCGGGCCAGGTCTGGTTTTTCGGGTTAAGCACCAGGCGTACCCGCGCACCGCGGGTTGCGATGCCCCGGATCATCGCCCGTTCGGGCCGATCGATATTTTCTGCGATGTAGAGAATGGATGGCATGTGTAACAAGGGTGACCGTGCACTCCGTCGTGCCGCTTGATCGCCCGCAGAGTGGCTGAACCAGCTTTACGCCAATTTGCAGCGCTTGCGCAACATCCATTCGGTCGCGAGCAATCCTGCGATAAGCATCAGGTACCACCAGGAGTCCCACAGCTCGGTATCGCTCCGCATTTCTTCCCGGATGTCGATCTTTTCTATCTTGTCGAGCATGGGCAGGGCCTGCTCAAAGGGTACCGCGTTGGTGGAAATTTCCTTCAAGCTCTGCAGGTTCAAGGCGAGATCGACGAACTCGCTCGTCGGCAAGTCGCGGACCTCGACCTGGACCTCCGCCTCCAGGTTGAGGTGATCCAGCTCGGTGACCCGGGGGCTTATCGTGTACGACCCGCGATCCAGGTCCCGGATCTCCGCGCGGTACTCCCCCCCGGAATTTTCAATGTAAAAGAGCGGCTGGCGTTTCACCAGCTGGTCCTCGTCGTCGTAGATCTCGATCGTGGCGTCAGCATTTGCCAGGGGCATCTCCTTTTCGTCGAGCAGGCGGGCCTTGATCATCACGGTTTCCTCGGGTGCGTATATCGGGCGTTCGGACATGAGCTTTACGTGCTCATCCGATCCGGTTGTCCTTCCGGTGGTCGACCAGAGGAGGATCTGGCCCCAGAAGCGATGATGGTACTTCCAGCGCGCCCGATACCGCCAGCGCCAGAAAGAATCAGAGCCCAGGTAGAGGACTTTGCCCAGGCCCGCGTAGGCTTTAGCCATCACCGGTGCCTGGCCGGTCACCGATTCACCCTTGTGCGCCTCGGCGTGCACCAGCAGATCTGCCGAGCGCGCCGTGCTTACGTCTTCCTTCACCCAACTCAAGCGCGGCAATCGATTCCAGAGTTCGAAGGTGTTCTCGGGGTCAAGCCCAACCTGCAGGACGTCTTCGAAGGAACCCTCCTGGGCCAGCACGGGTTGGTACAAGCCCTCCTTGAAGGCGCCGGGGTCCTGGCCAAAGCTCATGGCCAGGCGGTTTGTCCCGCCGGAGCGGCCCATGCGATCCAGCGGCAGGACATCCGCCAAGGGTGTCCCGGCGTAGGCTGACGGCATATGGTGCGGGCCGGCCATGGCGATCAAGGTCCCGCCGCGCACCTGCACAAAATCGCGTATGTGTTCGAGTTGCGCGGTCGTGAAGTGATTCGGATTCACATCGCCGAGCACGAGGATATGGTACTTGAACAGGGCCTCTTGAGAATCCGGATAGCGATCCTTGCCCTCGCCGAGCGGCAGTTCTTCCTCCTTCGTCGAGGCGACAAAAATCGTATCCAGGTCCACGCGCTTGTCGCGCTTGAGCATCATGTTGGCGTAACGGGTTTCCCAGCGCGGAAATTCATCGAGGCAAAGCGTGAGGATTCGATCCTCAAGTACATTCACGGAGAAGGACTTGGCGTTGTTGTGGTCGAAGGCCTCTTCCCCCTCGAAGACTTCCGTCTCGATGCGGTAGACCCGGGTGCCCGAGTTGGTTTCCGCATACGAAATATTTACCACCAGCTCCTCCAGGTCGCCCGGCTCGACGATCTCTTCCTTGAGCAGCTCGTCACCGCTTAGAAGCTTGAGCCTGATCGACTTGTCCGTGTGTCCATTCCGGTGCAGGGCGACGCTGAGGTTGATATGGTCTTCCTTGAAGATGGTCTGCGGCGCGATAACCTGGGCGATCGCCACATCGGGCGGCGGTTTTTCCGAACCGATCGCGAGCGGGTACAGGGAAATATTCCGCTCGTCCAGGGCTTCACGCATTTCCCGCACGGGAATCCCCGCGTTGTTCCCCCCGTCTCCCACCAGGACGACCCCGGCTACCGGTTGCTTCTCGTAGCGGTTCATGACCCGGTTGATGATCGAACCAAAGCGCGTGGCGGGCAAGTGCCCTTCCAGGGCGGCGTAGGCCTCCGGTTCCAGGGGCTCCGCCAGCTCCTGGAGGCTGAAGATGGTCACGGCCCCTTTGCTACGCAGCTTCTTCAGTATATCCAGCGGCGGGGCGTCCAGGGCAAGTTTCACCAGTTCCAGTCGTTTCAGCTCAGCCAGGCGCTCGACCGCTGCATCGACCTCGGGCACTTTCGCGTCGTGCAGCGTTTCATCCGCGAGCTTCTGCAGGTCTTCCAATCGATGCTCGATACTGCGCCAGGTTTCCATGCTGTTGCTGAAACGCTTGACCTGGTCCTGCACAGGCAGCGGCTTGTCCCGATCTTCCGTGCTTTTCGGTTGCAGCGCCGCCGCAATGCCATCGAAAGAGGTTTTCAGGTCTCGCAGGGATGCGATGAAGGGTTGATAGCTGCCATAGAAATCAGGGCTCCAGTCCGGATGGTACTTCGCGAGCGATGTACCCGGGATTGGATCCTCGGTTTTGCCATCCGGCCGTTCCCATCCGAGTCGTACAAAATCCTGGCTGGAGTTCTCCTTGAACAGCACCTGAATGTAGTAGGCCTGGCCCTGCTTCAAGGATTGCGATGCCTGGGTCTGGTTTTCCGGGATCAGTCGTTTCATGTTTGAGGGATCATCATCCTTGCTTAACCAGAGTTCGCTCCCGTCATCGGAGTGCTTGCTGAACGTGTATTTTCCGGATACGGGCGGCAACAGGTAGCCGTAGATGCGCAGGCCGTATTGGTCTCCGACGTTGAGCCCGGATGCGAATCGGTCGAAGCTGCCCCGCTCATCCGGTTTTTCCGGAAAATTCGGCGCGCGGGTAAGGTCGTTGACCGACACCCCGGGGATGTTGTTGAATCGCTCCCACGAAATCGAGCCGGGTTTTTGCCGTTCGTCCTGCTTGAGGTAGTCCGATTTTTCGATCGCCTTCTCAAAACGCCCGCGGATCGTATCGACCTGCTTGCCGATGTGTTCCGCCCTTCGAGCGAAGGCCTTAATGGCCGCTGCATCATCCGGGGTCTGCTTTAGTTTCCCGACCTGGGTTTCCAGTGCGAGCAGCGTATCCTCCAGGCCTCCCCAGCGATCCGCTTCATCGTTAAAGACGGTATTGCGCAGGGTTTTCGGGAAGAACTCGAGTGCCCAGCCGATCTCGATCTTGCGGTATTTTTCGTAGGTATCGACCGTGGCCATCGAGCCGGAGGTATCGACGATGACGGGAATCTGGCCGATGATTCGCTTGGTTCCAAAACGCGCCAGCACGGGCTGGAGGAGGCAGCAGACAATGAGGAACAAGGTGAAGATCCGGAGCGTGGGGAGCATCCAGCTCCACGGCCTGGGCAAGGCATGTTTACGGTAAAGATAGACCGAGAGCCCACCCGCGAGGATGAAGAGCACGAGAACGAGCAGGGGGTTGACCAGGCCTGTGAGGAGGAGTTTCATGCTACTGTGGCACTCCGTGCTTCGTTCCGGGTTCCCGGCGATTCATGCGCAAGAAAGGCACACGGCACGAGCCGCCCCGGATGGCTTGGTTGCGGAAGGTGCTCACGCGCTGAACCTCCATCCGAGGTAAAGCTCCAGGCACAACAGCACCAGGGCCGAGAAAACCAACCAGCGCCACCATTCTGATACGCCGGTCTCCTCCTGCACCGCCGCTTCCAGCTCTCCGAAGGTCGTGAGAAACCTGGATACGATGGATTCCGAGAAGTTCTTCTCGACATCTTTTTCCATGGGCGACAGGTCTTCCTCACCCGGCTGGTACGCCACGGCGAAATACTGTGGATCGACCCCCTCCGCCTGGACGGTATACACCCCGGTGGTCTGTGTCTGCTGCCATTCCGCCACCCATTCACCCCCGAGGATTTCCCCTTCCAGCTCGAGCGCCCGGCCTGCAGGCGTGAGCAGGGTAATATTCTCCCACACCCCGGTTTCGGTCTGTGCGACCTTTGCGGGGGCGGCGTAAACCAGGGTATCGAGCTGGGCAAGGTTGATCGGCGAACGCACGCCGGCCGAGAGGTAGACCACCAGGTTCTGCGAAAGCGGGAGGAAATCCTGGGTGGTTGGAAAGGTGGACCAGCGGGTGTTCAGGCTCGTGTTCCAGACCAGCACCCGCCCCTCTCGAAAGGGTCGGTAGACCAGGAAAGGATCCTGGTTGAAGCGCGCGATCGTCAGGGCTTCCTCATGTGGATCGCATTTCCAATACTGGGTCACCCGGACCTCGTTCAACACGCGCTCGCGGGCGAGATCAAAGATATCCAGGATGTGCGCACCCACCCCGGCGGGAAAGCGCGGGTGAAAGGGTTCGGTGTTTTTCTCGTATTCGACCGTCTCGATCAGCTCGCATGGCATCAAGCCATCGCCCTGGTCATACCAGCCGGCATAGAATTCCGGGTCCGCATCCTCCCCGAGTGCCACCAGCAATCCGCCGCCATCCGCGACAAAGGTATCCAGGGCGAATTGTTGATTTCGGGATAAGCTGGGGACATCGGCCAGCACCACCGAGCGATAGGTGTAGAGCATCTGGCGGTCGAGGTCTTCCAGCTCCCCGATCGGCAGATGGGTGACCGTGAACAGGCTTTCGTCCCCGTATACCCCGGCGGATTGCAAGGCGAGTACGAGCATGCCAGCCTTGCTGTCCCAGAGCTGCTCGGTCGATCCCCCATCGATCACCAGGACGGGAATGGTGTGCCGGACCTCGACCGAATAAACGAATTGGTTGTCTGCAGAGAGATCATCCCCGGTGATGCGCACTTCCACATAATGGGATGCTGTTTCCCTGTTCTCTGCGGGTTCTTTTGGCGGGGGAACAAACTGGTAATTGAAATCAACCGTGTGTGTCCCGACCGGGCAATCGAAACTCTTCTCCTCCTGCAGCGTGCCGTCGACCCAGAAGGCGACCTGGATCTTCAGCGCATCCTCGGTCGCGTTGTTTAACTCGGCCAGGAAGCTGGTCGGCCGGAAGATGTCCACGATGGGCGAGCGCGGATAGACCTTGTGGATGGCGACGTTGCGGATGTCCTCATCCGGTGCGCGGCGGAGCACATATATTTGTGGTTCGACCTTCAACCGCGCATGGTTCTCGCTAACCTTCTCCCAGCGCTTGCTATCCTCCACTCGCCAGCCGTGTACCTGGCCATCGGTCAGCAGGTACACGCGATGACGCGGGAGGGCTGAGCGGCTGAGCGTGTAATAGGCCTGGTCCAGCGCCTTCGGCAGGTCCATCGTTTGTGCCTGGCCGGGTTCGAGATCCTCGATCAGGTCGGTCAGGAAGCGCTTGTCGTATGCGGGCTTGGCGAACAGGCTTCGAGGGACCTTGCCCGCACGGATCACCAGGAGGTTGTCCTTGTCCCGCATGTTCTCGACGATCCGCAAGGCCGTATCGCGCGCCTTTTTCCACGCCTGGTCTTCGCCCTCTCCCTGTTGCATCGAGTAGGAATCGTCAAAGATGATCAGGTGGGTCGTCGGATCATCCCAGGCTCCCTGTCCCCACCGGGCGATCGGCCGGGCGAGCGCAAGCGCGAGCAGGACGAGGAAGAGACAGCGAAGAACCAGCAGGATGAGCTGCTCTGCACGTATACGCTGGGAGCGCACCTGCATCGCTTTCTGGAGGAACATCATGGCTCCCCAGGCTTCCACCCGGTACCTGGACCGGTTGAAGATATGGATGAGGATGGGTGCGCCAACGAGGGCGAGTCCGAGCAGCATCCAGGGGTTGAGGAATGAAAACACGGGTCAGGAGCCAGGAGTTGAGGGCCGGGGATACGGAGAACGGATTTCCAGGCGCGTTTGCCCGGGACCCATTTCGGTGGCAGGCATGCCGCGGGTACGGGATTGCCGAGGCCCCATCACTTGCTTCTCCGCAAGCGCAGGGTGAGGTACTTGGCCAGCTGGGTTTCCACCGGTTCGTCGGTATACACCTTCACAAAATCGATGCGTTGATGATGGCAGGCCTTCTGCAGCCGGCGTTCATGCTCCCGGAATTGCCGCTGGTACTCCCGCTTCACCCGCAGGGGCTCGGTGAGGATATGTTCCTGGCCCTCCAGGTCCTCAAAACGAAGGAGCTCGCGAAAAGGGAAATCCTCCTCCTTTCGATCGAGCACCTGGAAGAGCACGACCTCATGTTTCTTGTGGGCGAAGTGATTCAGCGCGAGGATCAGGTTTTCCGGGTCATCAAAAAAATCGCTGACGATCACCACCAGGGCACGCCGGCGAATGCGGTTGGCGAGCTGGTGCATGACCTCGGCCAGCTGCGTGTCGTCCCCGGTCTCCGTCTCGCTCAGGGTATCCAGCATGTTCTTCAGGTGCCGTGTGGTGGTGCGGGCCGGGAGGTACTTTTCCACCTTTGAGGTAAAGGTTATAAGGCCGGTCGAATCCTGTTGGCCGATCAGCATGTAGGCCAGCACGCCGGCAATAAAACGGGCGTAGTCATACTTGGAATGTGCACCTGACTTGTACCCCATGGACCCGGAGGCATCGACGAGCAGGTACGCGCGCAGTGCCGTATCCTCCTCGTACTGCTTGATATATTTCCGGTCTGCCTTGGCCAGCATCTTCCAGTCGAAGTGCTTGAGGTCGTCCCCCTGGACGTAGGCCCGGTGCTCGGCGAACTCAATGGCAAAGCCCTTGAAGGGCGACTTGTGCTGGCCGGTGATAAAGCCCTCGACCACCTTGTGGGCGAAGAGCTCCATCTTGCGGAACATGGCAATGTCCCGCATGTCGATCCGGTCGGAAGCTGCGCGTCCGTGGTATTTGGGTAAGGGCATCGGGGGAGGATGACGATGGGCGGTGGAAGAACGGGTCGCGGTGCCTACGCGACTTCTTCGTGCTTCGGCGTTTCCTTCAGCAGGCGTTCGATGATCGAGTCACAGGTCACCCCTTCGGTCTCGGCGTTGAAATTGGTGATCAACCGGTGGCGGAGTACCGGTGCGGCAAGTTTTTCGATGTCCTCGCAGGTAACGTAGAAGCGGCCGTTCATGAGGGCCCGGGCCTTGGCACCGAGTACCAGGTTCTGGCCCGCGCGGGGGCCCGCGCCGACTTCCAGCCACTCCTTGATGAAGTCCGGCGCATCATCGTTGGTGGGGCGGGTACGCGTGACGAGGTCGAGCACGTATTCAAACACGTGATCGCCCACGGGAACGCGTCGTACGATCTCCTGCAGCTCGATGATATCCTGGGCGTGCAACACGGTTTTCAGCTCGTGTACCTGCGTGACCGTTGTTGCCTTGTAGATTTCGCTCTCCTCGTGCCGCTTCGGGTAGTCGACGAGAATGTTGAACATGAAACGGTCAAGCTGGGCCTCCGGCAGGGGATAGGTACCCTCCTGCTCGATGGGATTCTGGGTCGCGAGGACGAAAAAAGGCCGGTCCAGGAGGTAGGTCTGGATTCCGGCTGTCACCTGGCGTTCCTGCATGGCCTCGAGCAGTGCCGCCTGGGTCTTTGGCGGGGTCCGGTTGATCTCGTCCGCGAGGAGCATGTTCGTGAACAGGGGCCCGGCCTGGAACTCGAAGGTCCGCCGGTTGGTTTCCGGGTCCTCCTGCATGATATCCGTGCCCGTGATGTCCGAGGGCATGAGGTCCGGTGTAAACTGAATGCGCTTGAAGCCCAGGTCCAGTACCTGTGCCAGGGTGGATACCATGAGGGTCTTGGCCAGGCCGGGGACTCCAACCATGAAACAGTGGGCATTGCTGAACAGCGCGATGAGCAGCTGCTCGATCACCTCGTCCTGGCCAATGATCACCTTGCGGATCTCGGTCATCATCCGCGCTTGTGCTTCACCCAGCCTCTTGGCGGCATCTAAATCATCCATGGCAACTCCATTCCTCGGGTTTTAAGTGGGGACGTTCTAACATGGAGAATATGTATGGCAACGGGAAATTCGGACAGCCTAAGCATGAACATCCGCTCCCGGATCATCGCAGCGTCCTGTGACCGGAACGGAAAAGAAAAGACCTTTCGTCGATCGGACCGGGGGCCTCGACCGGC
>JAPYUI010000254.1 GCA_029936175.1 Kiritimatiellia bacterium
GAACTTCTCCGCGTTCCAGTTCAACTTCACGCCCGGCGTTCGCTGGGCGGCCACACCGAGCAGCACCATTTCCGTGAGTTGCCCACCGTAGTCGGCAAAGTTGGAGCTGGCGGGATTCCCGTCCTTACAGGCACGGAGCCAGTCGCCCACGTGCCCACCCTTGACGCGCGGTATCGTTTTTTCGGGGCGGGCGAACGCCTTCATCCGGGGTTCCGGGATGATGCGCGCGCCACCGGCTCCGTGGGAGCCATGCAGAATGGTTTCCTTCTCGCCATAGATCACCGCGCCACTCGCCGGTAATTTTCGACCTTCCTCCAGCATCGGCGGACGGGGAACCGTGTAAACGCCGTCATGCCAGACCAGCTTCATGGGACAGAGTTTTCCGCGTTGCGGGAACTCGTACGTCACGGTAGCCGCGATCGGATAGGCCTTGCCGGCTAACTCCGGTTTGTGATGTTTGACTTCCGCAGTGATGCTGGTGGGGTTCACCAGGTCCAAGGCCCAGCATGCGGGATCCAGGATGTGGCAGCCCATGTCGCCCAAGGCGCCGGTTCCGAAGTCGAGCCAGGCCCGCCATTTGAACGGGTGATAGGCCGGACTGTACTTTCGGTCCTGTGCAGGGCCGAGCCATAAATCCCAGTTCAAGGTGTCGGGTACCGCGGGAAAGTCGGTGGGTAAATCCCGGGCGCCAAAGTTGGCGTACCAGGGACCCTTGTCCGGACGATCGGTCCAGGCGTGCACTTCCTTGACATCGCCTATGGACCCGGACTGTACCCACTCGCGGACGTTACGAATGGCTTCCGAGGAGTGCCCCTGGTTACCCATCTGGGTCTGGACCTTGGACGCCCGCGCAGCCGCGGTAATCCTGCGCGCCTCTTCCGCGGTATGCGTCAGGGGTTTCTGACAGAAGACATGCTTGCCCGTCTCGATGGCCCCCAGGGTGATCACCGCATGCGTATGGTCCGGCGTCGCGATGACCACCGCATCGATATCCTTCTGTTTTTCCAGCATGACGCGATAGTCGACATACTGGGCAGCTTTCGGATGGGCTTTAAAGGTATTCCCCGCGTACTTGCTGTCGACATCGCAGAGTGCAACGATGTTTTCGCCTTTGCAGGCTCCGATGTTGCCCCTCCCCTGCCCGCCAATACCGATGCCGGCAACATTCAACTTCTCACTGGGTGGCGTCTGCCCGTTCGCACCCACTATATACCCGGGAACAATGGAAAAAACGGTCCCGGCGGTCGTGCCGGCTTTGATGAATGACCGGCGTGATAGATCTTTGCGTGTCTTGCTCATGCTGCTTTTCCTTGTCGTTGTTGCATAACAGGTCGATGACTATTCATATCAAAGGCTCACTCCCACGTGAAGAGAATTTGGACATACATTCGCTCGAAAAGAGTCTGGGGAACCGTCGTAATCACGGGAGGTCATGGTGCTGGATATATCCCGGTCGGTGAAACCACCGGGGTGGCCTGGACAACAAATGGGTTGGCACAGGGTCGAAAATCACCCCCCTGCTGGATCCCGGAGGGATCCGAAAGTGCCAATGCCTGGTCAACCGCAAGGCCGATCGAAGCCCTGGGACACAAAAAAGCCGACTTCCATGCGGGAGCCGGCGTTCTTTCGCGGAAAGATATAAAATCAACCGCGGAAGACGCGACGACGCGCCCCCGCCAGAACGGCCAACCCCATGCCCAAGAGTATTGCAGAGTGCGGTTCGGGGATAGCGGATGTGAGTTCGACCTGCGCCAGGCCCACCCGGCCGGCACCCGCTCCGTTCCCGGCGGTGAGAATCTCAATACCAATGTATTGGGCGGAAATACCACCCAGTGCGAGATCCATTTGGTAGGTATTGTTGTTCGTAGTATTTTGCGCAAGGGTCATGGGACCTCCGCCATTAAGCAACGTCCAACCCCCACCGGCAAAATCGTAATCACCAGTAGTTGTTTTGGAATTCGGCATTCCCGGCAAAGTTACCGCAGGCGTATCCGCATAGTACACGTTGAAGGTATCCACATTCTCGGTGTTGCTCTGGTGACGGACATTCCAGAGATACATATTCTCCAAATTTGCGGTCGAACTGCCCAAATCCAACACCGTCCAGCCGATTTTTCCATTGCTGGAGATTCCTGCATCCAAGCGCGAATCCGCCTTCCACTCCTGCTGCCAACTGCCGCCACTATACAACCAGGTCGAAGGATCCGTTGGGTCGGCCAACGTGTCCATGCCCGGGTTGTGATCACCTGAGCCAAAGGTGTTCGAGCCATCTCCGTTGAGCATATCAGTAAGATGCCCCAAAGAAGCCGGCCAGTTCCCTCCGTCATGCCCGGTAATGCCCGTGACGGTAATGAGGTCTGCGTTCGCGGTGAAACCGATTGCCGCCAGCGCGATCAGGGCGGAGCTGGTAAACTTAATTTTAGATGTCATGCTCTTATTTTGTTTCTCCAAGTGGCCCGAATACGACTTGTTCGAGTGAATATACTCACGTTCCACCTACGGATACTACGATAAAAAACTTTGCGACTATACCCCTTAGGGGATAGGTTTGCAGCATGCGGTATTTACGTATTCTTTCCGCCGTCGATCAGGTAGCTGCCCTTCTAAAGGAAGAACTGCTTCGCGGGCGGTGGAACGGGACCATGCCGGGGGTGTACCGGTTGGCGGAGGAGCTGAATGTCAACCACAAGACGGTGGGGGCTGCAATGGTGCTACTAGAAAAGGAAGGACTGCTGAAGGGACAGGGCGCGGGGCGTAAGCGTCGCATCATGCTGGCACGTGATGATGCTGCACCGCTGCGAATCGCCCATCTACTCTACGAGCAATCCGATATCCATGCAGATTATATGGTTGATCTCCAGCACCGGCTCAAGGAGGCGGGACATATCCAGTCCAATGCGGAGCGGACCCTGGTCGAGCTGAAATTTAAACTTTCCCGCGTTCGCCGTCTGGTTGAACAGACCGAGGCGGATGCCTGGATCGTAGGGGCCGGATCGAAAGAGGTGCTAGAGTGGTTCAGCGGGCAAGCCATTCCAGCCTTTGCCTTTTTCGGGCGCATGGAAGGCCTGCCTATTGCTGGAGTGAAACCAAACCATCCGCCAGCCTTTGTCGCCTCGACCCGTCGACTGATCGAACTCGGCCACCGGCGCATCGTGCACCTCTGCCGCACCGAACGCAGGATCCCCGCGCCGGGACCTTCCGAGCAAGCATTCCTTGATGAGCTGAAATCCCAGGGCATTCAACCCGGCAAATACAACCTGCCGGACTGGGAAGATACGCCCGAGGGTTTCCAGGCAATCCTGCATTCGTTATTCCAGCATACGCGGCCCACCGCTCTGATCATTTCCGAAGGCTTTCTTTTCGTCGCTACCCAGCAATTTTTGCTCCAGCGGGGCATCCGGGTGCCGTACGATGTTTCACTGATTTGTACCGATTACGATCCCACCTTCGCCTGGTGCCGGCCCACCGTTGCCCACATCGACTGGGACTCCCGCCCCGTGGTCCGCCGCATCGTCCGATGGGCTGCCAATATCAGCCGGGGCCGGGAGGATCTGCGACAAACCCTGACCGGCGCGACCTTTGTCGATGACGGGACCGTGGGGGTGGTTAACGGGGCGCAAGAGACCTAAAGGGCCTCAGGGACCTGCTCCCCGATCGCGGCTGCCGTTGATCAGCGCAATCGCTTTCCGTGTTCGACGTCTTCGGCGCACGTCAGCTTCCACGTTACCTCGGTATTTTTCGGGGTAGAAAGGTTCAAGCGGCTTAAACCCGCGACCGGATGGGCTTCGAGCTCAGCTTCTCCCCCATCCGCTTCCAGCTGGAGCACCGTGGCGCCGTTGTGGGCGACAACAATCTTAAACAGTTCGCCGCCGATGACGCTGGCCGTTCCGCTCAAGCTGCGTGTTTCGCGATCCCAGCGGACATCTTTCATGTCCACCCAGCCCTGCAGGATATGCCGACTGGTGCTGAGCACCTGGGGATGAGGCTGCACCTTGCGCACCGAGATCATGGCGCAATGGTTCGGGCCCAACGACCGCTCGATGCGGGCGGTTCCGGGGAGCTTGCCCAGGTACGTATCCGTCCAGAATTCGTAGGCGTGATAGTGACCGTCCGGATCGAGACCCATGGCGTTGTCGACGCGCTCGCCACTGATGGCTGTGGATACCACCGCCTCCGCTTCCGTGGTGTTGTAGAGGGCGAGCTGATGCCAGTCGGGCGTCAGGTCGAGGTCATACACCTGCGGGTCGGTGATACCGGTAAAGGCATCGAGCGGCCGCGCCGTCCTGGGCTCTCTATAGTGCGGGTAGATACGGGAAAAATCATGGGTGATCTCCGGCGTAAACAGCGAGAACGAGGTGGCCAGGTCGATACGACCGCTGCTGAGAAACATCATGGTCAGCAGAGACCGACGGATCTCAGGCGGTATGCCGTGAACCGCTTTGGTGTCCGGATAGTAGTTGAACACGGTCCGGTTTTTATACCAGCGGAGCCCGCTGATGGAGACCATGCCGGGGGTGTACCCGTTGGAATCTCCCCAGGTACGTTGGGTGTCGACCAGCCCCGCGGTGATATCAAGGCAGGGACGCGAAGATTCGCCGAGGTTGCGTTCGTCGATGAGGCCGTCCTTTCCGAAGGCCTCGCGCAGCAGGGCAAAGGCCCGACGGTAGGCACCGCTGGTGGTGGCGTAGCGGTCGTCAAAACCGCCCTCGGGACGCCAGGCGGTGGCGGGGTAATCGACCTTCACCCCACGAATACCGTCCTGCCGAAGCGTGCTCCATACCTTGACGAA
>JAPYUI010000504.1 GCA_029936175.1 Kiritimatiellia bacterium
GGACGGGACAAGCTGCGTATACAGATGACCCCGGAGGAGCTCGCCCGCGCCCAGGAGCTCGCAACCGAGCTGGGCAGGTAGCAGGCGTCCGCTGCAGCCGGGTTCTAGTCCTTCTTCACCACGGTAATGACGCTGCCACCCGCCGGGCTGCCCTTGCCGTAACAAACCATGTCCAGGAACTGCTCGAACGCAGCGTGTACTTTCTTGTCCCGTTTCCTGGAATGGATAAGTACATGCCTGCCGGAAACATGTCTGCCTTTCTCGACATAGACCAGCTGGTTCCACACCCCCTTGGCTTTCATTGCCGCCTGCATGGCGTGTCCGGATCTGGCCGGCGTGGCGGGGTGCTCGCGCTCGGCGTAGATCATGAACCCGGGTGGATCGCCTTTTTTGACGCTCTTAATCACGTGGGGTGGCAGGCCGGGGCTGTCGCCGTACCAGCCAATGATGTTCAGCTTGTCGGGCTTGTGTGCCGCATCCCTGGGCCAGCTCCACTGTTTGCGATAGGCGATGCGGGCGCTGAGGTATCCGCCAGCGGATCCGCCGGTGGCCACGATGCGTTTCGGGTCGGCCCCGTACTTTTCCGCATGGGCCTGCATATGTGCGACCGCCATCGCGCAGTCGATTTCACAATCGGCGATGCTGACAGGGGTCCCCTTTTTCAGCAGGCGGTAGTTCGGGGAGACGACCACGCACCCTTTTTCCAGGAAGAGCTGCTGCATGTCCGCATTGCAGTAGGCCTTGCTGCCCACCTTGAAGCCGCCGCCGTGGATGGTGAACACGATGGGGGCGTTCTTGAATGAACTGTCCCAGTAAATGTCCATGATGTTTCGCTCGTGCGGCCCATAAGATACGTTCCTGGCGACCTTCAACCCGGCAAAGAGCGGGGGCGACAAGAGCAGGAAAATGCAGGTGCTATAGAGGGTACGTTTCATCATCTTCACCGGGTTGTTCCTTTTTATGGGCGGGGGATAACGTGGTTGCGGCCTGCCCCTCCCCTTATTTCCTGTCCATGGCCTGGATAATCCTCTTGCGCGCCTCAACATCCGCTTTCACCTCCG
>JAPYUI010000505.1 GCA_029936175.1 Kiritimatiellia bacterium
GCCAGGATGCCGGATACGCGTTCGTAGATTTCCCGGGAGCAGGGGCCCTTGCCTGACTTGATATCGCCCACGTGTATGGCGAAGGCGAGGTCGCGGGGAAGGCCCTCGAGTTGCAGGGGCAGGAGTTTGGATTCAAAAGGGGTGTAGGGCACGTCGCCCATGGCGCAAAAACGGACAAGGTCCCGCTCTTCCTGGGCATAGCTGCCCAGGCCGCCCAGCAGGAGGGTGATAAGAAGGGCTAAGCATTTCATGCAG
Source organism: Kiritimatiellia bacterium (assembly GCA_029936175.1). Taxonomy (GTDB): domain Bacteria; phylum Verrucomicrobiota; class Kiritimatiellia; order SS1-B-03-39; family UBA6053; genus JAPYUI01. The sequence continues at coordinate 256 of JAPYUI010000505.1, forward strand.
CCACTCTGCCTGTACCGGGGAACGTGAACAGAAAAATCGCACCGACATTTGCCCAGGCCGGTCCGGGATCAGGCCTTGCCGATGAGCAGCTGGTCGATGAGGCGGGAGGTGTCCTCCAGGTCCTTGTCCCGGCCTTCACGGGTCGCCCATCCGGAGAAGCCGATTTCCACCAGGGCCTCGCGGACCTTGTCCCAGTTCACATCGCCTTCGCCGAGGCGGCAGAAGCCGTTCTTCTTTCCCCAGTCCTTGATGTCGAGCTTGACCACGCGCTTGCCGAGCGTGTGGATCCACTCCTCGGCCGGTGCGAATTTCTGCATGTTGCCGATATCAAAATACGAGCCGACCCAGGGACTGTTGAAGGCGTCGACGTAGTCGCGATGCTTCTCCGGGCTTTCACAGAAACCATTCCACACCGTCTCGATAAGGATGTGGATGCCCAGTTCCGCGGCCAGGGGGAGGACGGGTCGCACGACCTCGATCGAGCGATTCCAGACGTCGTCGTGGGTTTCCCCGGCCCCGGTGACCCGCCCGGGAACGAGCAAAACGGATGAACCGTTTAACCGTTTCACATCCCGCAGGTCCCGTTCAAGCAGGCCACGGGCCTGCTCGCGAACCGCGGCATCCGGGCTGCTTAACCGCGTGCGCCAATGCCAACCGCAAACCCGGCCGTGGACGCGGATCCCGGTTGACGCGGTGGCCGCCGCGTAGGCATCGGCATCGCTTGCATTAGCGCTCTCCACGCCATGAAAACCCAGTTCTTTCAAGCGCTGGAAGAAGACTTGCGGGCTCTCCTTTTTCTGGCG
>JAPYUI010000506.1 GCA_029936175.1 Kiritimatiellia bacterium
GGCGCTGAGTTCGTATTCTGAGTGCTTTTCCACCGGGACCTTAAAATAGACCCCGAACTCGGCCTCCTTTTCGGCTGAGATTTCGATCGACCGTTTACCCGTACGGGCCATATCCGCCACCCGGTGTTGTGCGTCTCCACGATATGCACGGGCGGTCCATCGGGTGGGCATGTCGCCGGACATTTCCTCAAACGAACCGTTGACGATCAATTCCTTGCCGAGCGTTGCAGGCCCTTTCTTGACCTCTCCGGCCCCCGCGTTGCGCAGGCTTTGCGACAGCCACATGTCATCGGCATTGGCCGATTCCTTGATCAATGTCTTGGCCGCAAGCGCAATGGTCTCTTTATCCTCGAACTGGACCATCTTATTGAAGGCAGCGAGACGCACAATCAGGTCCTCGTCCTGCACCACCGCGGTATCAAAAAACATCTGCAGGGCGGCCGCGTCGTTCCCCAATGCGGTGATCGCGTTTCGGCGTAGCGCGGGATCTGTACTCAGCAACGCCAGCTGGTGCGTCTCCGCGTCGAGCACGCCGAGTCCGTGCAAGCTCCACAGCGCCTGGATCGCCCCGGCGCCCCCAGCCTCGACCTTCGCTTTCAATGCTGCCGTCGCGCTCTGCTTGCCGCCGTCGACCAACAGCCGTTGCGCGGTCTGGCGCCAGAACAAATTATCGCTGTCCATCGTGGCGACCAATTGCGCCTCGCTCGCGCCGGCCAGCGAAGTAATTTTCGACTTCGGAGCCTGGTCCCACACCACGCGGTAGATCCGACCGTGGCCGCGATCGCGGTTCGGATTGATGTGCGCGTTGCCCTTGCCGTTCTTCGCGTCGTAGCCTGCGCGCGCTAAGCTCGGTGTCGGGTTGTGCTGGATAATAAAGTTGTACCAGTCCGCCACCCACAGGTTGCCGTCCGGACCGACTTCCGCCGCCACCGGCGAGAACCACTCGTCGGCCGAGGCCAGGAACGCGAAACCGTTCTTTGCGGTGTAGCCCGAGCCCGCACGGGAAAGGTGATATTTCCCAAGCAGATGCCCGGTCGGCCCGCTGATGAACGCCACTT
>JAPYUI010000255.1 GCA_029936175.1 Kiritimatiellia bacterium
TCGAAGCTGGAGGAATTGTACGACCACCGCAAGGACCAGGGCGAGCACGACAACCTCGCCTACGTACCCGGGCACCAGGCCGTGGTCAACCGCCATCGCGCCCTGTTGCGGCACTACACGCCGGTGAAGCCACCGGAAGGGAAAGCAAGGCCACCCAAGGCCTTCGAGCAGCTCCCGGACCAGCGGATTCAACGCACGCAATATTTTCCCATGGCCCGGGCGGTAGCCGAGGCCCGGGCGGCCAACGCGCGCGGTGAAGCGGCGCCGATTCTCGGCCGTAAAACGGCCCCGGCTGCGGGCAAGAAATCCGGGGTGACAAGGCTGGCCCGCATCGATCCGGCCGAGGAGGGCAACCTGCGTTCAGGCGGCAACGGGCACGAGGTGCAATTAACCTTTCAAAACCGGCGCAAGGCCGATGTCACGGTATACTGGATCGACACCTCCGGCGGCCGGGTGCAATACAAGGAAATCGCGCCGGGTGGCCAGGCCGAACAACGGACCTTCGACGGCCATTATTGGCTGGTGCTTGACGACAAGGGAAAGGCCCTCGGCATGTACAAGGCGCAGAACCAGGACGGCGTGATCCGTATTCAATAAATGTTCGATCCGAATCGCCCCCTTAAACACCCACCGGACGCTGCAGAATCATCATTTCAGGGATGCGTAGAGTCATATCCCGCAAGCAGTTATCGTAATTAAACCAAGGTCTGCCCGGCCCGGAGAGGGGTTTTAACGCCGATAGACGCGATGGCTTCCAAACACACCATGACCCGCCTAATCCGCAGCATCGCGATAAGTTGCGTTGTTTTCCCTGTCGGCAGGGCTGCTATCGCCAATCATCCCGAGGGCCTCGAACTGTACCTGAAGGACATCAAGCCGATGTTCCAGGAACACTGCACCGATTGCCACGGGGGGAAAAAGGTCAAGGGCGGCCTGGACCTGACCAAGCGGGTGAACATGATGCAGGGCGGCGACAGCGGGGCGGTGGTCGTCGCGGGCGACCGGAATGCCAGCCTGCTGTATAAATCGGTGAACCACGACATCGATCAGAAGATGCCGCACAAGAAGCCGAAGCTTTCCGCGGACCTGATCGACAAGATCGGACGCTGGATCGACCTCGGGGTGATCTATCCGGTGGATGAAATCGGAACGGCGGTCGACCTGGGGGCCGAGCAGGCACGCCAGATGGTAATCGACGACGACGACCGGGCCTTCTGGTCCTTCGGGCCACTCAAAGACCCGCCGCCGCCGCCAGTCAAGAATACCCAATGGATCCGCAATGCGATTGATCCCTTTGTGCTGGCCCCGCAGGAGGCGCAGGGCCTGGCGCCCTCACCGCCGGCGGACCGGCCCACCCTGATACGCCGGGCGAGCTTCGGCCTGCTCGGATTGCCACCCACCCCGGAAGAAGTAGCCGACTTCGTCGACGATCCCGACACCAAGGCCTGGGAGAACCTGATCGACCGCCTGCTCGCGAGCGAGCACTACGGCGAACGCTGGGGGCGGCACTGGCTGGACCTCGCCCGCTTCGCGGAGAGCCACGGCTACGAAGCGGACAACGACCGCCCGAATGCCTGGAGCTATCGCGATGCGGTGATCAAGGCCCTGAACCAGGACCTGCCCTACGACCGCTTTATTACCTGGCAACTGGCCGGCGATGAAGTCGCGCCGGACAACCTGCTCGCCATCACCCTCACCGGTTTCATCGCGGCGGGTCCGAAAATTACCAACGAGGGTGGCGATCGGGTCAAGTGGGAGAAACTTGACGACATCGTTTCCGCAACCGGCGAGGCGATGCTGGGCTTGAGTCTCGGCTGCGCCCGGTGCCACGATCACAAGTACGACCCCATCACCGCGCGGGACTACTACGGCCTGGCCGGCATCTTCGCGAATCACAAGATCCAGGACATTCCCCTGATGACGGGAAAAGAGCGGGAGAAATTCGAGGCGGAGCGCGAGGCGTTGAAGAAACAGGAGAACGAGGCGAGAGAGCGCCACAAGGCCTGGTTCAAGGTGCACGAGCAGGCGGATATCAATCGCAGGATACAGGAACACGACAAGCTCTCCGCGGAAGAGAAAGCGCTGCTGCTCGATGAAAGCAAATCCAATGAGGCCGACTGGAAGCAGCTGCGGAAAGAATATGCGGACCTGTTCAAGGTCAACCGGGGACAGATGCTCAAGGAATTATCCGAGGAAATCCGCGAGGAGGAACGGCAGCTTAAAAAGGAAATGGATGGGCTGGCCAGGGCTTACAAGGAATACCGCCCCCCCAGGGGTATGGGCACGGTGGTGACGGACGGGGGGCGCAACCGGCCCCAGGCCTACTTCCTGGACCGGGGCGATTGGCGGCATAAATCCGAGACCGACTACCAATTCCTCGAGGTCCTGATGCCATCGAAGGACAGCACCGGACAGTGGCTGAAGGAAGCGCCCGCGGAGGCCCGGACCTCGCATTCCCGCAAGGCGCTGGCCGAATGGATTACGGATACCCAGGACGGGGCGGGCCGCCTGCTCGCCCGGGTCGTGGTCAACCGGCTGTGGCAGCACCACTTTGGGGTCGGCATCGTATCCACCGCGAGCAGTTTCGGTTCGCAGGGTGCAGCGCCGAGCCATCCCGAGCTGCTGGACTGGCTCGCCGGCGACCTGGTCAGGCACGGCTGGTCACTGAAGCGCATGCACAAGCAGATCCTGATGAGCGCGACCTACCGGCAATCCACCACCCGCGATGCGGACAAGCTGGCAAAAGATCCGGCCAATCGAGCCCTGAGCTACCGGCGGCCAATCCGCCTGGAAGCGGAGGTGCTGCGCGATTCGATTCTCGCGGTCAGCGGCGTCCTCAATAAGGAAATGTACGGCCCGTCGATCAAGCCCTGGATTCATAGCGACGCCATCGCCACCGGCTCGACGAAGAAATGGCCGGTCAATGTCAAGGATGGTCCCGGAACCTGGCGACGCAGTATCTATATCTACGCCAAGCGTTCCATGCTCATGCCCATGATGGAGGCCTTCGACCTGCCCGACTCCACCCGCAGTTGCGCGGTGCGCAATACCACCACCGTGGCTCCCGCGGCCCTGTTGATGCTCAACAACGCCTTCATCCGCGACCAGGCCGGACACCTGGCGACGCGGGTGGCTGAAGGGGGAACGAACCCTGTAGACCGGGTGCGCAAGCTATACGAAATCGCCCTGTCCCGCCCGGCGACGGACGAGGAGATCGCGCTGGGCACGAAATTCATGCAGGTCCAGGCCCAAGGCTATGCCGGCGAAAAACCGCTCGAGGAAACCCATCAACGCGAGGCCCTGGTCAACTACTGCCAGGCCGTGCTCGCGCTCAACGAATTCCTGTATATTAACTGAGGACGCAACCATGGCGAACGGATCCATCTATCAAGGGCCTCCCGCTACCACCCGGCGCGCTTTCCTCCGCCGCACCGGCGCCGGCGTGGGCAGCCTCGGCCTGGCCAGCCTGCTCGCCACGGAAGCCGGGGCGACCTACCGTGATCCCCTGTCGCCGCGGCCCACCCACTTTCCAGGCAAGGCCAAGAGCGTCATCTTCCTGTTCATGTACGGCGGCCCTTCGCACGTGGACCTGTTCGACTACAAGCCGGCCCTGGAGAAGTACCAGGGCAGGAAGACGAGCGAATTCGATATCCCGAACCTGAAAGAGGCCCGCAGCCAGGGCACCCTGATGCCCTCCTACTACGCCTTCGCCCGGCACGGCCAGTCCGGCCAATGGGTCAGCGAAGCCTATCCGCACATTGCTTCGGTGATCGATGATTTCTCGGTGATCCGATCGGGTTGGGCGGAATCCACCAACCACGGCCCGGCGCTGTTCCAGATGAACACCGGCTTTACCCGAGTCGGATTTCCCAGCGTGGGATCCTGGGTGACCTACGGCCTGGGCAGCGCAAACCGGGACATGCCCGGCTTCGTGATTATGTACGACCACCGTGGTGGTCCCATCGGCGGGCCGCAGAACTGGGGCTCGGGCTTCCTGCCCAGCACCTTCCAGGGCATGCCCATGCGTTCCACCGGGACGCCTATTCTGAATCTCGAGCGACCTGCGGGCCTGGGCGCCGGCCAGCAACGGCAACAGATCGACCTGATGAGCAAGCTGAATCACGACCATGCGGCCACCCTGCCCGGCGAGGCGGATCTCGAGGCACGCATCGAATCCTTTGAACTGGCCTACCGCATGCAGAGCGCGGCGCCCGAACTGATGGACCTGTCCGGCGAAACCGAGGCGACGAAAAAGTTGTACGGCATCGAAGCGGGCAAGAAGACCAGCTACTTCGGGAGCCAATGCCTGATGGCCCGCCGCATGGTCGAACAGGGCGTGCGCTTTATCCAATTGTACTCCGGGGGCGCACACGGGGACGCGAACTGGGACGCGCACGGCGGCATCCGCAAAAATCACGACAAGCACTGTTACGATACCGACCAGCCCATCGCGGGCCTGATCCAGGATCTGAAGCTCCGGGGCCTGCTCGACGAGACCCTGGTGGTGTGGGCGGGCGAATTCGGACGCACCCCCCACGGCACCGGCCAGGGACGCGACCACCACCCCTACGGCTACACCGCGCTGATGGCCGGCGGAGGCATCAAGCCCGGTGTGGCCTACGGTGAAACCGACGAGATCGGATACCACGCGGCGGTAGACCGTGCCTCGGTGCACGACATCCACGCCACCATTCTGCACCAGCTCGGCGTCGACCACAAAAAGCTGACCTACAGGCACAACGGGCGTCGCTT
>JAPYUI010000256.1 GCA_029936175.1 Kiritimatiellia bacterium
TGTAAAACACCCCAACCACCCTAAGCGATGCCCCGGGCGATAAGCAACCAGGGGCACCCTCTCCTTGCCCCCGCCCATGGTCTCGCATAGGCTATGTCTGGTTTCAACTGGTCCCTGGAGCGAGTTTGGATATGCGACTCATGACCATCTTCGTGCTGCGGGTGAGTGCGCTTTGTGCTGCGTTGTTGCTCCTTGTTGTGTGGCAGGCACGGGCGGCTGGAGCCGATCGCGAGGCGTTCGTTTTTTTTGAGAACGAGATTCGACCCTTGCTCGTGGAGCGTTGCGTCAAATGTCACGGGCCGAAGAAGTCGGAGTCGAATCTACGCCTGGATGCCCTGGCCGGCGCGATCAAGGGCGGCGACAGCGGGCCGGCGATTGTTCTAGGGAAAGCCGGTGAGAGCCTGGTCATCAAGGCTGTGCGTCACGAGGGTGAGCTGAAGATGCCGCCCGATGAAAAACTGGCCGATCGTGAAATCGCTGCGCTGGTGAGCTGGATTCAGAGCGGCGCCGCCTGGCCAGAGGGCAGGTCGCTTGGCGGCGGTGGCCATTCCCTGCGGGGTGGCCCCATTAGCTCCGAAGAACGAACCTTCTGGTCTTTTCAGCCAGTCAAAGATCCGCCCCCGCCCAGGGGCGAAGGCGCGCAGATCCATAACGACATCGATCGATTCGTGTCCCGGCGACTGAATCAATCCAGGCTGCAAGCAACGAAGTCGGCCGACCGGAGGGTGCTGATTCGTCGCGCGACCTTCGACCTGACCGGCTTGCCGCCGACACCAGGGGACATCCAGGCCTATCTCGAGGACGAATCACCGAACGCCTTTGAAGAAGTGGTAGAGCGTTTGCTGAGGTCGAAAGCCTACGGCGAGCGCTGGGGCCGGCACTGGCTGGACGTGGTGCGGTATTCGGACACAGCCGGGGAAACGGCCGATTTCCCGACCCCGCTGTCCTACAAGTATCGAAACTGGGTCATCAACGCTTTGAATGCCGACAAGCCCTACGATCAGTTTGTCAGCGAGCAGATCGCAGGGGATCTCCTGGCAAAGCAGACTCCCGGCGTCTCGAAGGAGAAGTACAAGGAGATGCTCACCGCGACGGGTTTCGTCGCAATTTCGCGGCGTTTCGGCTTCGACTCGGAAAACTATCATCACCTCACCATCCAGGACACCATCGACACCGTCGGCCAGGCCTTTCTCGGCCTGTCGCTTGGGTGCGCTCGCTGTCACGACCACAAGTACGACCCGGTCAACACGGCGGACTACTATGCCTGGTACGGTATTTTCGAGAGTACGCGCTATTCCTTCCCTGGATCCGAACAGAAGAAGAAGCCCTACGATCTGTTCCCTGTTTTACCTCCGGATGTTGTGGAGAGCGAAAAGGCCAGGCAGGCTGCCGCGCTGGCCCGGATCGAAGCTGATATCAAGCGCCTGGAATCAGTAAAAAAACCGCTGGCCGGTACGTGGCGCGATTACATCGACCAGCGTCGACTGAAGAGCAAGGAGAAGGATAGCGACGGGAAGATCGGGTTCCTGAAATGGTATACAGACTCGAAGCCATACCAGGTGCCCCTGGTCGCGGTAAACACCAGCGACCAGACATTGAAGGTGCCGGGCACGGTGCCGCCTGGGAAACTGGTCGTGCATCCCCAGGCCAGGGATGGCGTCGGCATTGCCTGGCGGAGCCCGATGACAGGACGTGTTCGCCTGTCGGGCAGTGTGCGGGACGCTCACGATTGTGGTGACAGCGTGGCCTGGTTCATCGACCACCTGGGTAGCGGCGGGTTGAGACAGGTCGGGAAGGGCGCGATCGAAAGAAAGGGAAGCCAGGCGATCAAGCCGCAGGAACTCGATATAGAAGCCGGTGAGTTTCTTCAATTGGCGGTCATGCCGAAAGTAAATCACGGCTGCGACCTGACCGAGGTCGAGTGGACGATCGAGGAGGTGGGGGGGCAGCGTCGATGGAATGCTGTTGAAGATCTGGCCGGCGAATTCCTGAAGAGTAACCCGCTGCCCGATCGACTTGGGAACGCGGGCGTCTGGTTTTTCTACCAGGCCGACCAGGATCGTGGCGCACCCTTTGTCCCGACATCGTCTGCTAGGGAAAACCAGGCTGATCTGGAACAGGAACTCGCGCAAGTGGAGCAAAAGCTGGCCGAGTTGCGTTCGCAACGCGCCGCCATCAGGTCGTCCGGCCCCAACGAATTCGTTTATGCCGCGGTCGATAAAGACAAGCCGCAGAATTCACGCATCCAGGTTCGCGGTGACCGGCGAAAATTCGGCGACGAAGTTCCACGCAGGAATCTCGATATCCTGGGCAAGGAGCCGCTGCCGGATAAGGCCGGTAGCGGACGCCTGCAATTGTCCGACTGGCTCACGCGGGAAAGCAACCCGCTCATGGCGCGCGTGATGGTCAACCGTATCTGGCAGCAGCATTTCGGACGTGGGCTGGTGGCAACAGAAAACGACTTCGGCGCCCGCGGCCAGCGGCCGACGCATCCGGAGCTCCTCGACTGGCTTGCGAGTCGTTTCAAGGCGGCGGGCTACTCGGTGAAATCCATGCACCGGTTGATCATGGCGTCGGCCGCCTACCAGCGCTCCAGCGAGTTCGAGCCGCGCGCATTCAAGCTCGATCCCGATAACAAATTGCTGTGGCGATTCAGCCGTCGGCGCTTGAGCGCAGAAGAGATCCGTGACTCGATGCTGCTGGGCAGTGGCGATCTTGACCCGACCATGGGTGGCGAACATCCCTTCCCACCTGTTGAAAAGTGGGGTTTCTCTCAACACGCACCGTATTACGGCGTTTATCCGACCAAGCGGCGCAGCGTCTACCTGATGCAGCAACGCCTGAAGCGACACCCCTTCCTGGCCCTGTTCGACGGGGCGGACAGCAACGTCAGCACCGCTCGCCGCGAGCTGACGACCGTGCCCACCCAGGCCCTCTACCTGATGAACAACGAATTCGTACACCAGCGGGCGGCCGGTATGGCCAAACGTCTCCTGTCCGGCGCAAGCGACGAGGCGTCTCGCACAGAGCTGGCCTGGCAGCTTGCGTTCGGTCGCTCGCCGACTTCTGATGAGCTTTCGGATGCTTCCGCGTTCATGAAGCGGTACGCCAGGGCTGTTGCTGAAAATGATTCTTCGGATAATTCGCTGGATGTGAAAGTATGGAGTGCCCTGGTTCGTACGATTTTTACGCGGAATGAGTTTTTGTTTGTCGATTAGCACTGGAATGGGCGCATGACATATCCAACCCGACGTGACGTCTTGCAGAGAGCCTTAGGCGGGTTTGGGGCCATCGCTTTACAGGGCCTGCTGGCGGAGGAGACGTGTGCGGATGTTGCCAGCTCATCCGGCGCTTCCCTGGTGCCGAAAACCCCGCATCACCAGCCGCGAGCAAAACGCGTGATCTTTCTCTACATGACCGGTGGCGTTTCGCATGTCGATTCCTTCGATCCCAAGCCGGAACTTTTCGCCAATCACGGCAAGAAGATCAATGTGGACAACTGGCAAGGCAAGATCGGAGAGTTCACGAGGTATCTCAAGAAACCCGACTGGCAGTTCGGCCGGGGTGGCAAGAGCGGTATCGAGGTCAGTGATCTGTTCCCGCACATGCGCGGCGTCGTGGATGACCTGTGCGTGATCCGTTCGATGGAATCGAATCACACCAACCATTACGAGAGCACGCTCGGCATGCATTGCGGATCGTGGGACTTTGCGAGGCCGAGCATAGGGGCCTGGGTTAGCTACGGGCTGGGCACGGTCAATCGTAACCTGCCATCCTTCGTCGTCATCGCCCCGAAAACACCCTATGCCGGCGCGCAGACCTGGGGCAGCGACTTTCTGCCGGGATGCCATCAAGGCACGCAGATGATCCCTGGCGACAACCCCATCCCCAACCTGCGCCGCCGGGTGTCTTCGTCGAAACTGCAGGAGCTGGAGCTCGATTTCCTGTCAAAGGCCAACAGGAAGCACCTCCAGGAGCGCACCGCCGACCATGCCCTCGAGGCACGCATCCAGTCTTACGAGACTGCGTTTGGCATGCAAAGCGAGGCCCCGGAGGCGATGGACCTGTCGGGTGAGAAACCGTCGACGCTCAAGCTGTATGGCATTCAGCCGGGCCAGAAAACCGGTTTCGGCTGGCAGTGCCTTGTGGCTCGCCGCCTTGCTGAACGGGGCGTCCGCTTTATCGAATTGATCGATGTCGGCTCGTCGAGTAACTGGGACGCGCACGGTAACATGTCCACGCACGGCCCCCTGGCCAGGAACGTCGACCAGGCCATCGCCGGCTTGATCACCGATTTGAAACAGCGCGGCATGCTGGATGAAACTCTCGTTGTCTGGACGACAGAATTCGGCCGTACGCCGTATCATGAAAAAGCTGATCATCCCGGCAGGGAACATCATCACCAGGTGTTTTCATCGTGGCTGGCCGGTGGCGGTGTGAAAGGCGGCATCGTCCACGGCTCTTCCGACGAACACGGCATCGCTGTGGCCGAAGACCGTGTTCACGTCCATGATTTTCACGCCACGATCCTGCATCAGCTCGGACTGGATCACGAACAATTGACCTTCCGCCATGCCGGGCGCGACTATCGCCTGACCGACGTACATGGTGACGTGGTGAAGGAGGTGCTGGCGTGAAACAAAGATATTCTGGGCCAGGTGGCATCGACACGGCCCACTAGCGCATCTTTGACTTCTCACTGGGGGTGAGAAGGCTGTAGGTTCCGAGCCTGGCGCCATGACTACGAA
>JAPYUI010000507.1 GCA_029936175.1 Kiritimatiellia bacterium
CGTCTATATCAATGGCCTATTGGCCAACTATTACGGTATCGAAGGCGTCACCGGAGATGAATTCCGTAAGGTCACCCTGCCTGCCGGTTCCCCGCGTGGTGGGTTGCTTGGCACGGCCGCCATTCACGCCATGGGGAGTGACGGTGTCGAGAGCAGCCCCGTGGAACGAGGGGCCTGGGTTTTGCGCCACCTGTTGAACGATCCACCGCCTCCCGCTCCGCCCAACGTCCCGCAACTCTCGCGCCTGGCCGACAAGCCCATCACGACCCGCGAACGGCTTCGCGCCCATCAGGAAGAAGCCCAATGTGCCAGTTGCCACCGCAAGATCGATCCAATTGGCTTCGGTCTCGAGAACTTTGACGCCGCGGGCAAATGGCGCACAACTGAAGCTCATCGCATCAAGACGAGAAGAAGCTGGAGAACAACCAAAACGTGGAAAATCGACGCCTCTGGCGCCTTTTATAAGGGCCCAGCCTTCGACGACTATTTCGAGCTGCGCGACCGTGTTGCCGAACGTGAGGCGGACTTCGCCCGCGGCTTCACCGAGCACCTGATCGAGTATGCCCTGGGTCGCTCCTTCGGGTTTGTCGACGAAGATCTGGCGAAGGAGATCATCGCTTCCGCCAAAAATCAGGAATACGCAGTGCCCGAATTCTTCCAGGCCCTGGTTGGCAGCAAGGCCTTCCGGATGAAGTAAAGGCTGAAAGAAGGTGCTCGCCAAAGGTCATATGCAGATTGTGGGGCGACTAGGGAAAGCTATCTAGGCCTGGCACTGAAGGCCACCCTCTCCTTGCCCCCGCCCATGGTCTCGCATAGGGTATTGGCGGGATTCTCAAGTTGATGCCATGAGAGTGCGTTATGGAAAAGAAGAAGACTCCTATCAGGAAGCATGAGCATTATGAAACAATATATTCTTGGCCTGACTATTGTCCTATTTCTCCTTTGTTCTGGTACTTACGCCGCGGAGTACTCGGATGGTAAGCTCGGCAAGGCGCTGATCCTCGACGGTAGTTCGCACACCGTCAAAATACCCCACTACGCCGCCCTCAA
>JAPYUI010000508.1 GCA_029936175.1 Kiritimatiellia bacterium
CTGGTGATGGTGCAGAAAAAAGAGGGTGAAGCAGCGGGCCTGCTGCGTAGGGATACCCTCGACGAAATCGTCCTCGGAACGGCCCCGGGAACGGAACAATCCATCCCCGTGAAGGACATCAAGGGAGCCCAGTATTCCAACGTTTCCCTGATGCCCGAGGTCTTCGACAAGCTCTTGAAACCCGGGCAAATTGCCGACCTGGTGGCCTTTCTCAAAGAGGCAAAGGGGCCGGTCGCTTCCGTCCCGACCGAGGATATTCCCTCCCATCATGCGATCGACTTGCCCGGCCTGCATGCCTATGCCCAAAAGAGCCTAGCTGCAGGTGAGGAGATTGAGTTCCGGGTCAGCAGCAGCGTGCCCTACGACTTGGCCATCGTGCAGTTGGGCCCCGACCCGGAGAACCGGGACAAGGATCCGGTGCTGCAGACCTTCCAGGTCGAAAAGCCGGGCATCCAGCCTATTCACCCCGGTTCTTACCTGCACGTGGCCAAGGCGCTGCCGATTGAGCGACGCCTGTCGGAGTTGACCCTGGAATGCTGGATTCGCCCCTTCCAGTTGACGGGTTGGCAGGGATTGATCACCCAGCACGATTATCCGGAGCGATGTGGCCTTGGGTTATTCCTTAACGAGGGGACGATCGTCTTCGGGACCGGGGCGGGAGGCGCTTACGATGCGTCCGCCTTTCAACAGACCAAGTCCGGCTTGATCAAGGCCCAGCGATGGCACCATCTCGTCGGCAGCTGGGATGGGAAGAAAAAGCGGATCTACATCGATGGCAAACTCGCGGCCGAGCTTGCCTTTGCCGGCACGGTGCGACCCGGTGAGACCGCCCTCCGCATCGGCGCCTATGGTCAAGAGGGCACGGCGGTGAACTTCTATAACGGCGACCTCGCGATGTGCGCCATCTATGACCGGGCTTTAAGTGAGGATCAAATATCGAAACGCTTTGCCGATCGCGGCCTGAACCTTCCCAAGGATGAGCGCCTGCTGGCCTGCTGGCCCTTCACCGAGGAACGGGGTGTGCACGTTGCCGATGCGAGTGATTTCGG
>JAPYUI010000509.1 GCA_029936175.1 Kiritimatiellia bacterium
GATCCCTACGAGTGGTGGGAAAACCAGAAACTGAGCGACCTGTTCCTGGTGCCGGGCTACTTCAACTCCTTTTACGTGTATGAACGTGAACAACGGTGGCCCTGGGGCCACCGGAATGTCGTCTTCGCCGAACGTGGCGGCCCGATCGTCTACATCAAGCGTGGCCTGTACCGGGCCTCGCCCTGGCAGGCGCAGTACCCGGTTGCGGAGGGCGATGCCCAGATTTCTCCCATGGAATTATGGGAAGTGCTGGAGCAGTCGGGGAAGCGCGTCGTGGTTATCAGTCATACCGGGGCCACGGGCATGGGGACGAACTGGGATGCCTACAAGGACCCGATCGACGGGAGCCTGGAGAGCGTGGTGGAGATTTACCAGGGTGCCCGTGTCAGCTATGAGGGGATCGACCTGCCACAACCCACGGTCGGGCTCCGCTACGGGGCCTCCTTCAACCGGGGGGAGCACGATCCCGAGAAGCAGGTGACTGATTTCAGGATGTACAAGCCCGGCGTTTACCAGAATGCCTTGAAAAATGGTCACAGGTTGGGGGTTTTTGCCAGCTCGGACCATATCTCAACCCATACCGCCTTCGGGGGGGTCTACGCTGAATCCTTCACCCGTGCAGGCATCCTGGAGGCGATCTCCGCCCGGCGGACGATCGCGGCCACGGATAAAATATTCCTGGATTTCACCTGCAACGGGAAGCCGATGGGCTCGATGTTGGAATACGAAGGCCAGCCCGCGTTCGAGATCCGGATCCAGGGCACCGCGCCAATTGAAAAGGTGACCATCGTTCGAAATGAAACCAACTATCAGGCTTTCCAGCCCGGGACGGTCCAGTGGGAAACGAAGTATACAGACCCGGAACCGCTGCCGGGGATGAACCGGTACTACCTTCGGGTCGAGCAGGTGGATGGCAACATGGCCTGGGCTTCACCTGTCTGGGTGATGAACGGGGAGGAACCGGAGCAGGTGCAGGAACCGGAGCCGAAACAGGAACCGGAAGCTGAATGAAAACCTATTGCACCTGGACGCGTAGGATTTCCAGCC
>JAPYUI010000257.1 GCA_029936175.1 Kiritimatiellia bacterium
TCGGCTGAGTTTTTTGACCCTACGGACTTTAGCTGAACTGGTCTGAACGCACATGACAGTCCAATCGGATCGATGAAGCCTGACTCAAGCCAGGATGTCATGCACGACGTGTGTTTCTTCGACCCCGGTCGGAGAATGGTTCAAGCCCTGGAACTTGAAGGTGAAGCGCTTGTCGTTGATCCCCAGGCAGTGAAGCACGGTCGCGCTTAGATCCCGGATGTGCACGGGATCTTTGACGATGTTGTAGCAGAAATCATCCGTCTCACCGTGCATGACGCCGCCTTTGACCCCACCCCCGGCGAGCCACATGCTGAAGCAACGCCCGTGGTGGTCGCGTCCGCTGTTCAACTTCCCTTGGCTGTACACGCTGCGTCCGAACTCCCCGCCCCAGACAACGAGGGTGTCTTCCAGCAGGCCTCGTTGCTTGAGGTCGATGACCAGTGCTGCCGAGGCCTGGTCGGTATCCCGGCACTGTGCCCCCAAGTGGGCCACCAGCGAGTTGTGTTGATCCCAGCCGCGGTGAAACAGCTGAATAAAGCGAACATCCCGTTCGGCCATACGCCGTGCGAGCAGGCAATTGTACGCGTAGGTGCCCGGCACCCGTGCATCTTCGCCGTACAGGGCAAAGGTACTCTCCGGTTCATCGCGCAGGTCCGTAATCTCGGGCGCCGAGGCCTGCATGCGATAGGCCATGTCGTACTGAAAGTTTCGGGTGGCAATTTCCGGGTCACCCGTAGCCTCCAGCCGGATCCGGTTCAGCGCGGCCAGGTCATCCAGCATTTTACGTCGGCTCTTGCGGTCGATGCCGGCCGGATCGTTCAGGTAGAGAATAGGTGCACCGCCACCGCGCAGCTGAACGCCCTGGTGATTGGAGGGAATAAAGCCACTGCCCCAGAGGCGTGAAAAAATCGGCTGACCGGGATTCTTGCCGTTCCCTTGCGACAGCATGACCACATAGCCCGGCATGTTGGGATTCGGGCTGCCCAGGCCGTAATCGCACCAGGCACCGAGGCTGGGCAAGCCGGGAATCTGTGAGCCGGTGTTGATAAACGTAATCCCCGGATCGTGATTGATCGCCTCGGTGTGTACGGATTTGATCAGGCTGATTTCATCGGCGATCTTACAGGTGTACGGTAGCAGGTCGCCGATGGTGACACCGCTCTCACCCCGCGGCAGCACCGGGGAAATGGGTTTGTTGACCAGGAATTGTTTTTGGCCGGCGGTCATCCCGGTCACGCGTTGGCCGCCGCGCACAGAATCTGGGAGTTCAGTACCATGAAGCTTTTCGAGCGACGGTTTGCGGTCGAACAAATCGATATGCGAGGGCCCGCCGGACTGGAACAGGTAGATGACGCGCTTAGCGGTCGGCTGATGATGCGGCAGTCCGGACGCCGCCTGCGCTCGGGGCAGTCCCATAAAGGCCAGAGTGCCCGCACCGCTTCCGATAAACCTGCGTCGTGATAGGGGTTGGTTTCTCATGGCAGTCTATTGCTTGGTGATCGTTTCGTTGAGATTCAGGATGGTCGAAGCCACCATGGTATAGGCCGCCAGCTCCGCGGAACCATCGGCTTGCAGCAAGCTCTTTGCGGCGTCGCTTTCGGTGCTGAATCGCGCCCGCTCCCGGTCTAATGCCTGGACTAACACCTTTAACTCCGGCGCCGTAGCCCGGCGGGCGGTTGCGAGTCGAAAGGCGTGATCGATGCGGCCTTCAACGGCGGCTCCGCCATCGGTGATCATGCGCCGGGCGAGGGCTCGCGCAGCGTCAAGGTATTGCGGATCATTCAAAAGCACTAAGGCTTGCAAGGGCGTATTGGTGTTCAAGCGCCGGACGGTACAAGTCTCGCGCGTCGGGGCATCAAAGATCGCCATGCCGGGCGGTGGCGCGGTTCGCTTCCAGAAAGTGTACATGCTACGGCGGAAAGTCGGCTCGCCGTCATCGGGGAAATAGGCCTGGGCCGTAAACGCGCCATAGCCGAAATGACTGACCTGACGCCACAGACCATCGGGCTGGGAGGGATAGACGCTCGGACCGCCGACCCGATTGACGAGGAGCCCGCTGATAGCCAGAGCGTTATCCCGCACCAACTCGGCCTGGAGGCGCGTACGGGGCGCGCGGGCGAGCAAACGATTGTACGGATCCTTCTCGCGCAGTTGTGGAGTAAGCGAAGACATTTGTTGATAGGTCTTGGACAGGACGATTTCCTTCAGGAGCTGCTTCACGTCCCAGCCACCGGTGCGAAAGGCAATCGCCAACTCGTCCAGCAATTCCGGGTGTGAGGGCCATTGACCCTGGGAGCCGAAGTCCTCGGACGTTTTAACCAGGCCCGCTCCGAAAATCATCTGCCAGTAGCGGTTGACGGCCACGCGGGCGGTCAATGGGTGGTCGTCCTGAACTAACCATTGCGCCAGTGCGAGACGGTTGGCGGAGACGTCATCGGGCAGTTGCGATAAGAAAGCAGGAACACCGGCACTGACCTCTTCTCCCGGCTGATCATATTGCCCGCGCATCAGCATGCGGGTCTTTCGCTTCCCGGGGGCATCCATGACCATCACCGAGGTCTGCCGGCTTTCAGTGAGTTGTTTTTGGATAATCCCCTGCTCGATGCTCAAGGCCTTGGCGAAGCGCTTGGTAAGTGTCGAAGATTGCTTCGAAAATTCATCCGTGACGCGTTGATTCTCCGCGTCGGAACGGTCTTCCGAAGCCTTGCGCAGAATCTCCGCCAGGGCCGGGCCGGGCCGCGATCCGCCCGGGGCTTTCAATCGATTCCAGGGACCCACGCCATGCCGCCCGAGCGAGACGGGCGCGTTCCAACCACCGGTTGAATCGAATGAAGCAGGCCCTTTCTTCCAGGACCAGCTGGCATCCGTGAGCAGATACTCAGACTTGCCGTTTACATAGCTCAACTGCACCCAGGCGATAAATCCGGCGACGCCACCGGCATTCTTTGCATCCGCTGAAACAATGTTATCGCCGGCTTTCAGCGCGGCCGTAATGTCAACCAACTGCGGCTCCATCCACGGGTCGAGATGATTTCCGACCCTGCGTCCATTCGCATATAGGTCGGCGCTGTTGTCGCAGGTAAAGTAGACGTAAGCGGCTGCCAGGTTCGCGCCGACGGAGATCGATTTGCGCATCACCAGATGTGAGGTAGCACCGGATTTCTCCGCCCAGATCCATTCCGGTTGACGACCGTCTGCCGGAAAGCTGAACGGGGGAGCCGTAGCATGGGACTCCTGTCCTGTGGCACGCCCTTGAGATGTCGACGGAGGCGGTGCCTTCGCCAGAACCTCAGCCTGCCATTGTGCAAAGCGTTCCGAATCCATCTCACCCAGGTTATTTCGCAGGTATTTGATACGATCCAGGCGCGCCTGCAAAGCCGCTGCGATCTCGGCTTGATTATTGAGGGGGGAAGCCACTTTGATCACCGGAGCGGTGTTCCCGTTTTTTGCCCCGCTTCCCCGCTCGGTGGCCGAATCGAAAAAGGCATAAAAGCGATAGTAATCTTTCATACTGATCGGGTCGTACTTGTGATCGTGGCATTGTGCACATTTCAGGGTCAGACCCATGAAGGTTGTTGCGACCGTATCCACCTTGTCCGCAAGGTAGGCAACCCGGTATTCCTCCGGAATCGTTCCGCCTTCATGCGTGTTCATGCTGTTCCGCAAAAAACCCGTGGCCATTTTCTGCTCGGGAGTGGCAGCGGGCATCAAGTCCCCGGCGAGCTGCTCGGTGAGAAACTGATCGTAGGGTTTGTTCTGCATGAACGCGTGTATCACCCAGTCCCGCCAACCCCACATGTCACGATGATCATCGATCGAGTAGCCATTGGTATCGGCGTAGCGGGCCACATCCAGCCAGTCCAGTGCGAGGCGCTCTGCACACTGCGGGGAAGCGAGCATGCGGTCGACCACCGTTTCCCAGGCTGAAGGCGAACGGTCGGCCAGGAAGGCATCGATCTCTGCAAGCGTCGGTGGAATGCCGCGCAGGTCCAGGGACCATCGCCGAATCAGGGTCTCACGCGTGGCCTGCGGCGAAGGTTTGAGTCCGGCCGATGCCAGCTCTTTGCTCACACCCGCGTCGATGGAGTCACGGATTCGCCCCTTTGCCTTTCCAACCGGTGGGGTGAAGGCCCAATGGCCCCGGTATTCAGCGCCTTCCTTGATCCACTGTTCGAGCAAGGCCTTCTGCTCTTCGCTGAGCTTGTAAATAGAATCGGCCGGCGGCATGAGATCGTCCGCATCCCTGGTCCGTATGCGATAAGCCACCTCGCTGGCCTTGAGATCCCCGGGCACGATGGCGCGAACGCCTTTATGGTCGGCATAGGCGCCCTCCGGCGTGTCGAGCCGGAGCTTGGCTTTGCGCCCGTGTTCATCCGGACCATGGCAATGGAAGCAGTTCTCCGAGAGGATGGGTCGAATGTCCCGGTTGAAATTCACGGCAGCCGGTTCGGCTGTGCTCAGGGTGGCGATAGCAATCGTGCTAAGGATGATGGGCAATGGTTTCATGATAGGGAGTAATGTCCAGTAATAATGTTCGTACGGCACTCCGACGGGGGAATCAACCTGTAAGGGCTCTCCAGATGGGTACAAGATGCTGCTTAGCCAAGCAGCCCTTTCACCATGTGACCGTGCACGTCAGTCAAGCGATAACGCCGGCCCTGGAAAAACCAGGTCAGCCGTTCATGGTCGATGCCG
>JAPYUI010000046.1:0-11340 GCA_029936175.1 Kiritimatiellia bacterium
CATGGTGCTTGCCATTTTCTTGATCGCCTCGAGCGGTTGTTCGTTGATCCCCGGACCGGCCACGCCGCCAAAGGCCCAGACCGGGCTGCGGCCCGCACGGACCAGGTTCGTTTTCCCGTCGGGCGTGAGCAAGCCGAAAACGGTGTTCTGGAGGGTTCCGCCCGGGGCGAAAATGGTTCGCAGGAATTGATTCTCGGTTTCGTCCTCGTAGGTGGCGAGGCGGATACAAACAAAACCACGGGAAGCGGCGATCACGTCTTCGTCGGACAGGAAACTCCGGTCCATACCGGTTTTACCCGGTCACCAGACACCGGGTACCTGGTGACAATGGGGTGCCGCGGAGACCAGCATGATCGGCTTGCCGCTGCGCTGTGCCTCGGCCAGGCCACCCTCCCAGGTGCCGAACCAGGCGATGCGCTCCGACTCGGCCCCGGCAAAGGGGATCGTCGAAAAGGCAACCAGCGCTATTCTACACAAATGGGCTACTTTCATGGTCATTTCCCTAATGGGTTATCTCGGTACAGGCACACATAACGGCACAAGGGTAAAATTATTGCAGCCGATTTCAAGGGCTTTCGTTTTCCACGGGAGCTCTACTACACCTTGCGTGTGACGATCGCGACCACGCCCCGACATTCCCCGAGTCTCCGCTGGTAATTCAGCCCCTTTCCACTATCCCTTGAGCATGCAGCGATACCTATGCCTGTTGATCTTAACCATGTCCTCGACCAGCCATGCCGGCGAATTGGTCGCAACGACCTTTGCCGGAAAGGAACTCCTCAAAAACTGCACCGCGGTCTCTGTCGACTTCGACGGGACGGTCTATGCAACCGAAACCGCCCGCCGCAAGGGCGGCGAATGGTCTGAAGGTCCGCGTGAGCTCTCCTTTGGCTTCAGCACGGTCGCGGAGAAGCGTGCCTGGCTGGAGGCAAATCCCCTGGCGAAGATCCAGGGGCCGAGGGACAACAACAGGGACGGCAAGGTGAATGCGGCAGACCTGGTCACCAACGGTGAGGTGATCCACTGGCTGCGCGACACGAACGGCGATGGCGTCGCGGACGAGCACGCGATCGTCAGCGATGCGTTCAAGGACAAGCTGGACGGCGTTGCGGGTGGCATTCTCGCGCGCAGGGGCAAGCTCTGGGTCAGCTGTTTCCCCACCCTCTGGCAGCTGGAGCAGACCGGAAAACGCAAGCCCCTGGTCACCGGTTTCGCGGTGAAGATCGGTCAACGCGGCCACGACCTACACGGCTTGCGCATGGGACCCTACGGACGCCTGTACTGGACACTTGGTGACCGCGGCCTGCACGTGGAGCAGGACGGGAAAACCTTCTCCTATCCCTATCACGGTGCCATGGTTCGCTCGGAACCCGACGGCGCGAATTTTGAAGTCTTTGCCCACGGGCTCCGGAACCCGGTCGAGATCGCCTTCGACGATTACGGCAATTGGATCTCCGCCGATAACGACGGCGACATGCGGGGCGAACTCGAACGCCTGGTCTTTATCACCGAGGGTTCGGATCACGGCTGGCGGCGCAACTGGCAATTCCAGCGCCGCTACAGCCCCTGGCTGAAAGAGAAACTCAGCGTTCCGCAACACCCAGGCCAGGCCGCACACATCACCCCGACGATCCACAACCTGAAGGGCGGGCCCTGCGGGTTCACCTACGAACCCGGGACCGCGCTCAACGACCACTGGCGCAAGGCCTTTATCCTCTGTTACTCCCCGAGCACCCGGCTGGATGCGCTTTGGTTGAAACCACAGGGTGCATCCTTTGCCTTGGACCGTACCGAGCGCATGCCCGCGGCGGGCTGCCCATCGGGAATCAACTTCGGCCCCGATGGGGCACTCTACCTCGCAGACTGGGGCGGGGGCTGGAACCGGGATGATCGCGGTGGCGTGATCAAGGTCGATGACCCGGAATCAGCGGGCTCGGACCTGCGCAGGGAAACCGCCCGCTTGCTGGCCACCCTCCCCCGCAACCCGGAAGAACAGGTACGCCTGCTGGGGCATCCCGATCAACGCGTGCGCCTGGAGGCCCAATATGCCCTGGCGGAAGCCCAGGCCATCAAGGCACTGCGTGCAATCGCGCTGGATACCAAGGCTTCTCAACTCGCACGCATACACGGCATCTGGGGCCTCGCCCAGGCGCACCGCGGGCGCCCCTTGCCATCGGTCGAATTCCTCCGGACGCTCCTGCGGGATACCGAACCGGAAATCCGGAACCAGGCCGCGAAAGCCTGCCGGGAAATTCCCGCGACGTCGCTGGCGCCCGGCCTTATCACCTGCCTGCAGGATGAGCCGAGGATTCAAATGCATGCCGCCATGGCGCTGGGTCGCTGCGGCGACGAAAGCCACCTGCCGATGTTGGCCGGCCTGCTTGCGCGTACAACGGACCCCTTCGTTCGGCACGGGGCCGTTCTCGCGCTTACGGAACTGGGCTCACCGGGCGATTTGCAGGCGCTCTCCACGCATCCGGGCCCGGCCGTCCGCATCGGGGCCGTCGTGGCCTTGCGCCGGATGCGGGCCCCCGAGGTGAAGGCCTTCATCAAGGATCCCGACCTGCTCGTGCTCCGGGAGGTCGCCCGGGCCATCCATGATGATGGGGGTATACCCGCGGCAATGCCCGACCTGGCTCAACTGGACCGATCGTCCCTGCAGGACGAGGCGATTGGCCGCCGGGTGCTCAATGCAAACGTGCGCCTGGGCGACGCAGCGGCCGCCCTCCGCCTGGCAGCCTTTGCCGCGCAGGTCGATCACGCCCCCGCCCTCCGCCTGGAAGCCCTGGACTGCCTGCGCACCTGGACCAGGCCGGAAACATTCGACCGCGTCAACGGGCGCCTGGTGCATGACCCCCAAGGATCCATCGAGGATGCGCAGGCGGCAATCTTGCGCCTGGCGGGCTTGCTGAACGATCCCGACAAGGCGATCCAGGGGGCCATGGCCAAGCTGGCGCAAAGCCACAAGGTACGCTTCGACGAGGCCATATTCATCGCTTGGCTGAAGGATCATGACCAGCCGCAGGCTTCGCGTATTGAAGCCCTGCGCGTGCTCGCCCGGGGCCAGCAGGCGGATGCCGCGGTCCAGCTCGGGCTCAACGACAAGGACCCGGTGATCTACGCGGAAGCGCTTCGCCTGCAAGCCCTGGACCGGCCACGTGATGCGCTGGCAACCCTGGAGGAGCGCCTGGGCCGGACCCGGGATGCCGGGGAACTCCAGGTGCTTTACCGGCTGCTCAAGGACTGGCCGGACAACAGCGCGGATCCATTGATCAAAAAGCAGCTGGCCGAAATAGCCTCGGTTCCCGCACCGGCACGGTTTGATCTTCACCGGGCGGCCGAGGAACACAAGCTGACCCGGGACCCGGCACCGGGTGCCTATCTCCTGGCTGGCGGGAACGCGGAGAACGGTCGCCGGATCTTCACGGAACATGCCACCGCCCAGTGTATCCGTTGCCACCGGGCCGAGTCCGGGCCCGGAAGCGAATTCGGACCCGACCTCTCCCGGGTGGCTGCGCGGCTGAAGCCGGTGCAATTGCTGGATTCCATGCTGAATCCCAATGCCGAAATCGCGGATAATTTCCAGTTCACCACCCTGGTCACGGAGTCCGGAACCCTCGCGGGAAACATTATCGAGGAAAGTGGGGATACCCTCGTCCTGGTGGACACGGTCGCAAAGAAGCACCGTATCAAGAAACGTGCGGTGAAAAGTCGCACGCAGGTGCAGGCCTCGATCATGCCGCCCATGACCGGCATCTTGACCCCGGGCGAATTGCGGGATCTCGTCGCGTACCTGAAGACCCTGGGCGGATAAGCGGGTCCCTTGTGGTGCACGTCCTCCAACCCGTGGTGACCGGTATGCTCAAGGGAGCGAAGACCAGCCGCCGAACCGGGGAGCGACTGTTGATAGTGGATCAAGACCCATACCCAGCACGAATGCTACGGCCCCGGCCCAAAAACCTTGCCCTGTTCATGGCGCAATCGCACCCGGAACCACCAGGGTCCTCCACGATTGGCCACCTTGATCAGGAAGCGATTCCGACCTGAACGCAACGGAATCTTGACCCGGATGACCGGCACCTCGTCTTGCGAGGAGCGTTTAACCGACACGTCGTCCAGTTCGGATACCATCTCCCCGTTCACCCACAACCGGAAGCTGTTGTCCGCCTGGATAAAGGCCTGGACCGTCTGGTTCGAAGGACTGTGGATATCCGAGATCCCGTAGGCCAATACATAGTAGGCCGGGGGGGGCATCATGGCAGCAACATTAAAGCGACCGTTCTCCCGGGTCACCTGCGCGTCTCGCCACGTGATATCCACCAACTCGGACTCCGTGTTCTTGTTTCGCTTTCCACCGCTCAGGTCCCAAACCAGCTCGACCTGGTAACTCCGTTCGAGGTCGATTTCCTTCTCCGGCTCATATTCCGTCCGGAAGCCCGTGTTTTCCTTGTCATTCAAAAAAGGGCCGAGGATTTTCCAGTCGGCGATATAGCCCTGCGCAGCGGCTATGGACGGAAGACGTTCGTAGCCCCCCAGCTCGGCCAGGGCCTCAGCCGCCCAGCGCCGGTACTCTTCATCGGCACCTTCGAGGTAGGGCCGGATCCAGTCCATGGCCGTATCGAATTCCTCGGGCTTCCCCCGGTTTCCGAGCAGGTTGAATGCCGCCAGCACAATCGGCCTCTCGGGACTTCGCAGGGGGGCTTTCAGGTATTCAGCAAGCCCTTCACGCGGGGCCCGGTCGAGGGGCACCCGGACCAGGCTGTCCAGGGCGGCCAGGGCCACCGCCTTGGCCGGGTCAACGATCCGTGGTCGGAATACCTCGAAAAGGTCCTTCCGGTCGCAGAGCGAACGGCAACGTACCGCCTTCATGCGCACGGTACTGCTCTCGTGTTCGAGGTAGTCCGTGAACAAGGCGGCGTGGCGATCCGGATCGATTGCGACAAGGGCTTCAAGACAGGCGGAGAGGCTTTCCGGCGAGAGCGCAGGGGCCTTCCGCATGGCGACCGCAATCGCATCCTCCAGCGTTTTCGAAGGAAAGACCGTGGCGGCAAAGAGCGCGGCCGTCTCGTACAGGTCCGTTTTCCCGGATTCAAAAACCGCCTGGAGATTTGACGTAACCTTTTCCGGGTCGAATGCCTTGAGAATCCTCCGGCCCAGGGCATCCACCCGGGGGTCGGGGCGGTGGCGGGCAACCAGGCGGATCAGCAGGGGGATGGCCGCTTCATCGGCCAGGTGCAGGCCCTCGATAACCTGGTATGCTTTCTCCTTTTTCCCCGACACCGTATCATACAATTTCTCCAGGCGGACCAGGGCTTCACCCGTCCCCATGCAGGCCAGGGCACGCGCCAGCGGAGCGGCGAGGCGGGGATCGGGATCATCGGTCAGTGCCTGGATAACCGGCCAGGCCGCCTGGGGATCATGCTTCGCACAGACATAGGCAACCTCGGCCCTCACCGCCAGGTCTTCATCCGACAGGAGTTTCTGTGCAGCGGCAGCCGCCCGCGGGGTCCCCATCAGGTCAAGGGCCTCCACCGCCGCTCGACGAAGCACCGCGTCCTTGTCCCGGGACAAATGCTCCACCGTCGCATACACGTCGGGGCCGGAGATCCTCGCCAGGGCCACCAGGGCGCGGCCCTTCGCCCACGGGGTCTTGCCCTGTTCGAGTAGCTGCTCAATCCCCGGTTTGGCCGTCTTGACCCCGTGCCGGCCCAGCAACTCAAGGGCTTCAACCTGGAGGATCCAATCATCCGACGACAACTGCCCGGTCAGGCGGTGAATATCCTGCACACCCAGGGCTTCCTTTTCTGCGGCAACGGAAAAGGTGCAGCAAAAGCCCATAAGCACCGCCGGCAGCAAGCACCCTGTTCGTGATCCCGACTTCATCCGTTCATTCATCCCCGGATACATACGCTGTAATTCCATCGTCCCCGACCAGGAGAAGCTGTCCCTCCGCGCGGGTCATCCAGACCCCATGCTCGGCGGACCGGTAACGCGGATCTCCCCTCCACCGGTCGTTCCACCCGGAAAGCCTGTAATCCAGGAGCTCCTGGACGCCTTGCAGCGTCCAGGTATTCCGGTCGAACAGGCTCAAGCGGAAGCGATTCATTCTTCGATCGTGTGAAACGAGGTAGAGCCGGTCGCGATCATCCAGCTCGAAGGTCAGCACGGTCGCCTCGCCATCCTCCTCATGCACCAGCCGGTCGGCACCCGTTTCCAGGTCAATAACCCGGAATCCTTTACGCTTGTCATCAACCTTGATCAACACGTCATCCACCAACAGGGTCCGGTCCGTGTTGAACTCGAAGCGCCGCTCAAAGGCCGGGTCATCTTCGCGAAGCACCGTGGCCTCGCGATTCTTATGCTTTCCCTGCGTCTCTCCCCTCATCAGGATATAGGGCGATGCCAGGGTATGAACGCTGACATCCTCCCTCAGCAACTTTACACTCCGGTCCTCGATATCGCATTGGTACACCATGTGACGGTTCCCCGTGGACATGCCCTTGTACACACTCACAAAAACATGTTTCGCGCCAAACCGGGTTCCCCGGAGCCACAGCCCATTGCCCCCCTGCATGCCGGGGGCCTCCAGTTTTTTCGCATCCTCCTTGCGAATCCCGGTTGCCGGGTCCGTGACGAGCCAGTTGATCACCTTTCCCCGCTCCAGGGAATGCATGATGTGAAGGCGGTCCCCCGATTGGCCGACCATGCTGAACGGGCCGTAGCCGATTCCGTAGGTGTTGATAATCCGGTCCCACAATATCCGGCCCGTGCCCAGGTCCAGGGCTCCCAGCCGATTCCGCTCACTCAGCATCACCGAGGAACCGAATCGCTTCTGCACCTCGTGTAAGCCGAGGATTTCCCTGGAGGTCCACTCCATCCGCCCGGTCTCCATATCGAATGCAACCGCCTGGATACGATCGTGCCAGGGCCGGTAGAAAAGGACGACATGGCTCTCGTGGAAAAGCACCCGGTACGGCTTGGAGCCCATGAATTTTTGCCACGCAATGCTACTCCGGCCCCGGGTATCGATGCACTCGAGGATATTATTCGACCAGCTCAGCACGAGGTGCCTGAGCGCGGAATCCCGCGGCGGAACATGCAGGACCGGTTTGCTTCGCGGAAGCTTCCACGCCTGCCGCAAGGGGAAGTTCACGTCCTTGGCCTGGGTCCCCTCCCGCGTATCCAGTGCTTCCCCGACCTTGTATGCCAGCCCTTCACGGCAGGGCTCATCCGTCACCAGGTACAGCTTCTTTTCATGTATGGCAAAGTTCCGGACCACGGAATGCCGGTCCGGCCAGGCCATTTTTTCCCGTACAATCCCAACCTTCACATCAATCCGGCTCAAGCCGGAGGGCGATCCCAGGTAGGCCGATGAACCGATGAGCTTCGGTCGCCCCACGTTCCGCTCCGCCAGGGGCAGGGTCCAGGTGATCCGGCCGGTCCTTCCATCGAGCGAAGCGAGCATCGAGTTCCCCCGCACCAGCAACTGGTCCTCGAACAGGCCGAGCGCGAACTCCGGAACCACCAGGGCGTTCTTCCAGATGAGCCGGCCGGTGCGCCGGTCCAGGGCAAAAATGGCATTCCCGTCCCGGGGCAGGCAAATCACGTAATCCCCAAAGACGATCGGGGACGCCCCCCACCCGCCGGCATGCTGCCGGCTCCAGTCAGCGGATTCGTATTCGTAGGCCCATTCCAGGCGGCCATCGCGGATATCGTTTCGGGTAACCATCCCCCAGTTGGGGGAAGCATAGATGGCCCCCTCGTGTATGGTTACGGAATTCCCGAAGGCCACCTCGCGTATCTTGTTGTGATCGCCGGGATGAAAGCCACTGACCCGGTTCATCCTATTCTGCCAGATCGTCAAGCCCGACTCCGCATCCATGCAGGTCAGCATCACGCCTCCGCTTTTCCCCTTTTCCCAGCCCAGGCCGTAGACCAGCCCCTCCGAAAGGAGCGGATCGCCGATGGGGAATGCGCCCTCCCGCCCGCCGCCTGGCGGATGGGTTTGGGTCCCCCACTCGATCGCTCCGCTGGCGGCATCAAGGCGGGCAACATGGGTTGGCATGGGACCATAGCTATAGCGGGTGTAAATCTTCCCCTTATCGATCGCGGGCCGGAACGCACCCGCCCGGTATGATCCACCACCCGATGTCGCCGACCCCTTCAGGGTCCAGGCCGGCATGCGGGTATCCCGAAGGTCATACCCGCCAAGGAAATTCTGGGAAGCGACCAGGAGCTTCCGGTCACGAAACTGCATCGACAGCCAGCCGAGGCCCGCATCCGACTCGGTTTTGGTCCCCGGCCAGAGTAAGCCCGCAGGGATGTTCACCACCTGCGCTTGAAGCTCGGAAAGGGACCGGATGGCGAAAGGAGGCGCAGGCGGGGGGGGCGGGTCCTCCATCCCTTTCATCAGCCGGCGCCGGATGTCCCCGGCCGTGGCTTCGCCGCCCATCCAGGGGTAGTGCTCATCATCTTTCACCTGCTCGAACGCCGCGACAAGCACCCGCGAATCCCCCGCCTGGGCAAGGGTGACCCAGCGTCCCACCCGCGCCAGGGCGCGCATCTCCACGTCGTCCGAATACGCCAACAATTCGGTGAATGAACGGCGGGCAAACTGCCCGCGACCGGCTTCCAGGTAGCGACGACCCAGCACCAACAATCCCTGCTGGGCCGTGCGCGACCAGGGGTATCGCCTGAACAGGGTATTCAACTCGGCGTCGGTGTTGCGGTCCAGGTCCCCCGAGCGCATATCCGCGCGACATTTCCGATCCTGCACCAGCCGCAACCCCTTCAAGGATGCCCCCGGCAAGGACCGCAAGCGGGCATTGAGTACCTGCCAGGCCTCGGCCCCTCCCTGCCCATCCTTTCTCACCAGCATGGATTCCTCGGCAAGCGCCTCGCCCATCAGTGCGTCGATATCGACCTCGACCCCACCCAGGTCCCCGCGTTCAACCGTGGCCCAGGTCTCGTTCGCATCCTCGGGAAGCATCTGGCTCAGCCACGTCCCCGCGCCGGCGTCCCGGTCGACTCGCTGGTAGGCTTCATAGGGCTGCGCCTGCTGGCGCAGGGCCCGGAGACGCGTGTCCGCCTGGGGATGGTTCAGAATGGGAAACAACTCCTGGAACAACTTCCCTGCGCGGGGCGATGCCATCCAATGGTGAAAGCGGGCGCGGGCAAACAGCCATACCGGGTCATGATCGCTTGCCGTCACGATCGTATCGAAAACAGCCGCCGCCTCGTGATACCGTCCCTGGCGCAGGCGCGCGTAAAGCAGGATCGTCGTGGCATCGACCAATGCCGGGTCCGTTTCCGATATAATCCCCGCCCGTTCCAGGGAAAGCAGGCGCTTGACCGACCGGTCCGACCATCCGTGAAAAAGATCCGAGCGGTCCTGTGACCCCGCCGGTCTCCCGTGCCAGCGGCCGCGTTCGAAGGCCTGCCGCATAACCACCATGTCTCTACTCTCCTCCTCCTCCCGTTCAGGAAGCAGGGCGGGGTGAATGAGGAACTGTTTCAACTCCACACGAATCATCTCCAGCATGAGGTCACAGACCCCCTTCATCCCACCGGGCACGTGAGGCGCCATCCAGTTCCGCATGGCAAAATCACGCCAGCCACGATTGATGATCTCAAAGCAATCTTCGGCACTGATCCGGAGCAGGGCCTCGGGAACACCCCCCGTTTCTCCCGGATGTTCCGCGATAAACCGGTTGAGCAACTGGTGGCCCTGCTCCAGGTTGTTTTCCTGCCGGTAAGCCTTCTCCACCTCTTCCCACAAGGCGACGGAAGCGTCCTGCGGAGCGGCAGCCCGTGACGGGACGAGCCCTGCACATGCCATCAGCAGGATCGCGAGCGCGAGGGGAGGCAAGCGCTCCATGCTACCTCTGGTAAATCGGCAGGTAACGATAGGGGACACCCAGGATCAGGATCGCCATCGGGGTAGAGTAGGAGGACCCTTCCTCCATGCTCCAGCTGCCGTCGGGCCGCTGCTTCGAAAGCAGCGTTTTCGTGATCCGCGAGTACCATGCGTTGAAGTCCTCTTCTCCAGACTGGTACATGCACTGGATCGCGTAGTAGTGGGCATAGAGAAAGTGGGAGGTCCCGGTAAATTTCTTTTCCGGATAGCGACGAAGGAATTCCAGGCCGCGCTTGACGGATGGGTGATGACGCTGGCCACAGAGGATCAGGGACAGGACGCCTCCGCCGGTACGGGCAAATCCGGGAGAGCCCGCACTGGTGTAACCAAAGCCCCCACTCGTTTCATCCTGGCACGAAAGCACGTATTTTGCCGCCCGGGTCAACGAGCCGTCAGGTACATAGATGCCGGCTTCCTTGGCCGAGTTCAACGCCACGATATGCATGCCGGTCATGGACATGTCCGCGTCCTTGGGCTCCGGGCTGTATCGCCACCCACCCTGTGGGTTCTGGGCGCTAAGGGTGATGCCGACCGCCTTCTTGAGTGCCGGGCCGATATTCCGGTTCTTGCTCTGGCCCCAGGCCTCGGAAAGCGCCAGCACCGCCAGGCCGTGTTCATACATGCCCGCGTGATTGCTGGGTGAGCCCAGGTATCCCTGTTGTTTCTTGCCGACACTTAACAGGTAGGTGATTGCGTCCTCCATGTTCCTGCCGTATGCGCCGCGACCCGACACGTGACCCTGGAGGAGGAAGGCCATCACGGCCAGGGAGGTATCCGCACTGGCGTGATTGGACCCCCAGTGCCCATCGTCCGCCTGGCTCCCGGCCAGCCATTTCAGGCCCAGGCTGATCGAATCGACCACCTCCGGCAACAGCTTCACCGTCCCGATCCGCTGGGAAGGCGGGGCCTCCTGGGCACCTGCCCGGGGTGCACACACCCCGACCAACATGGCCAACCCGACACGGTGCAGGACCTTCATTCCGCAATCACCTCGTAATACTCAGCCACTTGTTTCCTGAACTCCGGCGAAATCTTCTGTACATATTTCTGGATGGCGGATGCACGCTGCCTTCTCTCAAGCGCACTGATCACCGTTTGCGTCCGCAGGGCTTTTTCCCCCCGGGCCCGGGTGGATGAAGCCCCCGCCGAGGTAACGGGCATATCGTCCGGCAGGTTGCCGGGCGGGCCCATCGGGGTTCCGCCCAGTCCAATACCCATGCCCAGGCCGATGCCCATGCCCACGCCCATGCCCACGCCGACTCCCGGGGCCCCTGCGCCGGGAGCACCGGCACCGGGGGCGCCTGCGCCGGGGGCGCCCGGAGCACCTGCACCATCCGCGGGTGACCCGAAACCGGGCGACCCGTCCAGAAAGCCGGGATCGAGGAAGCCTGCATCCAGGCCCGCCGCGTCCAGGGCATCCGAAT